>CAISEY010000307.1 GCA_903884435.1 uncultured Hyphomicrobiales bacterium | reverse complement strand
TATAGCCTACACTCTTTCCCTACACGACGCTCTTCCGATCTCCTCGCGCCGCGGGTGGAAGGCAGCGAGGGCCTGCACGGGCTGAAACTGCCCTGGCTCTTCGCCTCCTCCAGCGCGCGTTTCGCGACGACGCTGGCCCTCGCCATTCTTTGCGTTTTGCTTTGCAAGCGACTCGTGGACGCGCCGCTTGGCCGCGCCCTTCGCGCGACGCGCGACCGGCCCGACGCGCTCGCCGCGCTCGGCAAGGACCCGCGCCGCTTCCAGATGATCGTCTGGAGCTTCGCCGGCGCGCTCACCGGCCTCGCGGGCGGCCTCTACGCCGCGACGCTTTTCTACATCGATCCGACGCTGTTCACGCTCGACGCCTCCATCCTCGTTCTCGTTTACATCGGCGTCGGCGGGCTCGCCAGCACGACCGGGTCGGTGCTGGGCGTCGTTCTGCTCATCGCCTTCAACGAGTCGCTGCGCTATCTCGGTCTTCCCAGTCAATATGTCGGGCCGATCCAGCAAGCCATGTATGGCCTGTTGCTGATCGGGCTCATGATTTTCCGTCGCCGCGGACTCGTGGGGGAACATGACTTCCGGGAATAAGGGTCTCCGCATCGACCGACTCGCGATGAATTTCGGCGGCGTCTTCGTCTTCGAGGACGTGACGATCGACATTCCGCCGGGCCAGGTGACGGCCTGCATCGGCCCCAATGGCGCCGGCAAGACGACGATCATCAATCTGGTCTGCGGCGTCTTCCCGCCAAAATCGGGCGACATCTACGTCGATGGCGAAAGGCTCACGGGCGTCAAACCGCACGACACCGTGCGCCACGGTGTCTGCCGCAGCTTCCAGGACGTGCGAATTTTCCCTTTTCTCACGGCGCGGGAAAACCTTCTCGTGGCCATGCCCGGCCAGAGCGGCGAAACGCTCGCCGGGCTGTTTTTGCCCGCCGCGCGCGCCCAGGAACGCGCCAACCGCGAGAAAGCAATGGACCTGCTGCGCGCCGTCGCGCTGGACGGCGTCGCGGACAGACCGGCGGGAGAACTCCCCTTCGGCCAGCAAAAGCTCGTGTCGTTGCTGCGCGCCGTCGCGACGGGCGCGCGCGTTCTGCTGCTCGACGAACCCGCGGCTGGGGTCGAGATCGATCTCGTTCCGCGCGTCATCGATCTTGTCCGCGGCCTCGTGAAGGCCGAGGGGCGCGCCGCCTTTCTCGTCGAACACAACGTCGATCTCGTGCGCGAGGTCGCCGACCAGGTCTGCGTGCTTCAGGGCGGGCATGTCATCGCCTCGGGCACGGCGGACCGCGTGCTGGGCGACGAAACGGTCATCCGCGAATATCTGGGGCGCGTCTACAATGCTTGAAGTCCGCGGACTGGACATCGCCCACGGCGCCTTCCCCGTGCTGCACTCGGTCAATCTCGCGGTCGCCGAAAAACGCGTCGTTGGCCTTTTCGGCCACAATGGCGCGGGCAAGACATCCCTGCTCAAGGGCATTTACGGCGTGCTCCCCACGCGCGGCGGCAAGGTCACGTTCTCGGGCGAGGACATCACCGGCGACAAACCGTTCCGGCTGGCCGGGCGCGGCATCCGCCTCGTGCCGCAGGAAGGCAACGTCTTCGCCAATCTCGCGGTCGAGGACAACCTGCGCATGGGCGCGTTGCGGCTCGCGGGAGACGCCGCGGTTCACGCGGCGCGTTTCGCGGAAATCTACGAGACCTTCCCGATTCTCGCCGAGCGCCGGCGCGCGAAGGCGCGCGTCCTCAGCGGCGGCGAACGGCAAATGCTCGCCCTCTCCATCGCCCTGATGACACGCCCGAAACTGGTGCTGCTCGACGAGCCCTCGGCCGGCCTCGCGCCGATCCTGGTGCAGCGCATGTTCGAGATGATCGCGAAATTGCGCGACCGTTTCGGCGTGTCGGTTCTGCTGGTCGAGCAGAACGTCAACGAAGCCCTGCGCATCGCCGACGACGCCATCGTTCTGGAGGAAGGCCGCGTCGTCTTCTCCGGCCCCGCCTCCGAAAAAGAACAGATCGTCCGGCATTTGTGGCGACTGCAAAAGACTCAGGCGGGATAGTTTCTCGCCCGCGCGCGCTGGCGTCGTCGATTGTCGTGCCTCACGAGGAAAGAGGCGGCCGCTCCGCGGGATCAGGCGTCATTGGCGGACGCGCGATCGCCCCGGCGTGGAGCCTCCATCAAAGCCATCGCCGGCCTCGACGGATGATCCCTTTCGATCTCCGGCTCCCGGATCGAGGCGTCGCCGCCCGGCGGCGATCGCGTCAGGCGAGCATGGGATAATCGATGTATCCCTTCGCGCCGCCTTCGTGAAACGTCGCGAGATCGGGGGGATTGAGCGGCGCGCCGCGGCGAAATCGAGCGACGAGATCGGGGTTGGCGATATAGAGCGCGCCAAAGGCCACGAGATCGGCCGCGCCCGACGCGATGACCGCGTTGGCGCTCGCCAGATCGTATCCGCCGTTGACGATCAGCGGCCCCCTGAAAGCGGCGCGCACGACCGGCATGAGCGCCTTCGACGGGTCCGCCGGAGTCTGCCGGAGTCCCGGCGTCGAGCCTTCGATGAGATGGACATACGCAATGCCGCGGCGGTTCAATTCCCCCGCCGCGTAACCGAAGGTCGCGACGGGATCGGCGTCGAAAATGCCGTCGCCATGGGCGTGCGGCGAGAGGCGGACGCCGACACGGTCGCGTCCGAGAACAGCCGCGAGAGCATCGACGATTTCGAGCAACAGGCGCGCGCGATTTTCGACGGCGCCGCCGTAATTGTCCGTGCGCGTGTTCGAGCCGCCGCGCAGGAACTGGTCGATGAGATAGGCGTTGGCGCCGTGAATCTCGACGCCGTCCATGCCGGCGCGCCGCGCGTTTTCCGCGGCCGCGCGAAACTCCGCGACGACGCCGGGGATTTCATCGAGGCCAAGCGCGCGCGGCACGGCGAAGGGGACTGGACCGTTGACGCCATGCACCTCGCCGCGCGCGGCGATGGCCGAGGGCGCGACGGGAAGCGCGCCGCCCGGCGTTCGCGAAGGATCGGACTTGCGCCCGAGGTGATAGAGTTGCTGAAAGATCAGCCCGCCCGCGGCGTGAACCCGCTCCGCGACGCCGCGCCATCCCTCGACCTGACCATCGCTGAAGATGGCGGAGGCGCCGGGCCGGCTGACGCTCATCGGCGAAACGCTCGTCGCCTCCGTGACGATCAGCCCGGCGGTCGCCCGCTGTGCGTAATAGTCCGCGACCATGGCCGTCGGCGCGCGACTGGCGTCCGAGCGGGCGCGCGCCAGCGGCGCCATCACGAAACGGTTGCGAAGATTGAAGGGGCCGACGCGAAACGGCGCGAACACATCCATGAGAAATTCCGATCCTTCCGTCGCCGGCGCGGCGCGACGCGAGCCTAGCGACTCGCGGTCAAACTTTCCATTTTCTTCACGAGATCCCGCGGCGTCGCCAGAATCGCCTTCACCATGGCCTCGACCTCGACGCCGCTCCTCGGCGACAAGCGCAGGCCAAGCTCCTTCGCGTGCTGGATGAATTCAGGATCCTTCAACGCCATGTCGAAAGCGGCGCGCAATTGCGCCACGCGCGCCGGCGGCACGCCGGGCGGCGCCAGCATCGGGCGCCCCAGTTCGATGCTCGACGCGTAAAAGGCGACAACGTCCCGCTGTTCGTCCGTTTTCAGGAAATCGTAAACGGTGGGGATGGTCGTTCCCTCGACCGGGGACTTCTCCAAGCCGAGCAGGGCGCGCGCGCCACCCGAGGGAATCCACGCGGGCCGCCGCTGGTTGAACGCCGTCCACGTCTCGCAAATGCCCTGCACCTCGCCACGCTCCATCGCGAGCGCGCCATCGTCGACGCTGCGGTAGCCCTCGACGATTTTCAGTTTCATGCCCAGCAGGTTTTTCAGCAACGCCGGCGTCGCCGAAATGCCCGAGCCGCTCCCCGTTCCCGCGACGATCAGCTCGCGCGTGAAAAGATCCTCCGCCTTTTCGACTCCGGAATCCGAACGCGCGAAACAGACCCTGTTGCCGCCCTCGGGCGTACCGAGCCAGTGGAATTTCCCGGCGTCGAAACGCACGCCCGGAAGCTCCTGCGCGCCGCTGTGGGGAATGTTCCGGCTCACCATGCCGATCGCCGTGCCGTCCCGCGGCGCGATGTTGTAGAGATAGTTCGTCGCGACGATGAAACCGCTGCCGGGCATGTTCTGCGTCACGAAAACCGGATTTCCCGGCAGATAGCGCGCCATGAAGCGGCCGATTTCGCGGGCCCAGATGTCGTAGTCGCCGCCCGCGGCCGTGCCCACGGTGATGGTGATCCTCTTGCCCTTGTAAAACTCGTCCGCGGGCTGGGCCCGCGCGACGGCGCAGCCGAACAGCACGCCGATCACGACGCCGAGGGCGCCGCGGGCGCCGTTCGAAAAAAACCGACGGCCCACGAGCCTCAAGTCCCCTTCGCGTTCGCGCGCGGATCGTACATGCCGATGGACTCCTCGTATTTCTCGAAGCGTCGGGCCGGCAGATATTTCTTTTCGAGTTCCGTCAGCGCCGGAAACCCCGTGAGTTCGAACAGACCGAAGCCGCCGAGCGGATGGTTTTGCGTCTCGACCTGGAAGTCCTCCCAGACTTGCCGTCCCTCGCGCTGGTATTTCTTCAGGAAATCGTACATCGCGACGGCGCCAAACTTGGCGATGTGCAGCCAGGCCGTGCAAATCCGGAATTCCGCCATCTCCGCCTCGCTCAGCAAAGGGCGTATGGAGACCGTCAGCGGGCAGGAGGGAAAAATCTCGCGGAAGCGTCGAATTTCCTCGCGGTTCTGCAGCGCCTCGACATAGAGCACGTCGGCGCCGGCGTTCAGATAGGCGTGGCCGCGGCGCACGACCTCGTCGAAGCCGCCCCCGACCGCGCCGCGCGCGTCGGTGCGCGCCATCAAGATGAAATCGGGATCGAGTTCGTCGCGCACGTCGCAGGCGGCGCGATACTTTCCCTCGGCTTCCTCCAGATCTACGAGTTCCTTGCCCTTCACCCATCCGCACCGCTTGGGCGCGACCTGATCCTCCAGAAACGCGCCCGCTGCGCCCGCCCGGATGACCTCCTCGACCGTGCGCCGCGTGTTGATGGCGTTGCCGAACCCCGTGTCGATGTCGACGAGCACGGGAATCGTGACGGCGCGGCAGATGTTGCGCACGCAATCCACGAGCTCCGTCATGGTCGTCAGCCCCGCGTCGGGCATTCCCAGCATGTGCGTGCTGAGGTTCGAGCCGGAGACCCCGAACGCCTTGAACCCCGCCGCCTGCGCGAGCTGCGCGTGATGCGCCGTCGCGCCGAAAACGGTCGTGTGCGGCTCCTGCGATTCGATCAGCGCGCGATACGCGGCGCTCGTTCCAGAATCAGGTTTGGCCATGGTTCGCCTTTCACTCCCGAACAGTCGCCGCGCGTTTGCCTTTTTCGCCCAGCGTGTGCGCGGACACGAGGCCTTGCAGCTCCAGCAGTGGATAGACGCCGCCGCCCCGCACGATCGTCAGCAATCCCTCCGGCACGGGCGCCACGGCGACATGTCCGCCAGTGCGCCGGTTGCGGACGCGCCAGTCCGCCGGCGACAATTCGGCGATATCGCCTTCCTCGAACAGGTCCGACACGCCCGGACATTCCAGCGCGAGAAAGCCATAGTTGACCGCGTTGCGGAAAAACAAACCGTTGATCGACTCCGCCAGCAGGCAGCCGAGCCCGAGATTGCGCAGCGAACGCGCGGCGGGCCGGCTCGAGCCGATGCCGTAATTGCGTCCGCCCACGATGACGTCGCCCGCGGCGACGAGATCGACCCAGCCTGGCCGGTTCGCGGAAAACACCGCGCGCTTTTGCGCGTCTTCCGACGCGTAGGTGAGCGAGCCCGGCAACATCAGGTCCGTGTTGATGTCGTCGCCGAACTTCCACACGCGGCCCGCGATCGCGCTCATGCGGACGCCTCCGTGTCACCGGCGGCGCTGGCGACGCGGCCCGCGATGGCCGACGCCGCGACCGTGGCGGACGACGCCATGTAGATGCGCGCGGAAGGATCGCCCATGCGCCCCTTGAAGTTCCGCGTGCTCGAGGTGACGCAGATTTCGCCGGGGCCCAGCACCCCCATGTGGCCGCCGAAGCAGGCGCCGCAGGTCGCGGGCGTCACCACGGCGCCGGCGTCGAGCAAAGTTTGCACGTAACCGGCGGCGGACGCGGCCCGCAGGATCGCGCTGGAACCCGGCGTCACGAGAAACCGCACGCCCGGCGCCACCTGACGCCCCCGCACGACGCGCGCGGCGTCGGCGATGTCGTCCAGCGTGCCATTGGAGCAAGATCCGATGAAAGCCTGGTGGATTGGCTCGCCCGCGGCCTCCGCGAGCGGCGCGGTGTTTTTGATGACCGCGTCGGGACGCGCGACAAGCGGCTCGATGGCGTCGAGGTCGAGCCGGCGGCGCGCGGCGTAACGCGCGTCGGAATCGGGCCAGACGGGCGTGAACGGCGCGGGATTGCGGGCGCGAACGTGCTCGATCAGCGCCGCGTCCGGCTCGAAGGTGACGAATTCCGCGCTCAGTTCCGCGCCCATCGTCGTCAGCGTGCGCCGCGCGTTGAGGTTCAGGTCCGCGAGCGCCGGCCCGCCAAATTCAACGTTCTGGTTGGTGTGGTCGCCGAACGTTCCCGCGATGTGCAGGAAAACATCCTTGGCCGAAACGCCCGGGCGCATGACGCCATGGAGGTCGTAGCGCACGGTCTCGCCAACGCGGAACCAGGTTTTCCCCGTCGCCGCCGCGTAAACGAGTTCGGGCGCGCCGGCGCCGCGCGCCGCGCAATTCATGAAGCCGAGCGCGCAGGTGTGCGAATCGCTGCAGGTGACGACGGTCCCCGGCAACGCATAGGCCTCGTCGGCGACGACGACGTGGCTGATGCCCTGTCGCGGACCCACGTCGTGAAAGCGTTCGATCCCGAAACGCCTGACGAAATCCCGCCCCGCCGCGTGCGCGGCCGCGCTCATCCGGTCGGAAGCGGGAACATTGTGATCGAAGACGACGACGACGCGGGCCGGATCGGCGAGACGCAAAATCTCCCGCGCCGTCGGTTTGAACGCGAGATCCGTCATCACGACGGTATCGACGTTCACGACGACGAAATCGCCGGGCGATACCGCGTCGAGCCCGCCGGCGCGCGCCAGGATTTTCTCGATGATCGTCATTCCCACGCGCGTGGCTCCCTCGCGGCGCCCGACATGTCAAACCGGATCGAACCCGTAGAGCCTCGCCGGATTGTCGACGAGAATCGCCTTGCGCGTCGCGTCCGGCACGTCGATTTGCAGGAGCCAGTCGAGCAGATCGGCGTCGTTCGGCACCGGATAGTTGAAGGCCATCACGTGCGGCCAGTCCGTGCCCCACACCACGCGGTCGGGCCGTGTCTCGATCACCGCCCGCGCGATCGGCGCCATGTCCGCGAAGGGCGCGCCGGCATGGGTGCGACGCTCCGCGCCAATCAGCTTCACCCAGAAATTTCCGGTCTCGAGCAGCTTGCGGAACACGATGAACGCCGGATGGTCGAGCCCGTCCTCCGGGCGGAAACTGCCGATGGAATCGATCACGCAAGGCACCGGCAATTCGCGCAGCCGCGGCGCGAGATCCTCGAGTTCGTTCGGGCCGTCGATCAGAAACTGAAGATGCCAGCCAAACGGCGCGACGCGGCGCGCGAGCGTTTGCGACGCGCCGGGATCGACGCCGCCGCGCACCTTGGTCACGACGCGCGTGCCGCGAAAGCCCACCCTGTTCAGCCTGTCGAGTTCGGCGTCCGTCACCGTCGGCGCGAGCACGGCGACGCCGCGGCCATTGGCGCCAAGAGCCTCGACGCCGTTGATCGTGGCGCGAATGTCGAGACCGTGCGCGCTGCCGTGAACGATGACGGCGCGCTGCGTCCCCAGCGTTTTCATCACCTCGCGAAAGCTGTCGATCGTCGCCTCGGGCGGCGTGTAGGAACGGTCCTCGTTGAGCGGGAACCTGTCATAGGGCCCGAACACATGCAGATGCGAATCGCAACTGCCGGGCGGCGCCTTGAGCCGCGGCGCGCGGGGCGGAACGGGACCGGGACAGGGCCGCGTCATGATTTCCTCCGGATGTCGATTTCCATCCACATTAGGACCGCGCGAGAAGCCGCGTCAACGCGGCGCCGGTTTCGCGGGAATGTCCATCGCGCTCTTGCGAATGAGCGGCGCGGCTTCCGGCGATGTCATGAACGCGATGAAGGCGCGCGCGGCTTCCGGCTGCTTCGAGACCGCGAGAACGCCGACGCCAAAGCGCCCGTATTCCATCAGTTCTGGCGGCAGCGGCCCGACATAATCCGTTCCGGCCACGGGCTGGATGACGTTGGTCTGCTGGATGCCCAGTTCCACGTCGCCAGCCGCGACGGCGACGGCCACGGGCCGGCCCTCGATGATTTTGATCTTGTCCCTGACCTGATCGTAAATGCCGAGCCGCTTGAACAGCGCCGTGTTGAAGGGTCCGGTGCCGTTGCTCGAATGGCCGATGGATTTCGCGTCGAGCATCGCCTGTCTGAACGCCGCGGCCGTCGATATGTCGGGCTTCGGCGCGCCCGCCTTCACCGCGACGCCGTTGCCGGCGCGGGCGTATTCCACCCAGGAACCCGGAACCACCTTGCCACGTTTGACGAGATCGTCGAACTGTTCGAGCAGCGAGGAAACGACATCGGCCGGCGCGCCGGACTCGATCTTTTGGGCCATCGCAGGCCCCTGATCGAAACTGACGACGACCTTGTGCCCGCTCGCCTTCTCGAAGGCCGGCGCGAGATCGCGCACGGCGGACAGGGCGCCCTGGTTGGCGAGAATGGTGATTTCCGCGGCGCGCGCGGCGCCAGCGAGGCCGGGGGCCGCGAACGCGACGACGGCGAAGATATTCGTCCACTTGCCCATGCAATCCTCCCTCGAAACCTGTTCCGGTTCTTTCGCGCGGCGAGCCTATTCCAGCGTGGCCGCGCGCGCCACCTTGTCGAGAATGTCCGCGGGCGTCGCCACCGCTTCGTCCACCAGAGCCCGCAACGCCTCGCCGGTGCGCGGCGTGACCTCGAATCCGAGGCCGCGCGCTTCCCGCAGGAAAGCGGGATCGGCGAGCGTCGCGTCGAAACTGCGCCGAAGCAATTGCACGCGGTCCGCCGGCAGTCCCGGCGGCGCCATGACGGGCCTGCCGAACTCCTGATTGGCCGAGAAAAAAGTAAAGACGCGCCTTTGCTCGTCGGTCTCGAGAAAGTCGAAGACCGTGGGAACGCCCAGCCAGGCGATTGGCGTCGGCTCGAAGCTGAACAGCACGCGCATTTGCCCGGACTCGATCCATTTGCGCCGCGCGCCGTCGGCCGCGCCGATGGAATCGACGAGACCGCCCACCTCGCCGCGCTGCATGGCCAGAACGATCGCCTCTGGCGCGGCATAGCCGAGCACGATCTTGATTTTCATGCCGGCGGCGTTGCGCAGCAGAATCGGCGCCGTTGTCACCGCCTGCCCCATGCCCGGCGCGCCGACGACGAGTTCGCGGCTAAACAACTCCCGCGCCGACGTTATTCCCGACGCGGCGGACGCGAAGAGCACGCGGTGATTGATCTCCGGACTGCCAATCCAGTTGAATTGCGCCGGATCGAAGCGAACGCTCGGGAATTTGAGAACGGCGGCGTCGGTGACGTTGCGGCTCACCATGCCGAGCACGGTTCCGTCGCGCGCGGCGGTATTGTAGAGGTAATTCGTGGCGACGAGATGCCCGCCGCCCGGCATGTTCTCGGTGACGAACACCGGGTTGCCCGGAATATGCCGCGACCAGTGACGACCAATCAGCCGCGCCCAGATGTCGTAATCCTGACCGGCGCCCGTGCCGACGATCACGCGGATTTGCTTGCCGCGATAGAACTCTTCCTGGGCGCGGGCGGCCGCGCTGGCGAACATCGCCAGAATCGCGAGACACGGAATGATCGGCAGCCGTAAACGTTTCCTCGCGCAATCCATGGTGAAGGCTCCCTCGCGCCGCTTTTTGTTGTCCGCATGGAACAGCTTCGCGTCCCGACGGTCAACGCCCGGAATTGACCCTCGATGGCGCGGGTGTACAACACGCCACGAACATCGACGGTTTCACGGGTGCGTTCATGGCCAGAATTCGCCATCTCGTTTTCAACACGACGGATCCCGAACGCCTCGCGCGCTTCTACGTCGAGGCGCTCGGCCTGACGATCACGAACCGGGCGAAAAACGGCGGCATTTCGCTCACCGACGGCTATCTCAATCTGTCCATTCACACGAACAAGATGGACGGCAAGCCGAGCGGCTTCAATCATTTCGGCTTTCAGGTCGACGACGCGGAGGCGGTCGCGGAACGGTTCCGCGAACACGGCTATCGCGTTCCCGAGAAACGTCCGGGCGACCGGCATTACGCCGAATATCGAGCCATGGACCCCGACGGCAACAATTTCGACATCTCCGTGAACGGCTACGAAACCATCCGCCCCGACAGGAAGCCGCCCGCCTGAGGCGCCGCCCCGTCACGGCGCGTTGATGGCCGACATATAGGCGTCGATCACCGTTTTCGGCGCGCCGACGACGCCATTCACGATCCGGGTCATTTCCTCGCCCGTGATGGAATTGACGTGCATGTTCAGTTTCGCCGCGTTGGCGAGAAATTCCGGATCGCGCATCGTTTCGTCGAAGGCGCGGCGCAGCGCCTCGACAATATGGGGAGGAACGCCGGGCGGAGTCGCGAAGCCCTCGCCGATGTCCGCGCCCGACGACATGAACGCGATGACCTGACGGCCAAGATCGTCGGCGGCCTGATCCACCAGCAACGGCACGTCCGGCAGGTCGTGCAATTTCGTCAGCGCGATCTGGAACAACACGCGCGCCTTGCCGTCGCGAAACCAGTCGCCATGCAGGTTGCTCAATCCGCTCCAGGTCGTCGTCGCAGCGTCGGTCTCGCGCTTCTCCACCGCCTGGTTCACGTCGCCCGCGGCCTTGTAGCCGATGACGATCCGGAACTTCGTGCCGAGAAACCGGTTCATGATCGCCGGGTTGGAGAATGTCTCCGACGCGCGACCGGCGGAGCCGATGATCGTTTCCCGCGCGCGCAAATCCTCGAGGCTCGCGATGCCCGTCGCGTTCCACGAAAACAGAACACGCGTCGCGTCGGCGGTGCGCCCGATCCAGTGCATTTTGGAAACGTCGTATTTGACGGACTCCTCGCCGATGGCCTGGGCGGAAGCCACCGCGGCGAGCGGCGTGACGATGGTCAGCCCGTCGCGCGGCGCGACATTGTAGGCATAGTTCATGCCGATCGAGCCGCCGGCGCCGGGCATGAACACGGGCTGGACGTTCGGCTTGCCCGGTAAGTGACGTCCGAAGAACTCGACGAAGGGCAACGTGTAGAACACGCGGCCCCCGCCCGGCGCGGAGGGAATGACCACGCGCAGGGTCTGGCCGCGGAAAAAATCCGCCGCAGATTGCGCCCGCGCGCCGGAATGCGCGAGCGCCGCGACGACAAGCGCGAAACCGGCCCGCGAGATCAGATGTCCTGACATGCCCGGCTGTCCTCCCGTGTCCGCCGCGCGTTATGCTCGCGCCCGTGCGATTGCTCCGCCAGATTCAGTCCTTTCGGCGAAACGGAATTTCCGGCGTCGGCGCCCGATTGCGTTTGTCGCGCTCCTCCTCGCGCGGCGCCAGCCGGAACGCGTAATTCTCCGGCAGAACGTCGAGCCAGTCCTTCAGGCCCAGCTTGCGCGCCGCGTGGGCCGGCCAGTAGGGATCGACCAGCATTTCCCGGGCGATGGCGATGATGTCGGCCTTGCCCTCGCGCAGGATCGCCTCGGCCTGTTCGGCCTCGGTGACGAGACCGACGACGACCGTGGAAATCCCGGCCTCTCGCCGCACGTGCCCGGAATAGACGACATTGTAGCCGGGCAAATAGCGCGGCACCGCCGGCAGGCTGGAGTCTCCCTCGAGCCCGCCGCACGAACAGTCGATGAAATCCACGCCGCGCGCCTTCAGCTCCTTCGCGAAGACGACGGTGTCGTCTATGTCCCAGTGTCCGCCCTTGCCATCGACGACCGAGGCGCGAAAGAACAGCGGCTTGTCCGCGGGCCAGGCCGCGCGCACCGCCTCGACCAGTTCGAGCGCGAACCGCATGCGGCCCTCGCGGTCGCCGCCATAGGCGTCGTCGCGCCTGTTCGCGACCGGTGAGAGAAACTGGTTGATGAGATACCCGTGCGCGCCATGCACTTCGACGATGTCGAATCCGGCGTCGGCGGAGCGCTTCGCCGCGTCCGCCCAGGCGACGATTTCCTCGCGGATTTGCCGCCGGTCGAGCGCGATCGGCGTCGGCCTGCCGACCCCGTGGGTTATCGCGCTCGAGGAAATCGTTTGCCAGGGCGCGAGCCCGGCGGCCTTGTCGCTCTCGCCCAGCGGCGAGCGCCCCTCCCATGGGGAGCGCACGGAACTGCGCCGTCCGCCATGGCCGAGCTGGATCGCGGGCGTCGCCTTCAGTTCCTTCAGGAAATTCGTGACGCGCCGCCAGCCGCGCGCCTGCTCGTCCGTGTAGATGCCGGCGCAATGATGCGTCCGCCGCCCGCGCGCCTCGACCGCCGTCTCCTCGGCGCAAACGATGCCCGCGCCGCCGAGGGCGAATTGCCCGAGATGCACCAGATGCCAGTCCGAAACATTGCCGTCGATGGACAGATATTGCGACATCGGCCCGAGCATGATGCGGTTGCGCGCCGTGACGCCGCGCATCTCGATGGGTCTGAACAGCAAAGGACGCTCGTCGACCGGCGTGCCCAGCCCGCCTGGACGATCCGTCGAAACCTCTACGCCCCCGATTTTCAACATGCCAACGGTCCTCCCGGAGTTGTTCGGCGCGTTCGCTTCCGCGCGCTTCGCCGGCAATGTGCCGCGGATTGACGCGGCGGGCAAACTCGCTGACCCTGTGGCGACGCAACTGAAACGCGGCGTGGACCACTCACGCGGCAGCCGCGCGTACGGGAGGAACAGAATGCTCTACGAAGCCGAATCCGGCGATCTCGACATCGCCCTTGGCGGCGACGTCATGCTCACGCGGCGCGTCAGCGTCGGGCGCGAACCCGCGTTCGCCGCGCTCCGCGACGTCATTCGCGGCGCCGACGTGGCCTTCGCCAATCTCGAGAGTTCGGTGCGCCATCCCGACGAGGGAACGCCGGGCATCACCGTCGGGACCTACATGACGACTCCGCCGGAACTGCTCGACGAACTGAAGTGGCTCGGCATCGGCGTCGTGTCCTGCGCCAACAATCACGCCTTCGACTATGGCGAGGGCGGCCTGATGGCGACGATCCGGCATCTCGACGCCGCCCGCATCCCCCACGCGGGCTCGGGACAAAATCTCGCCGAAGCCCGCAAGCCAGCCTTCGTCGACACGCCGCGCGGCCGCGTCGCGCTGATCGCGACGACGGCGACCTACCGGCCCTGGAACCGCGCGAGCGGCCAGCGCGAGGACATGGGCGGACGCCCCGGCGTCAATCCATTCGGCTTCAAGACGGAATACGCCGTCGACGAAAACGCCATCGCCGAGCTTCGGCGCATTAGCGCGGCGCTTGGCTTCGAAAAGGCGAAATCGCGCGACGGCGCGCATTTCTACAGCGAGGCGGAAGCCGGCCTGAACGCCGGCGCGAGCGAAATCACGCTGCTGGGCGCCAGGTTCGTCGGCGCCGGCGAATTCGCCGTGCGCAAGGCCGCCGATGTCGCGGACGCCGCGGACAATCTGCGCTGGATCCGGGAAGCCCGCCGCCAGGCGGACTGGGTGATCGTTTCCTTTCACAGTCACGAATTCGGAGGAAAGAGCCTCGCCACGGCGGCGAGCCGCGCCGACCTCGAGGAACCCGCCGATTTCATCCGGGATTTCGCGCGCGAGGCGATCGACGCGGGCGCAGATGTTTTCGCCGGCCACGGATCCCACACGTTGCTCGGAGTCGAGACCTACAAGCGCAAGCCAATTTTCTACAGCCTCGGCAATCTCGTGTTCATGAACGAAACCGTCCCCGCCTTTCCCGAGGAAGCCTATTCGCGCTTCGGCCTCGGCGGCGACGCGACGCCCGGCGCCTTCCTCGACGCGCGCACCAACAACGACACGAAGGGGCATCCCGCCAGTCCGCGCTTCTGGCGAAGCGCGGTGGCGCGGTGCTCGTTCCGGAACCGGGAACTCGTCGAGGTGCGCCTGCATCCGACCGATCTCGGCTTCGGCCGGGGACGCGCGCAACGTGGCCGGCCCATGCTCGCCACCGGCGAAGTCGCCCGGGAGGTCATCAGGCGCGCGCAACAATTGTCGGCGCCCTACGGAACGAAAATCGTCGAGGAAAACGGAACGGGCGTCATACGCTTCTGAGGCGCGAGCACGCTGCGCGCTTGACGCGGGGCGCGGCGTGTCGCTAGCGTGAGACATCAACGGCGATCACACGCCGGACAAGAACATCCCGGGCCGACGAGCGCCGGGGCCCCGGAGAGCGAACATGAGCCGCAAGGAAAAATGTGACATCGTCGTGATTGGCGGCGGCAGCGCGGCGCACGAGGCCGCCGTCGCGGCGCGCGAGGCGGGCGCCGAACGCGTGATCATGCTGGAGAAGGCGCCAAAATCGGAATTCGGCGGCAACGCCCGTTATTCGCACACGGGCTTCCGCTTCGCCTACGACGGCGGCAAGGAAATCCGGGAATTCCTGCCCGACGTGAGCGCGGCGGAATTCGAATCCTGGTACATGCCGCCTTACACGCGCGCCAATTTCCTCGCCGACCTCATGCGCGTCACCGAACGTCGCATCGACCCTGAACTCGCGAATTTCATCGTCGATAATTCCAACGCCGGCGTGCGCTGGATGATCGAGAAGGGCATCAGGTTCGAGCGCGAGAAATCCGTCATCGTCGGCGGCAAGAATTACTTCGAGCCTGGCGCGGTGATCATGCCCGTGGGCGGCGGCCTCGGACAATTGCTGGCCTGGCGCGAAATCGCCGATTCCATGGGCATCGAACTGCGCTGCGATTCGAAAGTCACCGGCTTTCTCGGCAGCGAGCACTGCGTCGAGGGCGTGCGCGTGCTGACCGCGGAAGGCGAATACGATTTGACGGCGCGCGCCGTCATCTGTTGCAGCGGCGGCTTCCAGGCGAGCGCGGAGATGCGCGCGCGTTATCTCGGTCCGGGCGCCGACTTCATGCGCGTGCGCGGCAGCAAGCACAACACCGGCGAAGTCCTGCAAATGCTGATCGCCATGGGCGCGAAGACCGCCGGCCACTGGCAGGGGGCGCACGAGACGCCGATCGACGCGGCCTCGCCCGACGGCGCGATCCCCCTGCGCGACGACGGCCACGGCAATTCCGCCAACCGCTACGAATACAAGTTCGGCGTCACCGTGAACACGCTGGGCCAGCGCTTCTACGACGAGGGCGAGAACAAGCATTCCTACACCTACGCCAAGACGGGCCGCGCCGTGCTGGCGCAGCCTGGCGCGCTCGCCCACCAGATCTTCGACGCGACGACGGTCAAACTGTTTCGCGAGGGCAATTACGCCGGCGCGACGATGCACGAGGCGGACACGATTCGCGAACTCGCGAAACTGATCGGACTCAATCCCGACGTGCTCGCGCACACGATCGACGAATACAACGCCGCCTGCGACGAGAGCGTCCCGTTCGATCCAGGCAACCTCGACGGCAAGAGCACGAAGGGGATCACGCCGAAAAAGTCGAACTGGGCGGTGAAGATCGAGAAGTCGCCATTCCGCGCCTATCCCGTGACCTGTGGCGTGACCTTCACCTTCGGCGGCGTCAAAATAAACACGCGCGCGCAGGTGCTGAACGTCGCGGACAAGCCGATCCCGGGCCTCTACGCTTCCGGCGACGTGATTGGCCTGTTCTTCCACAATTATCCCGGCAACACCGGCCAGACGCGCAACGTCGTCTTCAGCCGCATCGCCGGTCGCGAGGCGGCGGCGCGCAACGGCTGATAAAACCGCGAAAACGCGGGGAGGGAGACATGCGCGCAACGATGAAGCTTGTCTGCGCCGCGCTCGGCGCCGCCCTCGCGACAGCCGCGGCGGCTCAATCCGTGGACGATGTTTTCCGCGGGCAAACCCTGCGGATCGTCATCCCTTCCGCGCCCGGCGGCGACCGTGTGTTCTACACGCTGCCTTTCGCCGAGTTCTACGGACGGCACATTCCCGGCAAGCCGGCGGTGCAACCCGTTTTCATGCCGGGCGCCGGCGGTTCGCTCGCCATCAACTACACCTATAACGTCGCCCCGCGGGACGGGTTGACCATCGTCACGCCGCTCGTCGGAGCGGGCGCCGCCCAGGCGATCGGCGAGGATTCCGTCAAATACGATTTCAACAAGATGAACTGGATCGGTCGAACGGCGGACGCGACGCGGGTGATTTTCATCCGGGGCGAGTCGCCGGTGCGCGACATCGACGATCTTCGAAAGACCGGGGTCGTCATCGGATCGGCGGGCCGCGCGTCCGACACCTATGGCAATCCGGCGCTGATGAACAGGTTTCTCGGCACGAAGTTCAAGATCATCATCGGCTACAAGTCCGCCGTGGACGTCAACCAGGCCGTGGAAACGCGCGAGACCGACGCCGCCTCGACGACCTGGAGCGATCTGGTCAACAAGCGCCGCGAATGGCTGCGCGACGGCACGGTGCGGGTTCTCGTGCAGATTGCCCTGACGAAAAATCCGGAGTTGCCGGACACGCCGCTGCTGCTCGATCTCGTGAAGAACGAAGACGACAAAAAGGTGGTCGCCCTGATGTCCTCCTCGTCGCAAATGGGGCAAGCCTTCGCCGCGCCGCCGGGCGTGCCGGCTCCCGTGGTCGAGGCCCTGCGCCGCGCCTTTGACGAGACGATGAAGGATCCCGACTATCTCGCGCTGGCGAAAAAGCTCAATCAGACCATAAATCCCGTCACGGGCGAGGAACTCGCGAAGATCGCCAGCGGCATCGTCAACGCGCCGGCGTCCGTGATCGGCCAATACATGGCAGCGATGAACGGTCAGTAATTCCATCGCCCGCGATCCCGCGGACGCACGACGAACCCGAACCAGCACGCGAACAGGAGAACGGCATGGCCGCCGACGACATCACGCACGGAAAGAACGAACCCGATGGCCTCGAGCGCCCCGTGCCCTCGCCGGAAACGGGAACCTGGGGCAGCGACATCGCCGCCGAAATGATGCGCGCGCTCGATATTCCCTACGTCGCGCTCAATCCCGGCGCGAGCTATCGCGGGCTGCACGACAGTCTCGTCAACAAGCTCGGCAACAAGGCGCCGCAAATGCTCCTCTGCCTGCACGAGGAAGCCGCCGTCGCCATCGCTCACGGCTGGGCCAAGGTCACGGGCAAGCCGATGATGGCCATCGTGCACAGCAACGTCGGCCTCATGCACGCGACGATGGCCCTGTTCAACGCCTGGTGCGATCGCATGCCGCTTCTGCTGTTCGGGGCGACGGGTCCCGTGGACGCCTCGAAGCGCCGGCCGTGGATCGACTGGATTCACACGTCGAAGGACCAGGCCTCGCTCATCCGCAATTACACCAAATGGGACGACCAGCCGGCCTCGGTGAACGCGATTCCGGAATCGATCCTGCGCGCGCGGCAAATCGCCGAAACCGCGCCGCGCGGCCCGACCTATGTCTGCTTCGACGTGGGTCTCCAGGAGCAGAAGGTCGAGAAGCCGCCGAAACTGCCCGATGTCGCCCGCTTCATGCCGCCCGAGCCCGCAGCGCCCTCGCAGGACGCTGTGGAGAAGATCGCCCGCAAGCTGCATGGCGCGAAACGTCCGTTGATTCTCATGGGCCGCGTCTCGCGCGACGAGAAGGCCTGGGCGGAGCGCGTCCGGCTCGCCGAATCCCTCGGCGCCGTGGTGCTCACCGATCTGAAACTCGCCGCCGCCTTCCCGACCGAACATCCCCTGCATGGCGCGCCGGCGGGCAGCCGGCTGACGCCCGTCGCGGTGGAACTGCTGAAGTCCGCCGACGTGGTGCTGAGCCTCGAATGGCGCGATCTCGGCGGCGTGCTGCTGGCGACCTGGAAGGACCAGACGCCGACGCAGGACATCATCCGCGTCGCGGTCGATCAGCACCTGCACAACGGCTGGAGCATGGACTACCTCAACCTCGCGCCGGTGGATCAATATATCCTCGCCGAACCCGAGCCGACGGTGTCCGCGCTGAACAAGATCATCCCGACGCTGGGGCCGCGAAAGGAGCCGGCCTGGGCGGAGCGCAAGCGCGCCGAACCGAAGCCCCTGCCCGCCGTGAGCGGCCCCGGCCCGATCACCGTGCGCCACGTCGCGGCGGCCCTGCGGGCGGCGACGAAAGGGCGCAAGACCAGCCTCACCCATCCGCCGCTATCGTGGGCGGGTTCGCTCTGGCCGATCCGCGATCCCCTCGATTTCCTCGGCGCCGATGGCGGCGGCGGCGTCGGCGGCGGCCCGGGTCAATCCATCGGGGCGGCGCTGGCCCTGCGCGGCACGGGACGCTTGCCGATTTCCGTCTGCGGCGACGGCGATTTCATGATGGGCGTCACCGCCGTGTGGACGGCGGTGCGATACCAAATTCCCATCCTCTTCGTGATCGTCAACAATCACTCGTATTACAATGACGAGTTGCACCAGGAGCATCTCGCCGTGGCCCGCGGCCGCCCGCCGGAGAACAAGTGGATCGGCCAGCAGATGCTGGGGCCGGAACTCGACATTCCCATGATGGCGCGCGGTCAGGGCGCGGTCGGCCTCGGCCAGGTGACGAGCCTCGACGAGCTCCCGGGCGTGCTCGCGGAAGCGATCCGCCTCGTCGACGAAGGCAAGACCGTGGTCGTCGACGTGCGCGTGGAGCCCGGATATTCGGAGCCCGGGACGGCGGGCGCGACCGCCGGAACGCATTGACGCGCGTCGGGAAAATTCAGGCCTCGCCGCGCGGGGCCTGAAAAACGAAGTGGAGCAATCACGAATCCGCCGGCTGAAAACCGACGACGGACAGATCGAAATTGTTGCCGTCGGGATCCGTCGCGCGGGTCTCCGCGTAGGGGCGGTCGGCGGGCCGCTTCGCGGGACCCCGGACGCCGGCTTTCTTCAGTTTCGACTCGATCTCTTCGTGGCTGTCCACCTTGAAGCCGAAATGGTTGAGGCCGGAGGGACGCCCGTCGGCCTTGTTCTCGAGCAGGGCGAGGGTGATGTAGCCGTCGGTCATGTAAACCGCCTTGCTGCCAGGCACGCCCTTGCCGGTCAGGCGCGTCATCTCGAAAGCCTCTTCGTAAAATTTCGCGAGCCGCTCCGGGTCGAGCGTCATGAGCGCGATGTGGCGAATTTTTGGCTTGCTGGCGGCCATGAGCCTGTCTCCCCTTGTCGCGGAATTGAGATCGTCCGCTTCGTCGGGAACAATCGGGCGCCGCGCCATCGCGGTCAAGGCGCGGTCCGGGCGGGATTGCGCGCGGCCCGCCGCGCGCGCAAGATGCTCGATAAAAATCGGGGAGGCGCCAGGATGGACGCGCACAGGAAACCGGGACGCCGCGCGACGTTCGCCCTCGCGCTGGCGGCTCTCGTCATTCTCTCGCCGGCGGGCCGCCCGGGCGCACAACCCCTGCAACCGGTCGTCGTCGCGACCACGCTGTCGATCACCGACCTCAATCTCTTCATCGCGCGATCGCGCGGCTGGTTCCGCGAGGAAGGACTGGACGTCACGATCGTCAGCACGGATTCCGCCGCGCGCATGATCCCCGCGCTCGCCTCCGGCGAGGTCGATGTCGCGGGCGGCGCGCCCTCGGCCGGCCTGTACAACGCGGTCGGGCGCGGCATCGGAATACGCATCGTCGCCGACAAGTCGGCGACGCCGCCGGGCCGCTATTCGCAAATGCTCGTCGTGCGCAAGGCGCTGGTGGAGAGCGGCCGCGTGAAGTCGGTGGCCGACATCAAGGGGCTCAGGATCGCCACGGCCGCGGTCGGCTCGGCCGCCATGGGCACGCTGGCGCGTCTCTACAAAATGGCGGGCATTGGCCCCGGCGACGTCGAACGCGCCTATCTCAACGTGCCCCAGCAAATCGCCGCGTTGCAAAACGGCGCCATCGACGCGGGCTTTCCCACCGAGCCCGTAGCCAGCGAAATCATCCGCCAGAACATCGCCGCGAAGCTGCTCACCGACGACCAGATTTACCCCGGCCACCAGATCGCGGTCCTCTACTATTCCGGCCAGTTTCGCGAGCGGCGGCCAGAAGCCGCCCGCGCCTTCATGCGCGCCTATTTGCGCGGCGCGCGGGCCGTCAATGCTTCCATCGTGCAAGGCAGGATCGCGGGGGCCGACGCGGACGAGTTCATCGGCCTGCTCGCGGAAAACACGCCGGTGAAGGACCGCGCCCTCCTCCGTTCGCTGATCGTCAGTTATTGCAGCGACGATGGCCTGCCGAACGTCGCGAGCCTCGGAGAGGACTTCGATATTTTCCGTTCGGAAAAACTGATCGAAACGCCCGTGAGCGTCGACGCGGCGCTCGATCTGTCCATCGTGCGCGAGGCCGCGCGCGAACTTTCGGCGAAAGGGAAATAAACGCGGGCCGGCGTCCGCGCGATCATTCGGGCTAACCGGCGAGCATCGGGAAACGGGAGTACACAATGCCAATCATCAGTCCGCGCCGCGAATTTCTCGCCGCTGGCGCCGTCTCGCTCGTTTTCGCGCGCGGCGCGATGGCGCAGGCGCCGAAAGTCATCGCGGACGGAACCACCATCGGTCGCGAGAAAATGCTCGTCGTGAGCGAGGACGCCTCGGGCCGCGTGCTCGCTTTCGATTCGTCCGTCTATCTCGAAAGCAACGCCACGGGGCCCGGCGATGTCGTCGTGGTCGGCTCCTATTGCGGCACGCGCGTTCTCGCGCCGATCTTCACGCGCGGCGTCCGGGCCATCATCGCCACCGACGCGGGCATCGGCAAGGACGAGGCGGGCGTCAGCGGTCTCAAACACGGTGAAACAATCGGCGTTCCCGTCGCGAGCATCGCCGCCATGTCGGCGGAAACAAGCAACGGACGCTCGACGCTGCTGGGCACGATCAGCCGCGCCAACGCGCAGGCGCGCGCGCTCGGCGTGTATCCCGGTCAGGTCGCGTGGGAAGCGGCGGCCTTGCTGGCGAAGGCGCCGGCGGGCAAATCGATTCCCACCTCGCCCGGCGAGGAAGAGGCGCCCGTCGTCGTCGAGACGACGCCGAAGGGACGCATCTGGGCGACGCCCGGCAGCACGGCGATCCGCGAAAAAATCCCCAACGATGTTTTTTGCAGCGGCGCGAACTCGAGCCGCGTCATGTCCGACGGCGCGCTGCGCATGGGCGCGAAGGGCGCCATCGCCAACGACGCGGGCATCGCCCTGAACAATTCCGCGGTCGAGGGCGTGATGATCCTCGGCGCGAACGGAGTTCCCGCGGCGTCGGTCTCCACCATGTCGGCGCGGCTCGGCGAGGGCCTGAGCACGTGGAACGACGGCGTGATTTCCGTCGTCAACGACGTCGCCGCGAAACTCGGCGTGAAGGTGGGCCAGACCGCGAAGGAAGCCGCGCGCCTGATCCTCGCGAACGCCTGACGGGCGGTCAGTCCTTCTCGACGCGCCGCACCGGCGTTTCCGGCATCACGTCGGGACGCCGGCGCTGGAACGAGTTTTCGCCGTTGCGCTCCCATTCGCCGCGCGCCGCGGCTTCGGCGAAACGTTCCCAGCGATCGCCCCAGTCGCCAAGGTGGATGCCGTGCCATGGCGATTGCGGAACCAGCGGCGGCAGGCCGATCTTCTCCCAGATTTCCCGAGCCTCCTCCATGTACTTGCGCGCCGGCAGGGCGAGCGGCGGCATCGGGCTCTTCGCGGTCGCGTCGATCAGCAGCGTCGAATTCGCGGCGCCGTCGGACTTGGGGCCGTGGCTGCGCGAGCGATAGGGCACGATCAGAATGTCCTCGATGGGATTCGACCGGTAGGCCATCGACCAGAACACCGCGTCGGCGTTGTGCGGATCGACGTCGTCCGTCACGGCGATGACGATTTTGCCGCATTGCGCCTGCAACGTGGAAGCGCCCTGCAACCCGCGCCAGACCTCCGTCTTCGGCGCGTTGCGCGAAAATTGAAGGAAGATGATGGGCCTCAGGTTGGACAGCGGCTCGTGCATGACGACGCCGGTCAGCCCCTTCACGTTCAGGTTCTTCCTGAGGTGCGTGAGGTAGAGAGGCTCGTAGGCGACCTTCTTGATGACGCTCGACTCGCTCGGCGTGACCTGGCTGACGATCGAAACGAGGATGGGATCGCGCCGGTGCGTGATCGCGGTCACGCGCATCGACATGTTGAATTCCTCGAGCGCGATATAGCCGTGGCTTTCGCCAAACGGGCCTTCCGGCTCGACGAGTTCGGTGTCGATGAATCCCTCGACGACGATTTCCGCGTCGGCGGGAATTTCGAGATCGACGGTCAGCGCGCGGCAGGTGCGCAGCGCCGCGCCCGCGAGGCCGCCGGCGACGGCCATTTCATCCTGGTCGATCGCGAGTTTTTGCGGTCCCGTGTACTGGATGACCGGCGCCGCGCCAACGACGATGGCGATCGGCATGGGCTGGCCGAGTTCCTTGTATTTCAGCCAGTGGACATAGCCGCCCGCGCCCGTGAGCCGCGTCGCCATGCGCACGCACAGCCGGTCCGTCGCCTTAAGTCCGGCGCGATAGGTGCCCATGTTGCGCACGCCGGTTTCCGGATCTTTCGTGACGCACAGCGTCGCGGTGAAATAGGGCGCGGAATCGAAGCCGGGCGTCGAGACCGGAATCGGGAAGGACGCGAGCCCGCCGCCTGGCTTGCGCAAGTCCTCGCCCTTGATGATGACTTCCTGACAGGGCGGATTTTCGACGAGCACCGGCGGAATCGGATGGTCGATGCCGCGGTTCCAGACGTCGCCGATCTCGTCGACTTTGACGCCCATGCCGACGGAATAAATCTCCGGCGAAGCCGCCAGCGCGCCGACCACGACCGGCGTGTCGAACTTGCGGCCGTCGGAGCCAAACACGTTGGTGAAAAGAAAGGCGCGCCGCGCGCTCTCCGGCAAGCCGCCGGTGAACTGCCAGCGCACCAGCGGATGCAACTGCGTGTCCTTGTTGACCGGCGTGTCGATGCGGGTCAGCAGGCCCCTTTCCTCGAGCCTGCGGAGATGTTCGCGCAGATCGAGCGGCGCGTGAGGTGTCTGGCTGTCGGTCATGGCGGTTCCCGGTCGATATGGAGTGCGGGCCGGAACGCTGTCCCGGCAATGGCGGCCACGACGCTCGGGCGCCGGGCCGGGATGGAACGCGAACGGCGCCCGGTCAGCCAGGCTCGGGGCCGATCGCGACCGGGCGCGCCGGATCTGCGCTCCACGCGGACCATGAGCCGACGTAAAGCGGCGCCTCGACGCCGGTCACAGCCAGCGCCGCGAGCAGGTGCGCGGCGGCGTTGCCGCTGCCGCAATAGACGCCGGTCGGACGCGCGCCGTCGGCGCCCAGCGCGGCGAAGGCCGCGCGCAGCTCTTCGACGGATTTGAAACAGCCGTCGGCGCCGACGCCCAAGGCCGAAGGCGCGCTCAGCGCGCCGGGGATGTGGCCCGCCGGCGGCTTTCCCGCTGCTGGCGGCGCGCCCAGATAGGCGGCCCGGCCCCGCGCGTCGAGAAGCACGCCGTCGCGCGCCAGCCTGGCGGATTGATCCG
Source organism: uncultured Hyphomicrobiales bacterium (assembly GCA_903884435.1). GTDB lineage: Bacteria > Pseudomonadota > Alphaproteobacteria > Rhizobiales > Beijerinckiaceae > Terripilifer. The sequence continues at coordinate 9,873 of CAISEY010000307.1, read as the reverse complement.
CGTCGAGGGTCGGCATCTGGCCCGCCGACAGAACGACGCTGCCCGCGCTTCCGGCGGTCGCGGGCGCGCTCGCGACCGGTCGTCCGGCGGCCTTCCAGGCGCCAAGCCCGCCATCGAGCAGACGCACGTTCCCGAATCCCGCCCAGCGGAACGTCCACCAGGCGCGCGCGGCCTGCGCTCCGGCATTGTCGTCGTAAACAACGACGAGCGTGTCGGGGTTGACGCCCCAGCCGCGCGCCTTCGCCTGAAAGTCGGCGCTATCGGGCAACGGGCGCTTGCCGCCGGCCTTCGACGGCGCCCCGGAGAAATGCGTCGCCAGACACGTCGCGAACGCGCCGGGAATGAACGAACGCCCGGCGGGCGCGGCCGCCAGTTCGTCGGACACGTCGAGGACGACCACCGGCTCCCGCGCGTCGAGCCGCGCGGCGAGATCCGCCGCCGTGATGAGAATTGCGGACCGGGGGTCGCTCACGTCTCGCGCCTCAGGCCGTCATCGTCGCGCGATAGAGGACGCGGCGGCCGCCGTAGTCCTTGATGCCCTTGTGCTGCACCACGCGATTGTCCCAGATCGCCAGTTGTCCCTGCGCCCAGGCGTGACGCGCGGTCGCTTCCGGCGACTTGATCATGTCGAAGAGAATGCCCAGCAGGTTCTGGCTGGTGACGCGGCTGACGCCCTTGATGTAGGCGACATAGGATTCGTTCACCGCGACCCACTTGCGGCCGGTGACGGGATGCACGCGCACCAGCGGCATCTCGAAGGGAGGCATCTTGATCCGCGCCTGCTTCGCCTCTTCCGGATCGAGATAGCGGTCGGTGATGTGGCCCGTGGCGTCCGCCGACTGGATCACGTTCAGCGTTTCGAGATAGGCGGCGAACAGCGGATCGAGGTTTTCATAGACCCAGGCCGCGTTGCTGAACATCGTGTCGCCGCCGCCCAGATCCGGCAATTGATGAGCGTAGAGCGCCGTGAAGGCCGGCGCGTCCGAGCGAAAGCCGCCGTCCGCGTGCCAGATGTGATTGCGCAGGTGTTTGTCCCGCACGGAGTCGATGGTCGTCGCGTCGGGGTTTTCCGGCGCGCGCGGCGTGTGCGGCCCGGCGTAATGGAAAAACTCGCCGAGGAAGCCGGCGAAGACGGTGAAGTTTTCCGGGGTCACGGTGCCCGCGTCGAACACGACGACGCCGCGATTGTGGAGGAGATCGCGCAGCAGCGAGCGGAACGCGTCGCCGAGCGGCTTTCCGTCGAAGCGATAGCCCGAAATCACCGAGCCGAGGGCGGGCTGCATCTGCGTGATCCGCGCGCCCTGCGGCAAGGCCGACGATTCCGACACGATTCGAAGGGAGGAATTGGCGGTGGACATGGAAGGCACCTTTCTGTTTGCGGGGCCTGGAATTCGGGCTGGCAAAATGCGCCCTCCCGCGAAGGATAGTCAAGGGTTGACGCGAGCGTCAGGGCGACGCTGTTCCCATGGCCTGTTTGCGGGCGGCCTGCGCGCGCTCCACGACCGCGGCTGGAGTCTTGTAGAGGCGCGAGACGCGCGCGGCGAGTTCCGCGCCCGGCGCCGGACTGATTTCGAGATTGAGACGCGAGGCCTCGGCGAGAAACGCGGGGTCCTTCAGCGTCGCGTCAAAGGCGGCCCGCAGCGCCGCCTCGCGATCGGCGGGAATCCCCGGAGGCGCGAAGACCGGGCGGCCCAGAACCAGCGTTCCCACGAGGAAATCGAGCACGTCCCTGGCTTCCTTCGTTTCGGCGTAGTCGTAAACCGACGGCGCGTCGAACTCCGGATGCTTGCCCTGGCCAAGATGAGCGATGATTTGCCAGTTTCCGGCCCGGTAGTCCTCCCATTCGGAGGTCTGGATCGCTCCCCAGCTCCAGCCGATCAGCCCGTTCGTCTCGCCGCGGCGCACGGAAAGACGCTCTTCGGCCTTGCCGTTGTAACCGGAAACAACCTTGAACTTCGTGCCGATGACGCTGTTGAGCACCGCGGGCCAGGTGTAGTCGTCGGAGGCCGGCCCGTCCGCGGCGACCGGAAATTCGCGCTTTTGCGCGTCCGCCAGGCTGTCGAGGCCGCGCCCTTTCCACGACACCGCGATGAAAGCCTCTTCGTTGAGACTGGCGAGCCACGAAAACTTCGTCGGATCGAACGTGGCTTCCTTCGTGCCATAGAGCGGCTCGACCAGAACCGAGCGTTGCGTGATGCCGATGGTCAGGCCGTCGCGCGGCGCGGCGGTGTAAAGCCAGTTCGTCGCCCGCATGCCGGCGGCGCCCGTCATGTTCTGAACGACGATGGAGGGCTTGCCGGGAATGTGGCGTTCGAGATGGCGGGCGAGCACGCGCGCGTACTGGTCGTAACCGCCGCCGGCGGCGAGCGCGCAGATGAAATTGAGGGTCTTGCCCTTGTAGAAGGCTTCCACGGCGGGGTCCGGCGCGGCGTCGGCCGCGCGGGCGAGTGTCGGCAGAACGCCCAGGATGGCGGCGAAAGCGGCGAAAAGTCCCTTTCGCCGGGCGGGGCGTGACAACATATCGACTATCCTCAATTCACTCGGACCCGGTTCGCCGGCGCCGCCGGAAAACGCGCTCGCGCGATGCCTCTCATATCCTACTGAATCAGTCAACTTTTATGGAGACTCTGGCCGGGCAGCGTGTTATCCATGCACGGACGGACGCCGGCGACGGTAACAGGCAAAATCGGATCCATCGAGGGAAGACAATGCGGAAAACCCGGAAATCGCGCGCCGGTCTCGCGGCTGTCGTCGTGTCGTGCGCGGTCGCGCTGCTTCCCGCCGCGGCGCTGGCGCAATTTTTCAAGGGCAGGGAAATCCAGTTCCTCGTCAGCCATCCGGCGGGCGGCGGCTACGACACTTACGCGCGGCTCTACGCGCGGCATCTCTCCCGATTTCTCGAGGGGCGCCCCGGAGTGGTCGCGCAGAACATGCCAGGCGCCGCCGGACTCGTCATGGCGAACGCCATGGCCTCCCAGCAACGCGCCGACGGAACCGTCATCGCTCTCGGGCCGGGCACTCTGGCGATCAGCGACCTGTTCCGCGCCGCCGGAGCCCGCTACGACGCCAGCAAGCTCTCCTGGATCGGCAGCATGAACGCCGACGTGGGAGTCGCGGTGGCCTGGCGAACATCCTCCGTGAAAAAGGCGGAGGATCTGCTCACGACGGAGTTGATCGTCGGCGGCGCCGGCGTCACCGACAACAGCGTCGTTCTCCCCACGGCCCTCAATCGCGTCCTGGGAACGAAGATGAAGGTCGTCTCGGGCTACGCGGGCACCGCGGATCTGACGCTGGCGCTCGAGCGCGGCGAGATCGGCGGCATTGGCGGAATGAATTACTCGTCGCTTGTCGCGAACAAGCCCGAGTGGTTGCAAAAACGCCTGGTGACCGTCCTGTTGCAACTCGCTCTCGAGCGTCACCCGGACCTCAAGGACGTTCCGACCGTCCTGGAAATCGCGACAACCGCCGAACAGCGCCAGATACTCGAACTGGTCTTCGCCCAGGCGGACATCAGCCGCGTGATCTTCGGACCGCCCGGCATGACCCGGGAGAGGCTGGCCGAACTGCGCGCCGCCTTCGACGCGATGATGAAGGACCGGGAATTCCTCGACGACGCCGAAAAATCACATATCGAAATCAATCGGCCCATGCCCGGCGCATCGGTGGAAAATCTGGTGGCCAAATTGCGCTCGACCAGCCCCGATCTCGTGAAAATCGCCGCCGACGCCGTGCGCATGTCGCCCTGAACCCGCTCGAAGCGGGGCGCATGGCGTGGCCAGACGCCCTCGTCTCAGCTTTCCGTCCGCGCTTTCCTCGTTTTGACGAGGCTTAATCCGCCGCGGGCGATCCAGACTTCGCCAGGCCAGATCACTCCGGCCGGCGGCTGCAAAATCACGGACACGGGCGAAGGCCCGGCGACGCGGACGGTCTGGACTTTTTTCGGCTCGGGAAACCTCGCCAGGGGAAAGTCAGCGATCTCGCCCGCCGGAGCGTTCAGCGGCACCCGGGCCGAAGCCGCGCACGTCATCGCGAGGTAACACGCGAAAAACACTCTGAACATGGGTAACTTTCACGCTTGACGCAACACCCGGGACGAAACAGCGCACAGTCCCGAAATCATGGTCAAGAATGAGCAAATTCACGAACTTGGTCAATCCATAAAGTCCGCGAACCGGCAAAAAACGCCGGACCGCGGGAATCGTGCGGTCCAGGATCGGCGGCCGCTGTTATTTCAGCATCGCCGCGATCTTTTTCGCGAGTTCCGGGCTCGTGGTCCGGTAGATTTCGCCGATCAGGTTCTGGATGCGCTCGCCCGACACAGGCGTGATCTCGAGGCTCAGTTTCTCGGCCTCGGCGAGAAAATCCTTGTCCCGCGTGGTGTCGTCGAAAGCCTTGCGCAGGGCGGCCACCCGGTCGGCGGGCACGCCCGGCGGCGCGGTGAAGGGCCAGGCCATGACCTGACGCGCGAAGATCACCTTGAAAATCTGGCGGTCCTCGTCGGTCTTCGCGAGGTCCATGACCATGGGCACGTCCGGCAGGTCCGGATGCTTGCGCAGGGAGAGCTGGACAAAGATCGAGATGGTCTTGTCCTTCAGCCACTGGCCCTGGGTGGCCTTCACGCTCGACCAGGACCAGCCGCACCGGCCGTTCACTTCTCCGCGCTCCATGGCCATCTTGATTTCATTGCCGCCCGGATAGCCCGAAACGGTGCGCATTTTCGTGCCGAGCACGCCGTTGACGATCTTGGGAAACTGTTCGTCGTCGCCGCTGCCGCCGGTGGAGCCGACGATCAGTTCCCTGTCACGAAGCTGTTCGATTTTCGTCACGCCGCTGGTGTGCCACGCGGCGCAGATGGAAACCTCGTCGTTGGTGCTGCCGATCCAGTTGAACGAGGCCGCGTCGAACAGGGCGCCCGGCACGCCAAGCAGCGTGTCGAACGAGGAGCCGCGCGCGAAGGTGCCAAACGCCGTCCCGTCCTTCGGCGCGAGTTGATAGAGCCAGTTCGCGAGGCGCAGGCCCGCCGCGCCTTCCATGTTGCGCGGCACGAGCGAGGGATTGCCGGGAATGTACTTGCCCATGTGGCGCGACAGCAGCCGCATGGAAATGTCATAGACGCCGCCCGCGCTCAGGCCGCTGTAAACGTCGATGCTGCGGCCCCTGTAAAAGTCGGCGACGGATTGCTGTGACAGCGCGGGCGCGGCGGAGAACAGGCCCGACAACGCGGCGGCGAGGACTTGCTTGATCATGGGTTCCCTCCCTTTGTCGCGCCCGACGCCCGCGCGGCCAGGATCGACGTCGAGGCGCGTCGTGCGAATGGACCCGCCGTTTTGGCGCGAACCTCCTCCCGGAGGGAACCGCTTGTGCCCGCGGCTTCGTTTGGCGAACGGGGCCACGCGTGAACGCGGCCCCGCCGGAAAATCAAATCGTCAGAGATCGAGCTTGAACAGCTTGATCGCGTTGTCGCGCGTCAACTGCTGGCGCTTTTCGTCGGAAAGCCCTTCGAGGTGATGCTCGACGACGTTCCGCGAGTTCGGGAAGGTCATGTTGAAGTGCGGATAATCGTTGGACCACATGCAATTCTTCACGCCCCAGTAGGGGAACGCGCGCGTGCCGACGTAATCCTCGAGGAACGTGCCGAACACATGCTCCTCGAAAATCTCGCTTGGCTTGCGGTTGATCGGCAGCGATTGCGTGCGGCGGAACCGGTCGAAGTAATAATCCCACTGCTGGAGCAGGAACGGCAGCCAGCCGATCTCGCTCTCCGCGAGCAACAGCCGAAGATTGGGATGACGATCGAAGGCGCCGGAGAAGATGAAGTCGAACAGGGTGTTGGCGGAATCGTTCGTCTTGGTGTTGACCGCGTCCTTGAGTCCCTGCACGCCGCCCGTCTGGCCCGTCTTCGTGTAGGAATGGCCGGTCAGGATGTGGCAGATCACCGGCTGGTCGGCTTCGGCGCAGGCGGCCCAGAGCGGATCGTAATGTTCGGAGGTGAAGGGCAGTTTCGGATCGGGAACCTGCCAGAGCATCGCCCCGCGCAGACCCATGTCGTGACCGCGTTGCATCTCCTTGATGCCGGCCTTGATGTCGTAGGCGGAAACGCAGGGCACGCCGAACAGGCGCTTCGGATCGGTCTTGCAGAACCCGGAAATCCAGTCATTGTAGAGTTTGAAGGATTCCTGCTGGGTCTCGATGTCGTCGATGCCAAACAGCGCCATCCCGTAATTGGGGAACAGGATTTCCGCCTGCACGCCGTCGGTGTCGAGATCGCGCAGACGCAAATCGGGGTCCGTCGCGCCGGGAGGCGAATTACGGAACGGCACTTTCGGCAATTGCTCCTGAAGGCGCTTCGGCAGTTCAAGCCAGAGCTCCTCCGGCTCCATCACGTGGGAATCCGTCGAGATCATCTTTGGCAAGGCGGCCGCCTGCGCTTCGGTGAGTTCGACGCCAACCACGGTGCGGCGGGGGAAAGTGGCGGCTTGTTCCGCCGACATACCCGCGAATTTCGTGGCGTCTACGGCTATTTGCGGCATGGTTCGCTCCTCGATGCATCAGTCTAAAAAAAGAAACGCGACCGGCCGGGCGATCATGCCCGCCCGCCGCGCCAGGCGCCTCGACGACCGCGATCAGTCCGGCGCGAAATACTTGCCCTTCGCGTAGACGCGGGGCTTCGACGTTTCGCCATTCTTGGGATCCGTGCCAACCTTCACCGACCCGTCGGCGAACGAGGTCTGCGCCAGAATGTCCTTCGGCGTGCCGAAGCGCGTGAGATTGTCGAGTCCCTTGACGGAGCGCTGGCCGCCGCCGACGCGCAGCAACACGAGGTTCTCCGCTTCGTCCGCCTCGAATTTGTACTGTGCGTTGCGCGGGATCATCACGCCCTCGTACTTGCCGACGACGGACGTGCTCCCGTCTCCGAACGTGAAGGTCGCCTTGCCCTGCATGACGATGAACGCGTGATCCTCGCCGCCATGGGCGTGCAGCGCGTTCTCGCCGCCGCTGGCGTAACACTTGATGTTGACCCAGAGATTCTCCGCGGTCGCGAGCGGATCGTAGGTCGTGCCCTGCTCGAGCAGGGGAAGGTTTCGCATCGAAAACAGCACCGCCTTGTCGGTGGCGACATTCGGCTGGCGGTCGATGATCTTCATGTCGTCCATGGACGCGTCTCTCCTGTATGTTGAAAAGATTAAGCGCCGGCGAAAATTGCCTGTCAAGGCGAGCCGCCGGCGGGGCGAGGGACAGACCCGCGATACGCCGCCGGCGGAAAGGGAGAGCGGAGACATGACGACCGGCGGCTCCGGGCGGGGCCGCCAGAGTGCTGGAAGATCCGTTTCCGGCCACTACCCGCCAGTGAACCGGCGCGCCAGGAAGCCAACGAATTCGGTGATTTTCTCGGGACAATGCTTTGTTTTCGGAAAATACGCCAGCAATCGCTCGGGGGAGCTTGTCTCGTCCCCGAAAAGCCTTTCGAGCGATCCATTGGCGAGTTCGGCTTCCACCGAATAGAGCGGCACGCGAATGATCCCCGCGTGGTTCAGGGCGACGTCGATCAGCACGGCGGAACTGTTCGAGGAGACCGTGCCTTTCACTTCGACGGACACCTGTTGTCCGCCCGTCTGGAACGGCCACTCCCTGACGGCGGACATCGTGTTGACGAGACAATTGTGGTTTCGCAAATCCTGGGGCGTTCGCGGCCTCCCCGAGGTTTCCAGATAGTCCGGCGTGGCGCAGACGACGTGGACGATCCGTCCGATTTCCCGCTCGACGACGCCGGGCGTCGGAGGCTTCTTGCTGGCGACGATCACGTCGAAGCCATTCTCGAGCGATTGCAGGGTCGCCGCTTCCGCCGAAAGCTCGACGCGAACTTGCGGATGCAACCGGACGAAGGAGGCGACGAGGGGCGAGAGAATCCATCGGGCGACGTCGCCAGGCGCCTGGACGCGAAGCGAACCAAAGGGACCGGACTGCTGATTGCGCGCCTCCACCACGTATTCGTCGAGATTTGCGAAGAGCTGGCAGCAGTTGCGAAACAGCCCCTCCCCCGCGTCGGTCAGCGCCACGCCGTGCGTGGACCTGCTCAACACCGAAAACCCGAGGTCCGCCTCGAGATCGCGCATGTGCTTGCTCACCATGGAGGGGGTCGTGTGCAACTCCTCCGCCGCCCGGGTGAAGCTGCGGCGCTCCGCCACCCGCACGAACGCGTGCAACTTGTTCAGATCCCTGAGCTTGCCAAGCGTGGACATACTCGATGGCTTCCCGCCGCTCCGGATTTCCGCGCGACCGGCCTCGCGGGCGCGCGAGCTGCCGTGAGAACGGGTTTCCCCGATCTCGAAACACGGAACCGCCGGTCGCCGTCTCCGCGTCGTTCACGGGCCATCCCTTAGCCCAAATTCATTCCGGCCGCCATGCGGGACGCGCGAAGCGCGCGGAGGACGCGCCGAGAGTCCATCTCCGGTTTGATCGTCCGGAAAAACAGTTGTTCCCAAAAACCGGCTACCGGTTTTGACCCGTGACGCGTAACAAAACCGGATCGTCGACCAGCCAACCGAAGGAGGATCGCATGCTCAGGGAGCGCCATTTTCAGAAATCTTTTTACTGGCCGGAAAACCACCGGACGGCGGTGACGCTGACATTCGACTTCCAGGGCGGCGAGGATGTCCGTCCGGGCGAGGACGGAACTCTCGACCACGAGGAATACACCCAGTGCGAATATGGTCCGCACACCGGCATCTGGAGAATTCTTCGAATTCTCGACGAGGAAAACGTCAAGGCCACCTTCAACACCTGTGGCGGCATCGCCGAACGCTACCCCGACGCCGTGAAGGCGATCGTCGATCGCGGGCATGAAATCGCCGGACACGGCTATCATCACGAGGTCGCCCGCGACCTGACGCGGGATCAGGAAAACGAGGTCATGCGCAAAACCGGCGCGATGATCAAACAGCGCACCGGCCATCAACCCGTTGGCTGGCGTTCGTGCACGCAAAGCCCCAACAGCATCGAGTTGCTGATGGAGCACGGCTACAAATGGAACAGCAATTCCTTTTCGCACGACTTGCCGTTCGTCTGGGAAAGCAACGGGAAACACCTGATCGAACTGCCCCGCCAGCCTTACGGGGATGGACGCACCTACGCGCACCGGAACAACGACGCGGGAAATCCGCACGACACGCTCCTGATCTGGAAGTCCATGTTCGACTGCTTCCACGCCGAGGGGAAACACGCCGGAACCTACGTGCCGTTCCAGTTTCATCCCTATATTTCGGGCCGGCCAGGCCGGGCTGCGACGCTGCAAGCCATCATCGGGCACATGAAGGCCGCCGGGGGAACCTGGATCGCCACCGCGAGCGAAGTCGCGGCGTGGTGCCACGACGAAATCTTCAAGCTTGGCGAGCGCGGCCAGCAGCCCCTGGCGAAAGCCTCGTGAGGTTCGACCCGACGTGAACGCGCGCGTCCGGTCTCGCCTCGCGCGAAGCCGGGCGCGCAACGCGCGCTGACCGGTCCGGCGACGACAACAACGGGAGGATCTTCTGGACAAACGCAAGTGGCTCGCGATGTTCGCGTTGTCTTTCCTCGGCTTGTCGACGCGCGTCGCGCCGGCCGGAAACGCGATCGATGAGTGGGCTCTCGCGAGGCCGCCGGAAGCCCCGAAATTGCGGGCGACGACGCTGGACGCGCGAAAGACCGCGCTCGTCATGATGGATTTCGACGGAAAGTCATGCACGTCGGAAAAGCGCTCCCGTTGTTTCGACGCGATTCCGGCGGTCGCGGGCTTGCTCGCGCGCGCCCGCGACAAACAGATGCTCGTCGTCCACTATTTCAACGCCAACATCTCCCGCGACGACATCGTGCCCGCTCTGTTTCAGCACGTTGCCG
>CAISEY010000306.1 GCA_903884435.1 uncultured Hyphomicrobiales bacterium | reverse complement strand
GGCGCCCGCGGAGGTCCGCGCGGCGGATTGATAGAGCACGATCACGGAGGCTCCCGCGGCCGGCGCGGCGCCGGGCGCGACGGGTTTTGCCGCGAGTCCCGGCGCCTCGAGCAGCATCAGCCCGCTGGCCGCGTCCTGTTTGAGAACCCGCGCGGGACGCGCGCCGATCTTCGGATCGTCGCAGCGAGCCAGCGACGTGACGACGCGATCCGCTGACACGGCGATCGCCGAAGCGACGATGGACGCGCGCGGAGCCAGGGGAGCCGATGGCGCGGGCGTCTGGGGCTGGCGCGGCGGTTGCGCGCCGGCGACGTTCGCGGGCGCGGCCGCGGCGCCCGGGAAGGGTTCGAACGCGTTGGCGACCGCGATCGAAACGCGGTCGTTGTTCTTCGCGGCCGCCGGATAGGTCAGCGTGTAGCCGCGCAGCGTCCCCGCGCCATTGACGACGCCGCGCGCCATCCGTGTGTAAAACGTCGTCTTCCCCGCCTCGCCGGTGACGACGAAGAAATCCGGGCGCAGCAATTTGTAGGTGACCTTGCGCTCGGGCGTCGAATCCTTGCGCTGGTCGAACCAGGCGGCGAGATCGCCGTCGCTTTCCTTCGCCTGGAAGGTCTCCAGCGTCACCGCGTTGTCCGCCGCGGTCCAGCGCGAGCCCGACGGCGTGTCGGCGCGGCGCACGAGGATTTTCAGCGGCAGGCCGAGAGACGCGCCGGTGCGCGGATCGCGCGCCGGACCAAAACCCGTGTTGTTTTTCACGATATTCCCCGCCGCGGCGAGGGCGGCGCGGCCATTCGCGTCGAGCGTTCCATCGACGGGAAGACCGTTGCGGCGCGCGAAGGCGACGATCGCGTTGCGCGTCGCCGGGCCGAAGGCCCCCCCCACGACGCCGTTGAAATCGCCGGTCCAGACGAGCGACTCCTGAATGGCGCGGCGATCGGCCTCGGGAAGGGCCTCGAACGCGCGTCTGGCCGCCTCGAGGGCGGGATCGGGGGCGCGGGGCGGAGCGGCGGGCGCCTGGGCGCGCGCCATCTCGACGCAGGCGGATGAAAAAAGCGCGGCGAAAGCCGCTGTCCGCAACAATCCCGCCCCAATTCCGTTCATGATCGCTCTCCGGCCTTCGACCCGCCATCGTGACTGAAACACAAAAAGGAGGCCGCGCGAAATCGCACATGACTTTTACCGCGAAACGGGTCTCAATAGAAGCAGCGCGCGGCGTCGCGGCACGCCGGCGCGCGAGCGGGAGACGGACATGAACACATTCGTTCGCGCCATGGCGGCGCTCGCGTGGATTGGCCTTGGCGGCCTCGCGTCCGGCGGCGTCGCGCTCGCGCAGCAGCAACAGCAAGCGCAAAAGACATTCGTCAACGACGAACTCGCGAGCGACGCCATCCGGCTCGAGGAGCGCCTGCGCAAGGAGGCGGCCGCCCTGCCTGGCTCGCGCTCCGCCGCGGACTATCTGCGCGACGCGGCGCAGTTTCTCCAGCGCAACAACGCGCGCGGCGCGTTGCGTCCCCTCGCGGGCGCGGTCGCGGCGTCTCCGCGCGATCCGATGACATGGCTGGCCTATTCACGCGCCGCTTACGCCGCCGCCGCCGGCGCGAACGATTCCTGGTCCCTGATGGAAGCCGCCGCGACGGCCGCCTTCGCCGCCTATCAGCGCGCCACCCGGCGCGACGACGAGGCGGGCGCGCTCGCCTGGCTCGGTGAAATGTACGCGAAGCGCGAAATGTGGCGGCCCGCGCTCAACGCCTACCGCGCGAGTCTCGAGCGCAACAACGCGCCCGCCGTGCGATCCGTTTACGAACCGCTTCGTGAATCACACGGCTTCCACGTGATGAGCGAGAAGATCGACAGCGATTCCGCCTCGCCGCGCGCCTGCTTTCCGTTCTCCGAGCCGCTGGCGCGCGGCAAGGTCGATTTCGCGCCCTTCGTCGCCGTGGGCGGCAGCGCCAGCGCCGCGATCACGACGGACGAGCAACAACTTTGCGTCGAGGGCCTGAAACACGGCGAGCGCTACGCCATCGTGCTGCGCCAGGGATTGCCGTCGGCCGTCGGCGAAAGTCTCCTGAAATCGGCGGATTTCGACATTTACGTGCGCGACCGTTCGCCACAGGTGCGTTTCACCGGCAAGAACTACGTGCTGCCGCGCGTGGGCCAGGAGGGCGTCCCCGTCATTTCCGTCAACACGCCGAAGGTCGCCATCGACATTCTGCGCGTCGGCGACCGCAATCTGTTGCAGGCCGTGCGCTCGCCCGAATTCCTCGCGCAGGTCGGCGCCTACAAGGCCCGCAAGCTCGTTCAGGAAACCGGCCAGAAAATCTGGTCGGGCGCGATGGACGTGCGCCCGGAACTCAACAAGGACGTGATCACCGCCTTTCCCGTGATGGAGGCCGTGCCGAAACTCGAGCCCGGCGTTTACGTGATGCTGGCGCGCGCCGGCGACAAACCCGTCACCGCCAATATTCCCCTGAACGCGCCGAAAGGCGACGACGACGAGGGCAATTACGGCGGCGACGACGATGGCGCGGAAGGGATGACGCAATGGTTCGTCGTCTCCGACCTTGGCCTCACCTCTTTCTCCGGCGAGGACGGCGTTCACGTCTTCGCGCGGTCGCTCGCCACCGCGGCGCCGCTCGCGGGGGTCGAATTGCGCCTCGTGGCGCGCAACAACGAAATCCTAGCGACGCGTCCGACCGACGCGGAAGGCCACGTGAAGTTCGATCCGGGCCTCTCGCGCGGCCAGGGCGGCATGGCGCCCGGCCTCGTCGTCGCGACGGACGCGAAGGAGGATTATAACTTCCTCGACCTCGGCGCGGCGGCGTTCGATCTCACCGACCGCGGCGTCAAGGGCCGCGACGCGCCGAAGGCGCTCGAAGCCTTCGTCTACGCCGAGCGCGGCGTCTACCGCTCCGGCGAGACGGTCAACGTCACCGTGCTGCCGCGCGACGCGCGCGGCTCCGCCATCGCGGGGCTGCCGCTGACGCTCGTCGCGAAGCGTCCCGACGGCGTCGAATACAAACGCGCGGTCGTCGCGGATCAGGGTCTTGGCGGACGGGCATGGTCGATCCCGCTCCTGAGCGGCGTCGCGACAGGCACCTGGCGCGCGCAGGTCTTCGCCGATCCGAAGGGCGCGCCGGTCGGCGAGACGAGTTTTCTCGTCGAGGACTATGTTCCCGAGCGCGTCGAACTGACGCTGAAGCCGCAACAGACGGCGGCGCGCCAGAAGCAATCGGTGAAAATCGACGCGGAGGCTCGCTATCTCTATGGCGCGCCGGGCGCGGGTCTCGAAATCACCGGCGAAGTGACGATCCGTCCCGTGGAGGACGGCGCCATCGCGGGCCTGCCGGGCTATCAGGCGGGCCTCGAGGACGAGGAATTCGAGAACGTCAGGAACGACCTCGAGGAGAGCGCCACCACCGACGACAAGGGCAAGGCGGTCGTCGAGATTCCGATTCCCGAGGTCAAGGCCCCCCGCCCCGTCGAGGCGAAAATCCTGCTGCGCGCGGGCGAACCCGGCGGCCGCGCCGTCGAGCGCACGCTCGTCCTGCCAATCCAGGCGGACGCCGGCATGATCGCGGTCAAGAAAACCTTCGGCGAACTCGCCGACGGCTCGACCGCGACCTTCGACGTCGTGGCGCTCTCCGCCGCGGGGCAAAAGGTCGCGCGGCGCGACGTGCAATGGTCGCTCTACCGCGTCAGCAACAATTACCAGTGGTACAATTCCGACGGGCGCTGGGGCTATGAGCGCGTCAAGTCCTCGCGGCGAATCGCCGACGGCCGCGTCGACGTGAGCGCCGCCGATCCCGCTAAAATCGCCGCGACGGTCGGCTGGGGCACGCATCGTCTCGACCTGCGATCCGACGACGGAACGGACGCGCCGACCTCCATTACCTTCGAGGTGGGCTGGTCGGGCGACGCGACCGCCGACACGCCCGACCTGCTGCAGGTGACGCTCGACAAGACGAACTACAAGCCTGGCGAGCCGATGAAGGTGCAGATCGCCTCGCGCTTCGAGGGCAAGGCCACGGTCGCCATCGTCGGCGACAGGGTCTTCGAAACCCGCGTGTTCGACCTGCGCGCGGGCGACAACGCGATGACCGTTCCGGTCGGCGCGGACTGGGGCTCGGGCGCCTACGCGGTCGCGCTCGCGCATCGCCCTCTCGACCAGGCGGCGAAGCGGATGCCCGGCCGGGCGCTGGGCCTCGCGTGGTTCGGCGTCGACCAGGACGCGCGCAGGCTCGACGTGAAACTCGACCTGCCCGCGAAGATGGAGCCGCGCCGCGCGCTGACGATTCCCGTGCGCGTCGCGGGCCTCGCGGCGGGCGAGGAGGCCTTCGTGACGGTCGCGGCGGTCGATGTCGGCATTCTCAATCTCACGCGTTACGAGGCGCCAGATCCGGCGAAGTTCTTCTTCGGCCAGAGGTTGCTTGGCGCGGAGGTGCGCGATCTCTACGGCCTGTTGATCGACGGAATGCAGGGCTCGCGCGGCGCCATCCGCTCGGGCGGCGACGGCGGCGCGCCGCTCGAGGGCGAGCGACCGACGCAGGAGCCCCTGTCGCGTTATTCCGGCCTCGTGAAGGTCGGCGCCGACGGCGTGGCGCGCGTGACCTTCGACATTCCCGCCTTCAACGGCTCGATGCGCGTGATGGCGGTGGCCTGGTCGAAGGGACGCGTCGGCGAGGCCTCGGGCGACGTGATCGTGCGCGATCCCGTCGTGGTGCAGGCGACGTTGCCGCGCTTCCTCGCGCTCGGCGACCAGTCGCGCTTCCACATGCGGGTGGACAACGTGGAAGGAGCCGCCGGCGACTATGTCGTCGATCTCGACATCCACGGCCCCGTGACCCTGCCGGCGAGCGCGTTGCGCCGCTCGTTGCGCATGACGACGGGCGGGCGCGCCACGTTCACCGTGCCGGTCTCCGGCGCGGGAATTGGCGTCGCCTCGGTCGATCTGACGCTCACCGGACCCGGCGACGTCAAGGCGACGCAAAGCTTCGCCCTGAAGGTCCAGTCCGGCGCCTCCGACCTTTACCGCCGCAGCGTGCGATCCGTCGCCGCGGGCGGCAACGTCACGATCTCCGGCGATCTGCTCGCCGATTTCGTGCCAGGCACGGGCGCGGTCTCGGTGGCGGTTTCGCCGCTCGGCGGCATCGACGTGCCCGCCCTGTTGCAGGCGCTCGACCGATACCCCTATGGCTGTTCCGAACAGATCGTCAGCCGCGCCATGCCGTTGCTCTACGTCAACAAGCTGGCGGCGGCGGAGTTGCTGCCGCTCGACGGCGCGCTCGACGACCGGATCCGCGACGCCATCGAACGGGTGCTGACGCGGCAGGACACCAACGGCGAGTTTGGCCTGTGGTCGGCCTCGGGGGCGGACGATTTGTGGCTGCACGCCTTCGTCACGGACTTCCTGACGCGGGCGCGCGAAGCCAATTTCGCCGTGCCGCAAAAGAGCTTCGACCAGGCGCTGGACTTCCTGCGCAACGCGGTCGTGAACAACGGCGATTTCGATCCGGTGAAAGCGGAGGCCATCGCCTATTCGGTCTACGTGCTGGCGCGCAACGGACGCCCGATCATGGGCGATCTGCGCTATCTCGCGGACACGAAGCTCGCGAGTTTCGCGAGCCCTCTCGCGCGCGCGCAACTCGGCGCGGCGCTGTCGCTGCTCGGCGACCGCGGCCGCGCGCAAGCGGTGTTCGCCTCCGCCAGCGAACGGCTCGTCGCCATGGAGCGTTCGCGGATTTCGCGTTCTGACTACGGGTCGCGCCTGCGCGACAGCGCCGGCGTTCTCGCGCTCGCCTCGGAGGCGGGCCTTGGCCGCGCCGAACTGATCAAGGCCAGCGCGACGCTCGAGGAGGAGCGCGCGGCCGCCCGCTACACGAGCACGCAGGAAAACGCCTGGATGGTGCTCGCCGCGGCGGGCCTGTCGCGCGAGGCGCAAAACCTCGCGCTCACCATCGACGGCGAACGCCGCCAGGGCGCCTATTACCGGAGCTGGAAGGGCTTCGCCCTCGACGGACGAAGCGTGACCATCGGCAACGCCGGACAGGCCGACGCGCGGATCGTCATCACCGCCTCGGGCGTTCCGACCGTTCCGGAACCGGCCGCCGAACAGGGCTACCGCGTCGAGCGAGCCTTCCACCGGATGGACGGGCAGACGGTGGACCCCGCGGCGATGAAGCAAAACGAACGCTACGTCGTCTCGCTGAAGGTGACGGAGCTCGGGAAAGCCTACGCGAAACTGCTGCTGGTCGATCGTCTGCCGGCGGGCCTCGAGATCGAGAACCCCGACATGTTCGACGGAGGGTCGATCGATTCCCTGTCGTTCCTCAAGCGCACGGTCGAGCCGACGCATTCGGAATATCGCGACGACCGGTTCGTCGCCGCGATCGACCGGGCGGGCGAGGATCAGGCGACCTTCACGCTCGCCTATGTCGTGCGCGCGGTGACGCCGGGCAAATACGTGCTGCCGCCCGCGACCATCGAGGACATGTACGCCCCGCAACGGTTCGGCCGCACGGCGTTCGGCGCGGTGGAGATCGCGGAGAGGCCGTGATGAACGCGGCGGAGGGAACATCCCGCCGTCGTTTCGCGCTGGCGGGGGCCTTCGTCGCGCTCGCCAGCCTCGGCGTTCCCGGCGCGGTGAAACAATACGAGCGGGCGCTCGGGCCGCTCGATGTTTCGCGCGCCAGCCAGGGCTCGACCATCGCGGTGGACCGCGACGGGCGGCTGTTGCGCGCCTTCACCGCGAGCGACGGGCGCTGGCGCCTGCCGGTCGCCGTCGCGGACGTGGACCCGCGGTGTTTCGAACTGCTGGAAGCCTACGAGGACAAGCGGTTTCGCCATCATGGCGGCGTCGACGCGCTGGCGATGCTGCGCGCCGCCGGCCAGTTCGCGCGGCGCGGCCGCGTCGTCTCCGGCGGCTCGACGCTGACGATGCAGGCGGCGCGCCTGCTGGAGCCGCGCGACGAGCGCACGCCCGCGGCGAAGCTGCGGCAGATCGCGCGCGCGCTGCAACTCGAGGCGCGCTCTTCCAAGGACGACATTCTCGCGATCTATCTCGCCCTCGCGCCCTATGGAGGCAATCTCGAGGGGCTGCGCGCGGCGAGCCTCTCGTATTTCGGCAAGGAGCCGAAGCGCCTGTCATGGGCGGAGGCGGCGTTGCTCGTCGCCCTGCCGCAGGCGCCGGAAGCCCGGCGGCCGGACCGCGAGCCGGAGGCCGCGCGCCGCGCCCGGGACCGGGTGCTCGACCGCGCCGTTCGCCTCGGCGCCCTGCCGCGCGCGGAAGCGGACATGGCGAAAACGGAGCCCGTGCCGACGGCGCGCCGGCCCTTCCCGTCGCTCGCGCCGCACGCCGCGGAGGCGGCGCGGACAGCCGGGCCCGACCAGCGCGTGTTGCGGCTGACGCTCGACCATCGTCTGCAATCCAGCCTGGAGCAACTCGCGCGCGAGGCGGCGGAGCGGCTCGGCCCGAAGATTTCCGTGGCGATCGTCGCTCTCGACAACGCCACCGGCGAAACGCGGGCGCGCGTGGGCGGCGCCGATTATTTCTCGATCGAGCGAACCGGCGCGATGGATTTGACGCAGGCCCTGCGCTCGCCCGGCTCGGCGCTGAAACCGTTCATCTACGCGCTGGCGTTCGAGAATGGCGTCGCCCATCCGCAAACGATGATGGAGGACCGGCGCGCCCGGTTCGGCCTCTACGCGCCGGAGAATTTCGATCTCCATTTCCAGGGGCAGGTGACGGCGCGATACGCCCTGCAACAATCGCTCAACCTGCCGGCGATCGCGCTGCTCAACGAGATCGGCCCCTCGCGGTTCCTGGCGCGGTTGAAAAACGCGGGCGCCGACATCGTCGTGGCCGGAAATTCCGCGCCGGGACTCGCCATCGGTCTTGGCGGCCTCGGGATCAGGCTGACGGATCTCGTCAGGCTCTACGCGGGCCTCGCGCGCGGCGGGCGGGTTCCGGACTTCATCGAGCGGATCGACGCGCCGCGCGCCCGCGAGGACCGCCGCGTCACCGAGCCCGTCGCGGCCTGGTATATTTTCGACGTGCTGCGCGGCGCGCCGCCGCCCGCCAACGCGACCGGCGGACACATCGCCTTCAAGACCGGCACGTCCTACGGCTATCGCGACGCTTTCGCGGTGGGGTACGACCGTCGCTCCACCATCGGGGTCTGGGTCGGGCGCGCCGACAACGGACCCGTGCCGGGGCTCGTCGGGCGGCAGGTCGCGGCGCCGATCCTGTTCGACGCCTTCGCCCGGCTGGGCGGCGAGCGCGAGCCGATCCCGCGCCCCGCCGACGCGCTGGTGACGACGACCGCCGGCTTGCCGCCGCCGCTGCGCCACCTGCGCAAGGACATGCCCAAGACCCTCGCGGCGACGCTCACGGGCGCGCTGAAAATCGCCTGGCCGCCAGACGGCGCGCGCGTCGATCTCGGGCTGAAGGACGGCGTTCCCGAGGACGCCGCCCTGTCGTTGAAGGCGCAGGGCGGCGCGCCGCCCTTCATCTGGATGATCAATGGCGCGCCGGTCGGGGCGCCCGACCCGCGGCGGCAATCGGCGTGGCGCCCGGATGGAGCCGGGTTCGCGCGCGTTTCCGTGATCGACGCGACGGGCGCGACGGACAGCGTCACGATTCGCCTCGAATAACGGCTTTCCGTCACGCCGCTTTTTTGGTTAAGTCGTTCATTAACTGATTTGGGGCCGCTCCATGAATGTCACGAACCGCCGCGCGCTGCTCGGGAGCGCCGCCGCGAGCCTCGCGCTGGGTCTCGCCGGCTGCAACTCCGTCCAGCCCAAACCCGAGATCCAGCCCGCCGCGCCAGGCCGCCGCGGCAAGCGCGACCCGAAAGCGGCGGCGCCGAAGGTGGAGGCTTCCATCGACGAGCAGCGCTATCAGGCGCTCTACAACACGATTCCCGGCGAGAAGTTTCCGGTCAACGCCATCCGGCCCGGCGTCATCCCGCCGGATTTCTGGCGCTCCGAAATCGACTACCGCGGCGGCGAACCGGCGGGCACGATCATCGTCGATCCGAAGGCGCATTATCTTTATTTCGTCACCGGCTCCGGCAAGGCGATGCGCTATGGCGTTGGCGTCGGGCGCGAGGGATTCGCCTGGTCGGGCTCCGCCACGATCAACAGCAAGCAGGAATGGCCGGACTGGTATCCGCCGATCGAGATGATCGAGCGCCAGCCCGATCTGAAAAAATCCGTCACCAAATTGCAGAGCGGCGTCGGCGTGCCCGGCGGGCCGCATAATCCGCTCGGCGCTCGCGCCATGTATCTGTGGCAGAACAACAAGGACACGCTGTTCCGCATTCACGGCACGCTGGAGCCCGGCAGCATCGGCAAGAGCGTTTCGTCGGGTTGCATCCGCATGGTCAACCAGGACGCCATCGACCTTTACCAGCGCGTCGCCGTCGGCACGAAGGTCGTCGTGCTCGGCAACGCGCAGCCGGCCCCGCAGACGCTCGCGGCGCGGCATTCCTGAGCGTCCCGCTTCGGGGCGTCCGTTCCTGGCCGGCGAAACGTTTTCGCGAGCGCTCGGCGACGACGCCTGATATGATTCCTCCCGCTTTCACAAAAGGGGGAGGAATCGCATGCGTCTTCAATCCGGAACATGTCTGGCCGCCGGCTTTCTGGGGGCCGCGCTCCTGATCGGCGGCGTCGGGACGGCCTCAGCGCAGGCCGGCGACACGGCGCCGCCCGCCGCGCCCGCCTGGCCGGCGGACATTGATCCGCAATCGGGTTTCCGGCTGCCGCTGCCGCGGCGCGAGGATCTCGACGACGCGGGCAAGCGCCGTTACGACAACGCCGCCAACGGCGGCAATATCGCGGGACTTCAGGGGCCCTCGGGCATTTCCTTCTACAGCCCGAAGACCAGCCAGAATCTCAACGCCGTGAGCCATTACCTGCGGCAGGAGTCCGGGCTTGGTCCGCGCGTGCGCGAAATCGCGCTCATCGTCACCTCGCGCTCCTTCGACAACCAGTTCGAGTGGACCGCGCACGAGCCCGAGGCCATCAAGGCCGGCGTGCCACAGAACGTCATCGACACGATCAAGCACAACCGTCCGACGGCCGGCCTCGATCCGACCGACGCGGTCGTTATCGATCTTGGCCGCGCCATCTGGAAAGATCACAAGGTCTCGTCCGAACTTTACGCCCGCGCGGCGAAAGTCTTCGGACCCAACAAGCTCGTCGATCTCGTGTTGCTGATGGGCTCGCACGCCACGACCGCGGCGCTGCTGACGACCTTCGACATGCAGTTGCACAAGGGAAAAAAGCCGCTGCTGCCGCCGCCCTGAGCCACGATGAACCAATTGAAACGCCGGGGCTCGACGAGCCCCGGACACCACGGACAGGGGAGACGCGCTTGGCGCCGCGCATCAAATTGTTTTTTCGCGAACCGGAGATCGACACGAACGAGCCGATCGTGCGCGGCCTCGCGCCGGTCGAGGGATTCGAGGTTGAAATCGTCGGAAGCATGAAGGAGGCGGACGCCTGGGACAGTTCCTTCGCCGCGCGGCTGCTCGAGTTCGACTCGGGCCCGCCCCGCGTGTCGATTCCGGCCTTTCCCAATCGAAAGTTTCGCCAGTCCTACATCTACGTGAAAACGTCGGCGGGGATCGAGACGCCGAAGGATCTGGCGGGCAAGCGCATCGCCGTGCGCGGCTGGGCGAACACCGCCGGCGTGTGGGCGCGCGGCGCGCTGACCCATCACCACGGCGTCGATCTGTCCGGCGTCCGCTGGGTCTGCCGCCGGCGCGACGAGACCATGTTTCCGGAGGGGGCCGCGAATATCGAACACGCGGTCGCCGACCCGGCGGGCCGCCTTCCGACGCTCGACGAGATGCTGCTCTCGGGCGCCGTGGACGCCGTCATCGACGCGGACGTGCCGCCCTCGATCACGCGCCGCGATCCGCGCGCGCGGCGGCTGTTTCGCGACTCGATGGAGGAGGAAAAGCGCTATTTCCGGGCCAGCGGCATTTTCCCGATCAGTCACCTCGTCACGCTGCGGCGCGACTTCGTCGATCGCCATCCCGAGGCGCCGCTGGCGCTGTTGAAGGCGTTCCGCGCCGCGCGCGACCTCGCCTTCGACGCCATCGAGGGATCCGACCCGCGCGTCGTCGTTCTGTCGTGGGCGCGGCAACTTCTCGACGAGCAGCGCGCGCTGATGGGCGAATCCTATTTCTCCTATGAAGTCGCGCGCAACCGCCTGCCGCTGGAGGCCATGACGCGCTACGCGCGGGAGCAATGGATCACGCAACGGCTGATCGGAGTCGACGAGTTGTTCGATCCCTCGACGCTGAACGACGCCGACGACTGAGGCCGCGCCTCACGCGCGCGGCGGAAGCCAAAGGGATTTCGGCGAAATTTCCGAAACCGTGGCGGCGCCGGTGTAGGCCATCGACGTTTCGAGTTCGCGCCGCAGCAGCGCCAGCGCGTGCACGGCGCCGCGCTCGCCGGCGACCGCCGCTCCATAGAGCGTCGGACGCCCGCTGAGCACCGCGGTCGCGCCCAGCGCGATCGCCTTCAGAATGTCGCCGCCGCGGCGAATGCCGCTGTCGACGATCACCGCGGTCTTGCCGCCGACCTCCGCGACGATTTCCGGCAGCACGTCGAGCGAGGCGACGGCCGTGTCGAGATTGCGGCCGCCGTGATTCGAAATGACGATTCCCTCGCAACCCTCGGCGACGGCGCGCGCGGCGTCGTCCGGCCGGTGCACGCCCTTGACGAGAATCGGCCCTTTCCAGATGTCGCGCAGGCGCGCGATGTCGGACCAGTTGAGATCGTCGCCGCGCAGCACCTCGGCGCCGCCGGACATGCGGATTTGCCGGCCCTTCGCGTCGTCGGGATAATGCGCCTGTTTCGGCATTCCGCCATTCATCAGGTAGTGGCGCAGCACGCCCCACGTCCAGCGCGGCGAGGTCGCGACATCCGCGACGATCGTCGCGTTGAAATTGAACGGGGAGTTGAAGCCATTGCGGCGGTTGTATTCGCGGATCGGCGAGACCGGCGTGTCGCCGGTGACGACGAGCAGTTCGAAACCGGCGTCGCGCGCGCGCTTCACCAGGGCGTGCGAGAGTTCGCGATCGCGCCACATGTAGAGTTGAAACCACTTGCGGCCCTCCTCCACCGTGGCGATGCGCTCGATGGCGGTGAGGGACGGCGTCGCGAGCGCGAAGGGCACGCCGGCGCGCGCGGCGGCCTTCGCCAGTTCAAGCTCGCCTTCGTACCAGGCGAGGCCCGCGGCGCCCGTGGGCGCGATGGCGAGCGGCATCGACGCGGGCTTGCCGAACAATTCGCATTGCGTCGAACGAACCGACACGTCGACCATGACGCGGTTGCGCAGTTTGATCCGCTGGAAGGACGCGCGATTGTCGCGCAGGGAGTTTTCGTCTTCCGATCCGCGGTCGATGAACTCGAACACGCCGCGCGGCAGACGGCGCTTCGCGCCCTGGCGCAAGTCCTCGATGTTCAGGAACGTTTTTTCGAGGCCCTGATCGAGCTTCGGCGAGGGCCAGGGTTTCCCGACGGGATCGGCCTTCCGCGTCGCGGCGGCTGCGATGGGTGCGTTCATGTTCGTCTCCTCGCGCCAAGTCTAGGCGGCGGCGCGGGGAACGTCGAGGGCGACCCCGGCTCAGTAGCGCCAGGACATCTGGTAATCGCGAATATCGAGATGGGTGACGCTGGTGTGGCGATAGCTGCCGACGCCGTTGACGCCCTGAATCGTCCTGACAAAGGCGGACAGGGCGGCCGGGGCCACGCCGGGCACCCGCACGTCCGCCGCCATGCACCGGCGATGATAGGAGCCGCGGCGACCGCCATGGCGAAGGCCAGACGTAACTTCCACGTCCCGATCGTAATGTTCCGCGATGGTGTTCAGCGCCTCGCGCAATCGCGGCGGGAAACAGGAGATGATCGTGTTTTCATAGGCGGCGTAATAGCGCTGGCCCGGCGTCGCGGAACGCTTCGTCGTCTGCTTGTCGTCGGCGCCCGGCGGCGGCATGAGTTGCAACCCGGCTTCGCTCACGCGCGGTTCCGGCGGGGCATGGCCATAACCGCCGCGCGAGGCGTCGAATCGCGTGGAGCCCGCCGGCGCGAAGGCAGCGGGAACGGGCGTTTCCGTCGCGGCCGGAGCGGGCGCGGGTTCAGCCGCGGCGAAGGCGCGCGCGACAACGGGTTCCGCCGGTTGCCCAGATTCGGAAGCCGGTGGCGCGGCCTCGTCGTCGGTCAATTCCGCGGGCTCCCCGGCGGCGACAGCCGTGTCGAGAAAAGCCGGACGCGGCGGCGGCAAGGGCGCTTGCTCGAGTTGGCGACCGGACCGCGCCGGAGGCGGGGCGAGCTTCGCGCTTTCGAGGGCAGCGGCCTCGCCAGTGGCTTCCTTCGGCGCGGGTTCAACGGCGGCGGAGACCGGCCCCGGCGAATCCGCGACACACCCGCAGAGTCCCGCGCAGGCGACAAGCAACATCGTGAATCGAAACATTCAAAAAACTTCGTGAACCGGAGATGGGCGTCTGTTAGGCGCTGCGCGGCGCCTCGTCAAATTCGCGGCGCGCCGCTCTCTAGGAAAACGTCAACGTGGCGCCCGTCACCGTCGCCAGCGCGGCGTTCTTGAACGTGATGGTTTCGCCCTGATCCGCGAAGACCGTGTCGGCGCCGTTCTGCGTCATGTGGCTGGTCGCTGACGCGGCGTTCGCGTAGCCAAAATTCACGAGAGTGAGACTATCCCAGATCTCGAAGCCGAGCACCGTGTCCGAGCCCGGCGCGGTCTGGTCGAACTGGTATGTATTGGCGCCGCGGCCGCCGAACAGAACGTCGTCGCCCGCCCCGCCGTTGAGCGTGTCGGCCCAGATCGTCATCGTCGTCCGCATGAAAGCCTTCAGCGGCGCGGCGGTGTTGTTCTTGTATTCGTCGCTTTCCGAGAATCCGGTGACGACGTCCTGCCTCTTCATTCCGCCCGCCATCAGCGCGAGCCAGCCAGAGAGGCCGCCCGAATCCGGGCCGCGCTTCAGCACGTTGTTGTAGAGCAGCGTCACGAAGCCCGTGTTGTCGAGGGAGCCGTAGGCCGACTGGAACTCGGCGGAATTGACGAAGCCGCCGGCGATGCCCGACAGCGTCTGCCCGCCCGCGAGAATATCGACCCAGCCGGCGAATCCGGCGGAATCCGGCTGGCGATTGAGAGTCGCGCCATAGAGGCGGAACACCTGTCCATATAGAGCCGCGTCGAGAGTCGCGGTCGCGTAGGCGCGCGTCGCGAGGTCCGTTTTGCCCTGGTATTCGGCGCTTTCGGAAAAGCCGTCGACGACGGTCGCGCGCGAGGCCCCGCCCGACAGGATCGACAGCCAGCCCGCGAGGCCCGGCGCGTCGGGCGGGCGTCCCAGCACGTTGTTGTAGAGCAGCGTGACGAATCCCGTGTTGTCGAGCGCGCCGTATTTCGCCTGAAACTCGGCGGAATTGACGAAGCCCGCGGTGATGTCGACGAGCGACACGCCGCCGCTCATGAAGGCGACCCAGCCCGCGAGGCCGGCGGAATCCGGCTCGCGCCCGAGCGTCGCGCCATAGAGACGATAAATTGTTTTTTGCGCGGCCGAGAGCGTCAGCTCGTCGCCGCCGGTCAGCGTGTCGGCGCCCGCGTCGCCGAATATATCATCGGCGCCGGACGAGCCCGTCACGGAATCGTTTCCGGCCAGCGCATGCCACGTTCCACCCGCGGAGGGAATCGTCGCCGTGTCGTCGCCCGTCGTGAACAGCGGCGCCGTGACCGTCACGGCGATGGCGCCCGAGGCGTTGTTCGTTTCGCTCGATTCGACGATCGCGTTGTTGTAGTCGGCGACGACGATGATGTTGTAGCCGCCGGTCTGGGACAGCGTCAGATCGAAACTGTCGCTGGCGCTCGCGCCGGCGGCGAGCGCGCCGATGGAACGGGTCGCGAGCAGCGTGTCGGAGGCGTCGAAGACACCGTCCGCCGACCGGTAAATTCCAGCCACCGTCGCGGCGACGGCGGCGACGCCGATATTGTTGATCTTGTAGCTGACGGTGACCGGGCCCCCGGCGGAGAGCAAATTCGTGTTCAGGGACAGGTTCGACGCCGTCAGGTCGGTTCCCGACACGACCGAGATCGGGGCTGCGACCGACGCGTTGTTGACCTCGTTGGCCTCGGCGATCGTGTTGTTGTAATCCGCGACGACGATGATGTTCCAGGCGCCAATTTGCGAAAGCGCGAGGCTGAAACTGTCGCTGGCGCTCGCGCCCGCGGCGAGGGCGCCAATCGAGCGGGTCGCCAGCAATGTGTCGGACGAGTCGAAGACTCCGTCCGCGGACAGATAAACGCCGGCCGTCGAAGCGGCGGCGTCGACCGAACCGGCGTTGTTGATCCTGTAAGTGACGTTGACCGTTCCGCCCGGGACGACCGTGCTCGCGCCAAGGGACAGGTTGCTGGCGGCGAGATCCGTTCCGACACGGTCGAATCCGATCGCGTCGAGAAACCTCAGATCGGTTTCGCCGACCGGGTTGATCACGCCCGAACTAGCCACGGCGCGGAAGGAATCGGAGCCGGCGCTCGCCGCCCAGTCGCCAAAATCACTGTTGGGATCGGTGTTGAAGGCGTCGAGATTCGTGACGCCGCCGTCGAGCGAGAAATACCCGGGAGTCGTGCCCGAGAAGTCCCGAACTCCGGCGGCGGAATAGTGCAGCAGGTCGGAAACGTCATAGGCGGGCGCGCCATTGATGGTCGTCGTTCCAACGAGGAGATTCTTCCCCATCGTCTCGGCGATTTCGTGGGCCACGGCGCCCTGAAAATCAAATTGCGCGCCGGCGATGCTGTCGCTCCGGTCGTAGTCGAACAGATTGGCGGCGCTGCCGAAGCCCACGAAGGCGTCGACCGTCGTGGCGTTTGAAAGCAGCCCGAGCGCCTTCGCCTCGACGTCCGAGAGCCAGTATTGATGGCTCCCCGCGACGGGGTCGCTCGCGGGCAGGCTCGCGAGGCTGCCGCTGTCGTCCGCCGACTTCGCGTCGGCGGTCAGAGCGGTCTTGACCTGGGCGTAAGTCCAGGAGT
>CAISEY010000305.1 GCA_903884435.1 uncultured Hyphomicrobiales bacterium | reverse complement strand
TCACGCCGCCACGTCGAGCAGGATTCCGTCGCAATCGGCGAACTGGAATTGTCCGAGCGGGCAGGACCGCGCGAACATTTTCAGCAAGGCCTCGCCTTCGGCGCCCGAGAAAGAGGCCGGCGCGAGGCGCGGATTGTTGGCTACGAAGGTTTCGACATCCTTTTTGAAGACCTCCAGGTCCTCGACCTTGAATCCGATGTGGTCCATTCCCGTCGTGATGATGCCGGTGCCGTCGTAGTCGGTAATGTCCCAGGGCATGATCTCGAGGGTCATGTGACCGTCGGTGAGATAAAAGTTCGGGTCGCCCTGCTTCCTGTTGGCGGGAGCCAGTTCGAACACATAGGAATAGAATTCCGCCATCTTCTCGGGGTTCATCGTGCGGAAGGCGACGTGGTTGATGTGTCGCGGCGCGGCCTTGCCGTCGTTTTCCACGTAGACGGAGGTGCGGTTCGCCATGTTCTTTTGCGAAATGTCGAACATCGTGCCGTCCGGATCGTGCGTTGAAATTCCCGCGAAGGGCCGCGTCGCCGGGCGCTTCAGCCATTTCACCGTCGGATATTTCTTTTCGATGCGTTCGAAGGCGGTCGGGCAATCCTCGACCTGAATGCCGAAATGGTCGAGCCCCGCGTGGCGGCCGGCGCGGCGCGGATTGATGTTGAAGCCGACATAGCCGTCGCCAACGGTGACGGCCCGGCCCGGGCGCGTCTTCTCGGAAGTCTTCATGCCGAAAATGGCCTTGTAGAATTCGGCGAGCTGGCCGTAATTGTCGCTGCAACACGCGACATGATTGATTTTGGCGAACATGGGCTGACCTCTGGCTGGTTTGATTTTCCGGCGATTTGGACCCTGTCCGAGGCGTGTGTCAACGCCGCCCCGCGGCGTTCGGCCTGTTGACAGGCGGGCCGCGCGCGATAGCTAATCCGCCGCGCCGCCATCGCGGCGGGGAGCGAAAGATGAGCGGCTTTTTCGGCGACAACCGGTTCAAGTTTGGCGTGTTTGGCATCAATTGCTCGGGCGGCATGACGCCGAGCGTCGCGCCCGATCGCTGGAAAGCCGACTGGAGCGAAATCGTCGCCGTCGCGAAACTGGCGGACGAGGCGGGCATCGAGTTTCTGCTGCCCATCGCCAAATGGCACGGGCTCGGCGGCAAGGCCAACATGTGGGGCCATTCCTTCGAGACGTTTTCACAGGCGGCGGCGCTGGGCGCCCTCACGAAAAAGACTGGCGTCTTCGTCACCGCGCATGTGTCGCTGATCACGCCCGCTTTCGCGGCGAAAGCCATTTCGACGATCGACCACGTCACCGGCGGCCGCGCCGGGCTCAATATCGTCTGCGGCTGGAACCCCGATGAATTCGGCCCGCATGGAATCAGGCTGACGGGCGAGCGCCGTTACGACCGCGGGCTCGAATGGTTCCGGATTTACGAAAAGCTTCTCGCGGGCGGGCCGGAGTTCGACCACAAGGGGGAGTTTTTCGAGGTCTGGGGCGCCAGCACCGAGCCGCTGCCGGTGCAGAAACGCCCGCCCGTCATGTCCGCGGCTCAGTCGGGCGAGGGGCAGATCTTCGCGGCCCGGGCGGCGGACATCCTGTTCACGGGCATGCACAGCCACGAACAGGTCGCCGACACGTTCGCCAATATCAACGCGCGCGCCGCGCAATTCGGCCGCAAGCAGGACCTCTACGTCGAGACGCAATTCGTCGTGCGCCCGACCCGGAAAGAAGCCGAGGAATATGCCCACTATTACGCGACGGAAATGGCGGACCCGGACGCCATCGATTATTTCCGCCGGCAAAAGGCAGTGACCATTTCCCAAAGCACGAAGACCGGCGACACCGCCGCCGACCGCGCCGTGGCCGCGACCCTCGCCGGCGCCGCGCCGCGCCGCTATCCCGGCATGTTCCCGGCGATGTACCCGATCGTCGGCACGCCCGACGACGCCGTGGCGGAACTGCAAAGGCTCGCGAACATTGGCGTCGCCGGCTCGACCCTGGTGTTCCTGAATTACCTGAAGGAACTGCCTTATTTCGTGCAGGAAGTGTTCCCGCGCCTGGAAAGGGCGGGGTTGCGGAGCAAGCCGCCGGCCTGAAAACGCGGGGACAAACGCCTGACGTCGCTGGCGTGGGGCGTCGCGAGGCGCCAATATCTCCCGCCGGCGGCGCACAGGGTCAACCTCCGGCGTGACGGAGGAACCCATGCGACGCTTTTTGCTGCTTCTCCTGATGCTTCCCGCGACGACCGCCGCCAAAGCCCAGACATTCCAGAATTATCCGCTCAACCCCGTCAATGGCGGCTTCAACGGCAGCCCGACCGGGCTCGCCCAGCCAACCGATCAGGTTCTGATCAACCGCCTCGAGGGCGGAGTTCCCCGCACGGGGTCCTTGCCGTTAGCCGATTTCGCCAGCGCGCAGGACATCCAGTCGCTCGGTGACCGGTTCGCCCGGTGGAACGCCTTCGTGCAGCGCGATCTCTCCCGACTGTCGGAAGGCGTCGCTCTCTCGAACGCTCTGACGATCATGCCGCCCAACCCCGGCGATCGCTACAGCGTCACGTTTTCAGGCGCGGCCTTCAACTCGAATGGAGCGGGCTCCGTGTCGCTCGCCTATCGCCTGACGGACCAGTCCATGGCCTTCGCGGGCTACGCCAGAAGCCGCACGCAGAACGTCGTGAAAGGCGGCGTGACCTTCTCGTTCCATTGAGGGCTCTCACCCTTTCCGCGCCAGCCAGATCACATGGCGCGCGCCGCCGCCCTTGCCATTGGCCCGCGTCGGGACTTCCTCGACCGCGAATCCGGATTTTTTCAGCCGCGCGGTGAAATTGCGGTCCGGTCCCGAGGACCAGACAGCCAGAACCCCGCCGGGCCGCAGGGAGGCGCGCGCGGCGGAAAGGCCCGCGAGGTCGTAGAGCCGGTCGTTGCCTTTCTGCGTCAATCCGTCGGGGCCGTTGTCGACGTCGAGCAGGATCGCGTCCCACGTCGGCGCCGTCGCGCGGACGAGGTTGGCGACGTCCGTCTCGCGAATTTCGACGCGTGGATCGTCGAGGCAATCGCCGAACACCTCGGCCATCGGGCCACGCGCCCAGGCGACGACCGCCGGCACGAGTTCCGCCACGACGACGCGCGCGCCGGGCCCCAGCGCCTTCAGCGCCGCGCGCAGCGTGAACCCCATGCCGAGACCGCCGATCAGCACGCGGGATTTCTCGCGTCCGCGAATCCTGTCGCAGGCGAGCGTCGCCAGCGCCTCTTCCGATCCGCGCAGGCGATTGTTCATCAGCGGATTCGAGCCCAGCATGATCGCGAATTCGTCGCCGCGCCGGATCAGGCGCAATTCTCCGGCGCCGTCGGGCGTGCGTGACGTGGCGAGCTGCGTCCAGGGGATCATGCGGCCTTTCCGCCCCGTCGCGCGGGTGTTTCCGGGGGGGCGGCGACTGCCTGGCAGCTTTCGGGCGCGCCCGCAACGCCGGACGCGAATTGCTTGACTTTCCGTCGGATCAGCCGGACCCTGCCGGCCACGAAACGGATCGCGAAGCACCGGGAGGAGCAGTCATGGCGGGAAAAATAACGCTCGACGTGAATGGCAAGTCGCACGACATCGAGGTCGACGATCCCGACATGCCGCTGCTCTACGCCCTGCGCGACGATCTTGGCCTCAACAATCCGCGCTTTGGTTGCGGGCTCGGCCAGTGCGGCGCCTGCACGGTGCATGTCGATGGACAGCCCGCGCGATCCTGCTCCATGCCGGTGTCGGCGGCGGCGGGACGCAGGATCACCACGCTGCATGGCATCGGCACGCCGGAGAAGCCGCATCCGCTGCAAACCGCCTGGATCGAGGAACAGGTCAACCAGTGCGGCTATTGCATCAACGGCTGGATCATGGAGGGCGCGGCGTTGCTCGCGCGCAATCCAAAACCGTCCGAAAAGGACGTGCGCGAAACCTTCGCCACGCTGATCTGTCGCTGCGGCACGCACAACGCGGCCCTGCGCGCGGTGATGCGCGTTTCGAACCAGGCTTGAGGAGGCGACCATGAACGACATGTCCCGCGCGCCGCTCAGCCGCCGCGCCTTTCTGTCCGCCGCCGGCTCGCTGGTCGTCGGCCTCGCGACGCCGGACCTTTGGGCCGCGGCGCAGACCGCGGCGCCGAACCCGGCTTCGCCCAACAATCCCGCGATCCTCGCGACAAAGCTCGATTCCTATCTCGCGATCCACAAGGATGGCTCGGTCGAGGTTTTCTTTGGCGCCATCGATGGCGGGCAGGGGCTCGAGACCTCCATCGCGCAAATGGTGGCCGAGGAACTCGACGTTCCCTTCGAGAGCGTCCGCATGGTGATGAGCGACACGGCGCGCACCATCAACATGGGCGGCGCCAGTGGCGCGCTCAGCGTGTCGCGCCGCGGCTTCACCCTGCGCAAGGCCGCCGCGGAAGCGCGCCGCGTTCTCGTCGCCGGGGCCGGCGCGAAGCTGGGCGCGGCGCCCGACGCGCTCGTCGTCCGCGATGGCGTCGTTTCGTTGAAATCCGATCCGGGCAGGAGCGTCAGCTACGCGGATCTGATCGGCGACCGGTCGTTCGGCGCCGACGTGAAGTGGAACGGACAATGGGGCAACGGCCATGACATCGCCGCCGACGCGCCGCTGAAAAAGCCGTCCGAATTCCGCGTCATCGGCAAGTCCATCCGCCGCAAGGACATCCCGCGGAAAGTGTTTGGCCAGCAGGATTTTCCCGGCGACGTGAGGTTGCCGGGCATGTTGCACGCCCGAATGGTGCGCCCGCCCGTCGCGGGCGCGGTTCCGGTGAAGGTCGATGAAGGCTCGATCCGCGACATTCCCGGCGCGCAAGTCGTTCACATCGAGGATTTGCTCGCGGTCGTCGCGCCGAAGGAGTGGAACGCGGTGCGCGCCCTGCGCGCGCTGAAGGTCGCGTGGTCGGATTCGAAGCCGGGTTTCCCGACGCCCGACGCCATTCACGATCATATCCGCAAGGCGCCCGTCGTCCAGCGCACCATCGAGCGGGAAAACGGCAAGGTCGAGGACGGTTTCGCGAAGGCCGCGCGCGTCATCTCGGCGGAATATGAATATCCCACCCATTCGCACGCGACCATGGGGCCGGGCTGCGCCGTCGCCGACGTGCGCGCCGATGGCGTGACGATCTACACATCGACGCAGAAGCCGCATTACGCCGCCGACGGCGTCGCGCATTTGCTCGGCGTGCCGCGCGAAAAGGTGCGGGCGATCTGGATGTTCGGATCGGGATCCTATGGACGCAACGACCAGGGCGACGCTACCGCGGACGCCGCGGTTCTGTCGAAACATCTGGGCAAGCCCGTGCGCGTGCAATGGATGCGCGAGGAGTCCCTCGGCTGGGATCCCAAGGGCACGGCCGCCGTCAACCGGCTGCGCGCCGGCGTCGACGACAAGGGCGAGGTCATCGCCTACGAGTTTATTTCGAAGGCTTTTTCGCGCGAAAATGTCGCGACCAACGAGGGCAACGCGGGAGCGACGCTCGCGGGGCAATTGCTCGGTTTCCCGCTCGATCCCAAACACACGTTCAACATCCCCTTCGCGTCCTATGCTTTCCCGCACAATCGCGTGGGCTGGGAGACCATCGCTCCGCTGATGGACCGCGCCTCGCCGTTGCGCTCGACCCATTTGCGCGATCCCTATGGCCCGCCGATTTTGTTCGGAAGCGAAAGCTTCATGGACGAAATCGCGGCCGCGCTGAAAATGGACCCGGTGGAGTTTCGCCTGAAATATCTCACGGTCGATCGGGACCGCGAGGCCGTGCGGATCGCCGCGGAAAAGGCCGGCTGGGTGACGCGCCCGTCGCCCCGGGCGAACATCGACCGCGAGGCCGACGTGGTCGAGGGCAGGGGCATCGCCTTCCGCCGGCACTTCGACACGTTCATCGGCCTCGTCGCCGAAGTGCGCGTGCATCGCAAGACCGGGCGGGTCGAGCCGGTTCGCCTCGTTTGCGCCCATGATTGCGGGCTGATCGTCAATCCGGAGACGCTGGCCCACGTCATCGACCGCCAGCTGGTCTATGGCACGGGCCGCACGACGGTCGAGGAGCTGCAATGGGACGCCGGCCGCGTCACCAGCGTCGATTGGCAAAGCTATCCCGTCCTGCACATGGAGCACGCGCCGGCGAAGATCGAGGTCCATCTCGTCAACCGGCCGGAGGCGGCTCCGTCGGGCGCAGCGGAAATGGCGCTTGGCCTCGTGCCCGCGGCGATGGGAAACGCGGTTTTCGACGCGACGGGCGTGCGCCTGCGCCGCGTGCCCTTCACGCCCGCGCGGGTGAAGAAGGAACTGGAGCGGGCGTGAGCCCGCGCGAGTCGCTTACTTTGGCTGCATGCCGATCAGTTTCGCGATGGCGCCGACCTGCTCCATCTGCTTCTTGATGGAAGCCTCGAATTCGACGGCGCCGCCCGGGTTCACCACCTGGCCCGTGCCGGCGAGGCGCTGGCCGATCACCGGATCGCTGGCCGCGGCGACAACGTCCGCGCCGATGCGGTTGCGCAAGTCCTGCGACATGATCTTTGGACCGTAGAGGCCGACGAGCCCCTCGAGCTCCAGCGAGGGAAACCCCGCTTCGGCGGAGGAGGGAATGTCCGGCAGCAGCGACACGCGATCATGGCTCGTGACCGCGAGCACGCGGATTTTCCCGGTTTCGGCCACGGGCCGCACGATGGCGTAGGAGGCCATCACCGCGTCGAGACGGCTCTCGCCGAGATCGCCGGCGGCGGGCACGATGTCCTTGTAGGGAACCTTGGTGATGTCGAGCCCCTCGGTCTTCACGAATCCGTCCCACACGAGTTCTGTGATGCCGGGCACCAGCGCCGCGTTGAGCTTGCCGGGATTGGCCCGCGCGCGCGCGACGAATTCCTTCAGACTGGTGATTCCCGACGCGGTTGGCACCGCCAGCGCGATGATCGTCGAGGAATAGCGCGCGATGGGCAGCAGATCGCGCTGGAACACATAGCGCAGATTCTCGAACTGGTAGGGATGCACGGTGAAGGAGCCCGCCGCGCCAAACATCAGGACGTGATCGTCATTGGCGGCCATGAAGGCCGTGACCGCGACAAGTCCGTCGCCGCCCGGCCGGTTTTCGATGACGACGGGCTGTTTCCAGAGTTGCGCGAGCTTGTCGGAGACGAGCCGGGCGCCGATGTCCGCGCCGGCGCCGGGCCCGAAGGGGATCAGGAACTTGACCTGCCGCTGCGGCCAGGCCGGCGTCTGCGCCCGCGCCGCTCCCGCGGCGAGGCAGGACAGGCCGATGGCGGAAAACTCCCTGCGCGTGAGACCCTTGTCGGCCATGACGTTCTCTCCCTCCGGGGCGCTGGCGGCCCCGCGAGAATTTCTAGCCCGGGGCGCGCGGCGGAGCAACGTCGCGTGGCGGCGTCACGCCTCCCGCTTCCATTCCCCGGACTTGCCGCCCTTTTTCCCGACCATGCCGATTCCCTCGATGGTCATGAACCGGTCGACGGCCTTCACCATGTCGTAGATGGTCAGGCACGCCACGGAGACGGCGGTCAACGCCTCCATCTCGACGCCGGTTTGCCCCGCGACTTTCGCCAGGGCGGTCACGCGCAGGCCGGGCAGGGTCTCGTCGATCGCGAGATCGACGGAGACTTTCGACAGCATCAGCGGATGGCAGAGCGGGATGAGTTCATGCGTGCGTTTCGCCGCCATGATTCCCGCGAGGCGCGCCGTGCCGAGCACGTCGCCCTTTTTCGCGTCGCCGGCGACGATCAGCGCCAGCGTTTCCGGCTTCATCACGACCCGGCCTTCGGCGATGGCGACGCGCTCCGTCACGGCCTTGGCCGAGACATCGACCATGCTCGCCTCGCCGCTGGCGGAAATATGCGTCAGGCCGCTCATTTCGGTTTGCGCTGAAGCGGCGTGCCGTGCAGCAATTCATGGGTCGCGGCGCGCACGTCCTCCCGCCGCATCAGGCTTTCGCCGATGAGGCAGGTGAAGATGTTGGCGCGCGCGAGCCGCAACATGTCCTCGCGCCCGCCGATGCCGCTTTCCGCGACGACGATGCGGTTTTTCGGCGCCAGCCTCACGAGGCGCTCGCTGACCTCGAGCGAGGTCTCGAACGTGTGGAGGTCGCGGTTGTTGATGCCGAGCAACCGGGTTTCGAGCCGCAGCGCGCGCTTGAGTTCCGCCTCCGTGTGGACCTCGACGAGCACGTCCATTTTCAGGTCGTGCGCCGCCTTGTTGAGCGCGCTCGCCGCGTCGTCGTCGACGGCGGCCATGATGATCAGGATCGCGTCCGCGCCCCAGGCGCGCGCTTCGTAGACCTGGTAAGGGTCGAACATGAAATCCTTGCGCAGCACGGGCAGGGCGCAGGCGTCGTGGGCGGCGGTCAGAAATTCCGGGCTTCCCTGAAACGATGGACCATCCGTGAGCACCGAAAGGCAGGCGGCGCCACCCTTCGCGTAGGCCTTCGCCAGCGCCGGAGGGTCGAAGTCGGGGCGGATCAGGCCCTTCGACGGGCTCGCCTTCTTGATTTCCGCGATCAGCGCGAACTGGTTCGCGCCAAGTTTCTCCTCGATGGCGTGGACGAAGCCGCGCGGCGGCGTCCGGTCGCGGATTTGCCGCTCCAGCGCGTGCAGGGGCATGCGCACCTTCGCCTCGGAGATTTCGTGACGCTTGTAGCGTTCGATCTTGTCCAGAATGTCGGCCATGCCCCTCAGCCTTTTCCCGAAACTTCGACGAGTTTCGCCAGCGTCGCCTTCGCCTTGCCGGAGTCGAGCGCCCCGGCCGCGATGGCCGCGCCCTCCCGCAGGGTCTCCGCCTTGCCGCCGACGATCAACGCCGCGGCGGCGTTGAAAACGGCGATGTCGCGATAGGGCGATTTCAGCCCGTCGAGCACCGCGTTCAGCGCGGCGGCGTTGTGCGCGGGGTCGCCACCCCTCAGATCGGCGGGCGTGGCGCGCGGCAGGCCGGCTTCTTCCGGCGTGACCGTGAAGGAGCGCACCGCCCCGTCCTTGAGTTCGGCGACGTGGGTCGGCCCCGTCGTCGTCATCTCGTCGAGCCCGTCCGAGCCATGCACCAGCCAGACCCGTTCCGAACCGAGGTTCTTCAGCACGTTCGCCATCGGCTCCAGCAGGCCGCGGGAAAAGGCGCCGACGAGCTGCCGCTTCACGTTGGCCGGGTTCGACAGCGGCCCGAGGATGTTGAAAATGGTGCGCGTGCCGAGTTCGACGCGCGCCGGCGCGACATGGCGCGTCGCCGCGTGATGCGTGGGCGCCATCATGAAGCCGATGCCGGCCTCGACGATGCAGGCCTCGACCTGCCGCGGCGTCACGCCGACGGTGACGCCGAGCGCCGAAAGCACGTCGCTCGCGCCCGATTTCGAGGACAGCGCGCGGTTGCCGTGCTTGGCGACCGGAACGCCGCAGGCGGCCGTGATCAGCGAGGCCAGCGTCGAAACGTTGTAGGAGCCGGAGCCGTCGCCGCCCGTGCCGACGATGTCGACGGCGCCGGCGGGCGCCTTCACCGCCAGCATCTTGGAGCGCATGGCCGTGACGGCGCCGGTGATCTCGTCGACATTCTCGCCGCGCACCCGCAGCGCCATCAGAAAGGCGCCCATCTGCGCCGGCGTCACCTCGCCCGAGAGCATGTTGTCGAAGGCGCGTTCGGCTTCCGCGCGCGTGAGGCTCGCCCCGGTCGCGACCTTCGCGAGCATGGGTTTGAAGGCTTCCATTCAGCTCTCCCCGGCGCGACCGCGCCGCGTTTCGTTCCATGTTTCCGCGAGATCGAGAAAATTCTTGAGAATGAGATGGCCGTGTTCCGAAAGAATGCTCTCGGGATGAAACTGCACGCCGTGCATGGGGCGCTTGCGGTGGGAAACGCCCATCACGAGCCCGTCTTCGGTTTCGGCGGTGATGGCGAGATCGGCGGGCATGGTGTCGCGCCGGATGACGAGCGAATGGTAGCGCGTCGCCTGAAACGGGCCGCTGATGCCGCGAAACACGGTCTCGCCATGGTGGCGGATTTCCGACAGCTTGCCGTGGATCGGCAATGGCGCGCGCACGATCTCGCCGCCGCAGGCGTCGCCGATGGACTGATGACCGAGGCAGACGCCGAAAATTGGAATGTCAGCGCTCGCGGCGGCGATCAGATCGAGACAGATGCCCGCTTCGCGCGGCGTGCAGGGGCCGGGAGACAGGACGATCGCGTCGGGCTCGCCCGCGATTACTTCGGCGACGCTGATCTTGTCGTTGCGGTGCACGCTGACCTCGGCGCCGAGGACGCCGACGTAATGCACGAGATTCCACGTGAAGGAATCGTAATTGTCGATCAGCGTGACGCGAGGCATTGCGTTTCCAGTGCGGGCCGGGCCGGCGGCCAGACCTTTTCCAACAGCCGGGGAGGGCGCGTCAAGCGACGCGGACGGGCGCGCTACTGTCCGCGCCTCGCTCCGGTGGCGAACCTGACCGCCTCTTCCGCCGCGCGAAACAGGGCCATCGCCTTGTTCACGCATTCGCGGTGCTCGCTCGCGGGCACGGAATCATAAACAATTCCAGCGCCGGCCTGGGCGTGCATCCGGCCATCCTTGATGATCGCCGTGCGCAGGACGATGCAGGTGTCCATTTCGCCGGAGGCGCCGAAATAGCCGATGCAGCCTCCGTAGATGCCGCGCCGGTCGACCTCGAGCTCGTCGATGATTTCCATGGCGCGCACCTTCGGCGCGCCCGAGACGGTGCCCGCCGGAAATCCCGCAGACAGGGCGTCAATCACGTCGTTTTTCGGATCGAGCCGGCCGACGACGTTGGAGACGATGTGCATGACGTGGCTGTAGCGTTCGACGAAGAATTTCGCGGTGACGTTCACCGTGCCGATTTTCGACACGCGGCCCACGTCGTTGCGGCCAAGGTCCAGCAGCATGAGATGTTCGGCGCGTTCCTTCGGATCGGCCAGGAGTTCGGCCTCCAGCGCCTCGTCTTCCGCCTGGGTTTTGCCGCGCCAGCGCGTGCCGGCGATCGGGCGGATGGTGACTTCGCCGTCGCGCACCCGCACGAGGATTTCCGGGCTGGAGACGACGATCTGGAACCCGCCGAAATCGAGATAGCAAAGATAAGGCGAGGGATTGACGCGCCGCAACGCGCGATAAAGCGAGAAGGGCGGCAATTCGTAGGGCGCGGTGAACCGCTGCGACAGCACGACCTGGAAGATATCGCCGGCGCGGATATATTCCTTCGCGCGGTCGACCATGTCGAGAAAGCGCGGCTCCGGCGTGTTCGACACGGAAGCCGACGCCAGCATGTGCGGGTCCGCGGCGGGGGCGGGATGCGACAGTGGGCCTTCCAGAACCGCCACGATGGCGTCGATCCGCTCGACGGCGCGACCGAAGGCGGCGCGTGCGGAAACGCCGGGCAGGGGGCGCGAGGGCGTCACGACGCTGATTTCGTCCCGGACGGAATCGAACACGACCATGACCGTCGGGCGGATCATCACGGCTTCCGGCACGCCGATCGGGTCCGGCTTCACCGGCGGGAGGCTTTCCATCTGCCGCACCATCTCGTAGCCGAGATAGCCGAAGACGCCGGCGGCCATGGGCGGCAGCGAACCGTCGCCGGGAATGGCGCTTTCGGCGATGAAGGCGCGCAAGGCGTCGAGCGGCCTGCCGGGGCAGGGTTCGAAAGCGTCCGGGTCCGTGAGCGCGCGCCGGTTGATCTCGCTCGAATCCCCGTTGGCGCGCCAGACGGCGTCCGGGTCGAGGCCAATCATCGAATAACGGCCGCGCGTCGCGCCGCCCTCGACCGATTCCAGCAGAAAGATGTTTCCGGCGCGCCCCGCCGACAGTTTCAGGAAGGCGGAGACCGGCGTTTCGAGATCCGCCACGAGGCGGCCCGAAACGAGACAGGGCCGCCCCGCGTCGTGGGCGGCCGCGAAAGTCTCGAAGGAGGGTTCGAACATGACGGGGATCAATTCTGGTCGGCGACGCCGCCGGTGGCGAGCCGGGCCGCGGCCTCGTTGATGGTGACGCCCGCGTTGGTCTGCAGTTTCGCGAGATATTGCACGAGCAGATCTTCGCCGAACGCGGTCTTCAATTGCGTTTCGGCGTCTTTCAGCGTGTCGGAATCAGGGTCCATGACCGGCGTCACCGCGTCGACCACGCGAAACACGACGCGGGAGTCGGCGTTGCCGGCGGCGGAGCCCGCCTTGCCCGAGGGCAAGGCGAAAACCCGCGCGACGACGCCCGCCGGCAGGCTTCCGCCGCCCGCCCGGCGAACTTCGCCGTTGGTCTGGACCGGGAGGTCGCCAGCGGCCTTCGCCAGCGCCTCCAGCGTCTCGCCCGCGTCAAGCTTCGCCGTCATTTCGGCGGCCTTCGCAGCGAGGCGCTTCGACACTTCTTCCTCGCGCCAGGCGGCCAGCGCCTTGTCCTTTACTTCCGCGAGCGTCTGCTCGCGCGCCTTTTCGACGCCGGACACCTCGAACCAGACGTAGCCGCCGTCCTTCGCGTTCAGCGTCTCGTTGTCGACGCCCACGTCGGAGGCGAAGACCGCCCGCAGCAGCGCCTCGCGCTCGGCGAGATTTTCCACTTCCTTGCCATTCCGGTCGAGCCCGTTCTGGTCGATCGCCTCGATTGTCGTGGCGGTCAGCCCGGCGGCTCTGGCCGCGTCCGCCAGCGCCTTGCCGGAGGTCCGTTCGTCCTCGATCTTGTCGCGCAATTCCCCGACACGCTTCTTCGCGCGTTCGGTGGCGATTTCCTTTTTCAGGTCGTCCGCGACCTCGGCGTAGGTTTTCACGGTCTCGGGAACGACCTTCGTGGCGCGCACGAGCACGAAGCCGAACTGCCCCTTCACCGGAGCGCTGACGCCGCCTTCCGGCAGCGCGAAGCCGGCTTCGCCGATCGGCTTGTCGAAGACTTCGTTGCGGACGACCGATCCCATTGGCGCGACCTGCGTCTTGAATTCCTCGGCGGCGGCTTCGAGCGTCGCGCCCGCCTTTATCTTTTCGGCGGCCGCCGCCGCGGTTTTTTCGTCGCTGAACAGGGCCTGGTCGAGATCGCGCTTTTCCGGCGCGCCGAAACGTTGCAACCGGACGCGATTGTAGGTCGCCGTCGCGTCGGCGTCGGAGACGGCGGCCGGGTCTGCGACTTGCGCGGGAGACAGCGAGAGCGTCACGACGCCCCTGTATTCAGGCGCGCGGAACGTTTGTTTGCGCGCGTCGAACCAGGCCTGAAGCGCCGCGTCGTCGGGGGCGGGGACATCGCCGGCGGCGGAGGCCGGCAGTTCGATATATTCCACGCTGCGGGTTTCGTTGCGGTAGCGATGCAGCGCCTCGAGCGTCGCCTTCGGCACGGGGACGTTGCCGGCGAGCGCCTCGATCAGTTCCTGGCGCAGGTAAACGCGGCGCTGCTCCAGCGCGAAGCCGCGCTCGGTCAGGCCGTTGTCGCGGAGAATTTCTCCGAACTTCGCCGCGTCGAACTTTCCGGTGGCGCCCGCGAAGGTTGAATCCGTCAAAATCGTCTTGGCGATTTCCTGATCGGACATGGCGAGGCCAAGCTCGCGCACGCGGTTGTCGAGCGCGGCTTCGGCGACGAGCTTGCCCAGCACGCGGCTGTCGAGACCGAGTTGCCTCGCCTGTTCGTTCGTGACGGCGCGGCGCGCCTGCCGCTGCAATTGCTGCAACTCCGTTTGGTAGGCGTTGCGCACGGCGTCGGCGGTGATTTCGGTCTTGCCGACCTTCGCCACCGTGTTCGAGCCGAAGCCGCGGAAAATGTCGCCGACGCCCCAGACGACGAAAGACAGGCTGATGACGCCCATCACGATGGCCATGACGATGCGTCCGAGCCAGCCCTGGGAGGCCTTGCGCATACCGTCGAGCATTTCCGGCTTCTCACAATGCGGCCCGGCGACGGGCCTCTGACAAATCGCGCCGATATATACGGAGCGGATCGGGCGGGCGCAACGCGGGGAGGGCGCTCAATCCAGCTTGACGGCGGGGCCGCTCGGGAGTTCAACCTCGGGCGGGGACTGACGCCGGAGATGTCATGCGCGCTTTTTCGTTCCTCGCTTTCGCCGCCTCCCTCGTCGCGAGCGCGGCGTCGGCTCAATCCTCGT
Organism: uncultured Hyphomicrobiales bacterium; assembly: GCA_903884435.1. Taxonomy (GTDB): domain Bacteria; phylum Pseudomonadota; class Alphaproteobacteria; order Rhizobiales; family Beijerinckiaceae; genus Terripilifer. The sequence continues at coordinate 1,056 of CAISEY010000305.1, read as the reverse complement.
CGGGAAAGTATGATTTCCGGGCCGCGCCGAACGTCGTGTTCGCTCCGGCGGACGGAGCGGTTCCGGGGCGTGCCGGCCCGCGCAAGCCCGCCCGCGTCGCGTCCGCTCCGGCGGTCGATCCCTACGAGAAAGTCCGTCGCGCCCAGACGGACTATTTCCGCCGTCAGGCCGGGGAGCAGGAAAAGGCGAAGGAGAAAAACGCCAGGGAGGAGGGCTTTTACAAACCGGGACGTTCGGGGCGCGGTCGCGGGGGCGGCGGCGGAAACGGTTTCAACGTTCCGCTCACCAGTTTCTGAGAACGGCGGCGGTCATCCGCAAGCGGTTTTGCCGCATTTGCGCATGTTGCCGATTTTCTCCTTCAACGAGTCGTAGCCGACGGCCCCGACCACCACCTCGTCGCCGATGATGTAGGACGGCGTGCCCGTAAGTTGCAGGGAATCGGCGATCTGCATGACTTCCTGGATGCTGGCCCGGGTCGCCGGATCGGCGGTCTCCCTGTCGAGTTTCGCGAGGTCGGCGCCGAGTTCCTTCGCGGTCGCGAGCGCCTGCGACTTGCCGACCTGGCCCTTCGTGGCGAGCAGTTTCTGATGATACTGCCAGTATTTGTCGCCCTTGAACTGGCTGCGCAGGGCGGTGGCGATTTCCGCCGCCTCGACCGAGCCCGGCCCGAGCACCGGGAAATCCTTGATGACGACCCGCAATTCCGGTTCTTCCTTCACGAGCCGCGCGAGATCGTCGAGCGCCTTTTTGCAGAAGCCGCAATTGTAATCGAAAAACTCGACGAGCGTGACCTTGCCGTTGGGATTGCCGATCACGGCCTGGCGCGGCGAGTTGTAGATAAGCGGCGCCTGTTCCTTCACGGCGGCGAGGCGGGCGGCCTCCTCGTCGGCCTTCTGCTTGCGCTCCATCTCGGCGAGGGCGTCGCGCAGAACATCGGGGTTTTTCAGGAGATAGTCCTTGATGATCGCCTCGATCTCGGTCTTCTGCGACGCGTCGAATCCGGCGCGCGCCGGCGCGGCCGCGAGGCAGGCCGCGAGGCCGAGACCGGCGATGGCG
>CAISEY010000304.1 GCA_903884435.1 uncultured Hyphomicrobiales bacterium | reverse complement strand
GGCCGCATCTGTCCCGCGCCGTGCGAGGCCTCCTGCACGCTCAACAATCCCGACACGCCCGTGACGATCAAGACGATCGAATGCGCCATCGTCGACCGCGGCTGGAAGGAAGGCTGGATCAAGCCGGAACCGCCGAAGACAAAGACCGGCAAGAAGGTCGCCATCGTCGGCTCGGGCCCGGCGGGCCTCGCCTGCGCGCAGCAACTGGCGCGCGCCGGACACTACGTGCATGTCTTCGAGAAGAACGCCAAGCCGGGCGGCCTGCTGCGCTACGGCATTCCCGACTTCAAGATGGAGAAGCAGTACATCGACCGCCGCGCCGGCCAGATGACCGTCGAGGGCGTGACTTTCCATTGCAACGTCCATGTCGGCGTCGACATGCCCGTCGAAAAGCTGATCGAGGAACATGACGCGGTCGTGCTCGCCGGCGGCTCCGAAAAGCCGCGCGACCTGCCGATCCCCGGCCGTGAACTCGCCGGCGTGCATTTCGCCATGGAATTCCTGCCGCAGCAGAACCGCCGCGTCGGCGCCGAACCGCTCAACACCAACGAGCCGATTCTCGCCGCCGGCAAGCATGTCGTGGTGATCGGCGGCGGCGACACCGGCTCCGACTGTATCGGCACCTCCGTGCGCCAGGGCGCGCTGTCGGTGACGCAACTCGAGATCATGCCGAAGCCGCCGGAGAAGGAAAACAAGATGCTGTCGTGGCCGGACTGGCCGCTCAAGCTGCGCACCTCCTCGAGCCACGAGGAAGGCGCCGAGCGCGAGTTCGCGGTCAATTCGGTGCGTTTCGTCGGCGAGAACGGCGCGGTGCAGGCCGTCGAGTGCGTGCGCGTCGATGGCAAGTTCCAGCCGGTCGAGGGCACGCAATTCGAACTCAAGGCCGATCTCGTGCTGCTCGCCATGGGCTTCGTCGCGCCGGTGCGCGAAGGCATGATCGACACGCTGGGCGTCAGGCTCGATCCGCGCGGCAACGTCGAGGCCAACCAGGTCGCCTACAAGACCTCGGTCGAGAAGGTCTTCGCCTGCGGCGACATGCGCCGCGGCCAGTCGCTCGTCGTCTGGGCGATCCGCGAAGGCCGCCAGTGCGCCCATTCCATCGACAAGCACCTGATGGGCGAAACCCTGCTGCCGCGGTGAGCGGTCGCCAGCTTCACAAGCCCTGCGCTGGCGGCAAAACCTTCAACGGCGTCGCGTAGGGCTCGAGGCGCAGGGTCTCGGCTGGGAAAATCATCACGCGTTTCGCCGGCGCCTGTTCGAGGTCGCCGCTCGCGGCCTTGCGCACCGCGTATTGCCAGACCTCGAGCTGGCCGGCGGCGCGCAGCTTCGTCGCGATTTTCTCGAGATCGCTCCCGCCGCTCATGGCCGCGAGGTTCGCCGCGGCGAAGCCCACGACAATCTCGTCTTTCGCGGTGATGACCTTGAACAGTTTCACGCCATCGTCGGCGCGCGCGGCGCCGGCGCCCGCCGCGGCGATGACAAGACCGCCGGCGATCAGGCGAAGGGCGGCGGAACGGGTGAGGGATTTCATGGAACGGACTCCTTCGAAGACGGCTGTTCCGCCATCATTTCACCGGCCTGTCGGTGCGCGCGCGCACGGCGCGCCGCCTCAGATCACCACGACCGTCGCGCCCTTGCGCACGCGCTGGTAGAGATCGATCACGTCGGCGTTGAGCATGCGGATGCAGCCCGACGAAACCGCGTGGCCGATGGTGTCCGGCTCGTTGGTGCCGTGGATGCGGAACAGCGTGTCCTTGTTCCCCTTGAACAGGTAGAGCGCGCGGGCGCCGAGCGGGTTTTCGAGGCCGCCCTCCATGTGGCGCGGCAGATCGGGCCGGCGCAGCAGCATTTCCTTCGGCGGCGTCCAGCCGGGCCAGACCGCCTTGCGCCCGATTTGCGCGGCGCCTTTCCATTCAAAACCCTGCCGTCCGACGCCAATGCCATATTCCAGCGCGCGCCCGTCGCCGAGGGAGAGATAGAGTTTTCGCACGCGCGTGTTCACGGTGAGGACGCCCGCCGCCTGTCCCGAGGGATCGGCGACGACGCGGCGGGTGGTTTGCGAGGGATCGATCTCGGCGTCGTGATTTTCGGTGCCGGAATAGTCCGGGTCCGCGTCCGGCGGCAACGCCGCATAGCGGGACGGGGCGCGGACGCGCGGACGGCTGCGCGGTTGCGGATCGACGTCGAAATCGTCTTCGGGATCGCGCGGGATAGCGAGGCGCGCCGGCGGAGCGGCCTGGCGCGGCGCCGCTTGCTGGCGCTGCCCGCGGCGCGGCGCGGGCGGGAGGTCGTCGTCGACATCGTCATCGTCGAGCGGGATATAGCGCGAACCCGGGGGATCGACGGGCGCGTAACGCGGCGCCGCGCGGGTCGGGGGGCCATACGAGTAGGGGCTGTAATATTGAGCCTGCGCATGGCTGGCGCCGGCGAACGCAAGGACTCCCGCGAGGAGCGTGGCGACGGTGGATGAACGCGACATGACGATGACCCTGGAAACTCCGCGGCGAAGGTGACGCGCGATAACGGCGAAATGGTGAACTGGCTCGCACGCATTTTCTTTGTCTTGCTCCCGGGCCAGGCGGCGGAAGGCTTCGGGGATTTCATGATTTCGAGGTTGCCAGTGGCATCGGCGCCCGATGTCCACGTTTCACGGGCGCCTTTGCCGCGACGGCGTCCCGCCCCGGGGCACGACGAAAGATTCTGTTCGCGTCCATCCACCTCTCGACGATTTTACCTGACACGGGCCGACCGCATGAGCAACGCGAATTTCACCAGAAGAACATGGATCGACCCCGCCGCATGGCTGCGGCGGGACTTGCAAAATCGCGGGACTTGCAAAATCAATTGCGTGTTCCGAACGCTACGATTTCGTCGCGCCCGGGTCAACGGCGATGCTTCGTCCTCGGTGGCGAGGATGTGATCATTGCCGCGCGGGTCCGGAACCTCGCGACGCGTTTCCACTTCCGGGCGCCGCCTTGCGGGCTCCTGTGGTGCCGGGATTGACGCGCATCGCCTCGGTGCAATGAAATATACTGCCAGGGGGATTCACTTTGTCGCCAGCCAGACACCCTCCTTTGTCGAGAGTGTATTGATCGCCCGTCTTGGCCACGGTGGCCGTGGTCGCGCCCGCGACCACGATCCCGAGAATTGCCGAAATAACGAAAGCATTGCGCATTGGCTGGATTCCTTCGGAGTTGAACTCGCGCCATCTCGCTTGAAACGACCGAGCGGCATGGTTCATAGCAGACAGAGTCTTGCTTGATGTATGGCTACGCACATTTCGTCGCCGACAGGGGAGTTG
>CAISEY010000303.1 GCA_903884435.1 uncultured Hyphomicrobiales bacterium | reverse complement strand
TTGTCGCGGTAACTGGCGCGATAGGCGGAAAACAGTTTCGTCACCGAGTCGTAGGGTTGCAGGAAGGTCGCGAAGACGAAGCCCGTCGACGCCGCCCGCCGGACGGATTCCACGTCGCTCGAGCCCGTGACCCAGACCGGCGGATGCGGCGGTTGGTAGGGCCGCGGCCACACGTTCACGGCGCGCCGGTGGGTGAAGCGCGTTTCGACGTTGAAGGGCTCCTCGTGCGAGGTCCAGGCCTTGACGCAGAGATCGACGCCTTCCCACAAACGCTCGAGCGTTTGCGTCGGATTGGTGTTGGCGGCGAAGACCTCGTAGGGCACGCCGCGCACGAAACCGGCGTCGAGCCGGCCGCGCGAGATGCAGTCGATCATCGCCATTTCCTCGGCGATGCGGATGGGATCGCCGCGATTGGCGATGGGGTTGCCGAGAATGCAGATGCGCCCCTTGCTGGTCTGCCGCGCCAGAATCGCGAGCGACAGGGGGGCGGCCACGTCGAGGCAGGTGGCGGTCTGGTGATGCTCGTTGACCATCATGTTGAGGCCGAGGTCGTCGGCGATCATGTGCTCGTCGAGATAGCGATTGTAGAGGTCGGCGCCGATCTTCGGGTCGAAATACTTGCTGGGAAGCGTGACGCGAATGGTCGAGAGTTCGTCGAAGGGCGGTAAATGGGGATAGGGCATCTCGGTAAAATGCCAGGCAAGCATCTCGACGTCTCCTGCGTTGTCCCGGGCGCGGCGTCTCGCGCCGTCGCCTGTTGTCCTAGCATGATGCGACAGGTTTTCCCTGGAGGCAAATCGCCGGTCCGCCCTCGCGGTCCGCGCCCCGCCGGAAGTACTGGCGCGGCCGCGCCGGTCCGGAAACGTCATTTCTGTTGAGGTTCGCTTGAAATTCGGCAACAACCTGTTTCGATAACAACTGATTCGTTTGTATTGCGTCGAACGCCTGTATTCGCAATTCGGGAAATCGGGGCAATGAAGTTCGAACCGCCGACCTCGCACGTCAGCGTGGTCCACAATATTCAGCTTTACGATGTCGCGGTCGCCGCGATCTGTCCGGCTCTGGCGCTGGTGTTGCGCGATCCGCAGGGATTCCCGGGCGAACGCTGGCCGGCCTTCGCCCTGTACGCGTGCGTCGGATTTGTTTCGACGCTCATGATGTATCTCGCCTTTGGCTTTGGCCGCGGATTGAGCCAGTACGCGACGACGGGCGACGCCATCGACATTTGCAAGACGTCGGTCGGTTCGGTGGCGGTTTCGTCGGCTTTTGTCTTCACGGTCACGCGGCTGGACGACGTGCCCCGCTCCGCGCCCCTGATCCATCTGGTGCTGCTTGCCGCGGCTCTGTCCATGGGGCGGATTTACTGGTTCTGGAAACATGAACGGGAGAGTCCGCCGGACTTGTCGCTTTCCGGCCCGGGAGCCAACGTCATCGTTTGCGGCGCCAACCGGTTGAGCTGGTTCTACATCAGGATGCTCGACAGTCCCTCCATCGGGCGCGACCGCGTGCTCGCGGTCGTGGACGACGATCCGAAACTCCGCCGCCGCTGGTTTTGTGGTCGTCCCATTCTTGGCGGCGTCGAAAACCTTCCCGCCATCCTCGAGGAATACAAGACCCACGGCGTGCAGATCGATCACGTCATGGTCGGATTCGACCGGCTGGACGGACTGGCCCGGCGCGTCGGCGACCTCTGCCGCGAGGGAGGCGTCGGCTGCGCGTTCCTGCCGGAGCGTCTGCGGCTCGACGTCGAGCCTCACGCGCCGCGGCCCTTCGCCGTGCCGCCGGTCGCGGCCCTGGCGCGGGGAAGGGGGCTTTACTGGCGGTTGAAACGCATGGCGGACGTGGTCGTCGCCATTCTGCTCGGCGTTGGTCTCGCGCCCCTGATTGTCCTCGTCTGGATCGCCCTGCTGATCGACGTGGGCGCGCCCGTGATCTTCTGGCAGCGTCGTCTCGGGCTCGATGGCCGCCCGTTCCACATTTACAAGTTTCGCACGTTGCGGGCTCCCTTCGACCGGACCGGGACGATGGTGCCGGAAGACGACCGGCTTTCGCCCTGCGGCGCCCTGCTGCGGCGCTTGCGGTTCGATGAAATTCCGCAACTGTGGAACATTCTTCGTGGCGACATGACCCTCGTCGGTCCGCGTCCGTTGTTGCCGGTGGACCAGCCGCGGAATTCCCTCCGGCGGCTCGGCGTGCCGCCCGGCGTCACAGGATGGGCGCAGGTTCACGGGGGCAAACTGATCGATCCCGAGGAAAAGGCGGCCCTCGATGAATGGTACGTCGAAAACGCCTGTTTCGCCGTGGACGTCCGAATTGTCCTGATGACGTTCGCGAGCGTGTTTCTCGGCGACCGGCGTGACGAATCCCTGCTGGGAAAGCTGACCGGCGGCCCCGGCGCGCCCGACCCCGTGGCGAGCGACGGCGGCTGACGCCGGCCGGACGATCTGTTCGCCTGTTCCGGTTCCCCCGGACGACCGCGCGACGGGCGTTCAAGTCGCGGTCCTTGCCCTGTCCCGCGCGCATCGAGGCGCGAACTTCGGGCGGGAGCGCGGACTGACGAGCCTGATGATGTTTTAAATAATAATAATATTTATGTTAATTATCGGTTAATGAATTGATTTATCGCGAATATACGTAGAATAATGCCTCGATTTCGTTCATTTCCAAATTTGGCAAAATAACCCCGCTGTTTTTCAGTCCCCGCGTGCGTGGCGCGGTCATGAATTTAGCGAATGCTTCCCCGTGCGTTAATGGCGATGGGTGAAAATACTTAAGACAATCGCGACAGATTATCCCCGTCCTCGCCAGAGGGACAGGCGCCCTCGCCGGGGAATTGAAGATGTCAGTGATTGTTATCGTCGACGATCGCGTCACGAACCGGAACATTTTCGCGAAACTCGCGGCTTCCATCGAGGCCGGCATCGTCGTGCGCACCTTCGGCGATCCGGTGGAGGCGCTCGGCTGGCTGGCCGGCAACACGCCGGATCTCATCATCACCGACTACAAGATGCCGCATCTCGACGGCGCCGAATTCATCCGCCGGTTCCGGGAAATTCCCAAGGCGGTCGATATTCCCGTCGTCGTGATCACCGTTTACGAAGAGCGCAGCTTTCGCCTTCGCGCCCTCGAGGCCGGCGCCACGGATTTTCTCCATTCCCCGGTCGACCATCACGAATTCGTCACCCGCGCCCGCAATCTCCTGAAGTTGCGCCACCAGCAAATTCTGCTGGAAAGCCGCGCCTCCTCGCTCGAGAAAAAGCTCGAACACAGTGAACGCACGCGCGCCACCGCGATGCGGGATTCGCGGGAGCAGCTCGCCCAGGTCATCGACACGGTTCCCGTGATGATCAGCGCCGCCAACGCGGAAGGGCGCGTGCTCTTCGCCAATCGCCAGCAGGCGGCGTTCGCGGGAATCGATGTCGCCGCCATCACGGGCGCGCCTCTCGCCGAACTCTTTGGCGCGGAACACGGAGCCCGCAACCGTTCGCTCGATCGGGTCGTTCTGGAAACCGCGAAGGCGCTGCCGCCCTTCGAGGAAGAAATCGTCGGCAGGGACGGCGAGGCGCGCGTTTTTCTCACCACGAAATCTCCCCTGCGGGACGCGGCCGATGTCGTGACGGGGGTGCTGACGAGTTCGCTCGATATTTCCGACCGCAAGAAAATCGAGGCGCACCTGCGTCATCTCGCGCATCACGATCCGCTGACCGACCTGCCCAACCGGACCCTGCTGCGAGACCGGCTGCGGCGGATGATCGTGCGGGCCCGCCGCGGCGATCAGCAGTTCGCGCTCCACATGATCGATCTCGACGGGTTCAAGTCGGTCAACGACCTTCTCGGCCACGCCGCTGGCGACCGCTTCATCCAGCTGGTTTCGTCCCGCCTCGCGGACACGATTCGAGAACACGACACGCTGGCGCGGATTGGCGGCGACGAATTCGCGATTTTGCAGACGAGCGTCACCAATAGCGAGGACGCGGCCGAGTTCGCGCGGAGAATTCTGGAAACGGTCTCGGAATGTTCGGGCTTCGAGGGCGCGCCGCTGCGCGCCGCCGCGAGCGTCGGCGTCGCCATGCACCCCGCCGACGGCCTGACGCCCTCCACGCTGATCAACAACGCGGATTTCGCGATGTACCGGGCCAAGGCGGGCCGCGGCGATTCCTTCTGCTTCTACGAGGCCGACACGCACGCCCGGGCGCGCCGCGACATGGCGCTTGATTCGGACCTGCGCCGCGCCCTGGAGCGGGGAGAGTTCGTTCTTTACTACCAGCCCCAGATCGACCTCTCGACCGGCGCCATTTTTGGCGCCGAGGCGCTGTTGCGCTGGAACAAGCCTGGCGAAGGCGTCGTCGCGCCGGGCGCGTTCCTTGGACGCGCGGAGGAAAACGGCCTGATCGTCCCCATCAACGAATGGGTCCTCAGGGAGGCGTGCCGCGAGGCGAAAGGCTGGCGCGACGCCTCCGGCGAGCCACTGTGCGTGAGCGTCAACATGTCTCCCATCCAGTTTCAGAAACACAACGCGCCCCTGCTCGTGGCGAGGATTCTCGGCGAAACCGGCCTCGATCCGCGCCGCCTCGACATCGAGATCACCGAAGGGATCGTCGTCACCGATTTCGACGCCGTGGCGAGCGACCTGCGCCGTCTGCTCGATCTCGGCGTGAGAATTTCGATCGATGATTTCGGCACCGGATATTCCTCGCTGACCTACGCGAGCCGCCTGCCCGTCAGCCGCCTCAAGATCGACCAGAGCTTCGTCCGCAATTTTCGCCCGGAATCGCACGACGAGGCCATCATTCGAACCATCGTCACGCTCGCGCGCAGCCTCGACTTGCGGGTCATCGCCGAAGGCGTCGAGACCGTCGCCCAGATGGAATTCCTCAGGTCGGAAGGATGCGACGAGGCGCAGGGCTATTATTTCGGCCGCCCGATGCCCGCGGAGAATTTTCGTCAATTAATCCAGACTGGCGTCTCCGTCGAACGGAGCCCTCGTCGCGCCTCCGCCTGAGCAGGGGTCAATGAGCGTGAAATCAGCCCTGGCGAAAACGGGCCTGGCGGGCTCCTTCTCGCGCCTGCGCGCGCTTCTGCGCGCCCGTCACGACACCGAGCACGAAGTCTCGATCAACAGGATCGCGATTTTGACCGTCATCCTCGTGAACTGGGCGGTGGCCGCGAAACTCGGTTCGACGGCGGCGGCCGAGGCCCTGTACCGGATGGCGCCCGCGCTGGCGGTGTTCGGCACGGCCGCGATTCTGATCTTCGCCCATTTGCTCTGGCGGCCCGCCGTTTCCCATGTTCGCCGTTCGATCGCGGTGCCGCTGGACGTCTGCGGAATGTCCTATGGCATCTATCTGAGCGGCGACGGCGGCGCGATGCTCTATCCGCTCTATATCTGGGCGATCCTGGGGTACGGATTTCGCTACGGCCTGCGATACATGACGGCGTCGGTGTTCGTGTCCGTCGCCGCCTTCGGGGCGGCGATGTACGCCACCCCCTTCTGGAGCCAGCATGTCGACATCGGAATAGGCCTGACGCTGGGTCTCTTCGTCATTCCGGCCTACGCGGCCACGCTCATCCGCAAACTGTCGGAGGCGACCTGCGTGGCCGAGGAGGCCAGCAAGGCGAAGTCCCTGTTTCTCGCCAGCGTCAGCCACGAATTGCGCACGCCGCTGAACGCGATCGTCGGGTTGAGCGATCTGCTCGCGGATTCGCCGCTCGGCGCCGAACAGGGAGAAATGGTGCGGACGATCGGCAAGGCCGGTCGTTCGCTGTCCTCGCTCATCAATTCCATCCTCGACGTGTCCCGGATGGAAATCGGGCGGATGTCCGTCAAAACCGACGAGTTCGACCTGCACGCGTTCCTCGCCGACATTCGCGATTTGATGTCCGTCCAGGCGAGCGCGAAGTCGTTGCGGATGGTTCTGAACGTCGCGCCAGGTGTTCCCCGCCGGGCGATCCTCGCGCGTCATCACCTCGAGGAAATTCTCGTCAATCTCGCGGGCAACGCGGTCAAGTTCACCCACGAGGGGTTTGTGATGATCAGCGTCTCGGACCTCCCGGGCGAGACGGGTGGAAGGCGCCTGCGCTTCGAGGTGCGCGACACGGGCATCGGCATCGCGGCCGACGCGAAAGAGCGAATTTTCGAACGCTTTTCCCAGGCGGACGACACGATTATCGACCGCTACGGCGGCACCGGCCTCGGCCTGACCATCGCCAAGCAACTGGTGGAAGGCGGAGGCGGACGCATCGGCGTGGACAGCGCGCCCGGAGCGGGCAGCACCTTCTGGTTCGAGATCGCCTGCGGCGCGCCGGACGCGGTCGCGAACGCTCCCGTCGACCATCCGGTCGTCCTGCTCTCGGCGGACCGGTGTCTGCGCGAGCGCCTCGCCGCCTTCTGTCCTGATTTGCGTTGTTTCGACACGTTCGCGGACGCCAGGCCCGAAATAGGGCCGCTCCTCGAATCCGGCGCGGCGGCGCCCGTGATCGCCATCGACGGGCAGTCGCCCGGTTCTGACTTTGAAAACGTGGCGCGGGCCTGCCTCGCGCTCGCGCCATCGGCGCGGGCGCCTCTCGTCTGGCTGCGGGAGCCTGTCGACGCGAAACCCGATCCCGCGTCGTTGAGCCTGTTTTGCTCGACGGCCCGGCGCGACGCCGGCGACGATGAAATCGCCTCCGCCCTCGCCATCGCGCGAACCCTGTGTCGCCTCGATCGCGAGGAGGCCGGCGACGGGGCCGGGACCACGCCGGCGGGCGATCTGGACATTCTCGTGGCCGAGGACAATCGCACCAACCAACTCGTCATCCGGAAGATTCTGGAAAACGCCGGCCATCGCGTCACGCTCGCCGAAAATGGCGAGCAAGCCATGGAGCATCTGGGCGCGCGCAAGTTCGACGTGGTGTTCATGGACGTCAACATGCCCGTTCTCAACGGCATCGAGACCGCGAAACTGGCGCGATTCGTCGAGCTGGACGACGAGCGCACCGCCATTGTCGCGCTGACCGCCGACGCGACCGTGGAAACCCGCCGCCGCTGTCTCGAGGCGGGGATGGACGACATTCTCACCAAGCCCATCGACAGGCAGGCGCTCCTCGCCTGGCTCGGGCAATTTCAGGCGGCGAAAATCAAGAAGGCGTCGCGGCCCGAGGTCGGCGCCCCGGACGATCAGCCGGCGGCGCCGGCCCTTCCGGCCGCCGACCAGCCGATCGACGAGACGGCGCTGCGCGATCTCGAAAGCCTGGGCGGCAAGGCCTTCGTCGACCAGATCGTCGACCAGTTCGTCACCGACGCCGCGTCCGTGCTGAGGGAACTCGCCCAATCCGTCGCGACCGGCGACGCGCACGCCTTTCGCGAGCAGGCGCACGCGCTGCGATCCTGCGCCGCGAACGTGGGGGCGCGACGGGTCTACGAACTTTGCCTCGAATGGCGAGCCATCGACTCCGCGGAGGTCGCCACGCGCGGCGAAGCCTGCGTTCGCCAGCTGGAGGACGAGTTCTCCCGCGTCCGCGAGGCGCTGGCGAAATATTGAACGTCGTCAGACGCCCGCCGCCGGCGCGCGCTTCAGGCGCCGGAGTTGCGCCGCGCGCAGGATCTCCATCCGGCGCAGTTCGGACGGTTCGATCGTCATCATTGAATCGACCCAGATTTCCGTCACCTCGCGCAATTCCTGCAAGGTGATCGGATTGACCTTCCGGCGCACCCTGTTCAGCGAATGCAGGAGCGGGTGGCGCCGCTGGTTTTCGGCGATGAAGTCGCGGGCCGCCTCGCGGCCCTTGCCGCGATCCGCGAGAATGTCGACGACGCCGAGTTCATGCATCTCCTCGGCGAGATAAACCTTGCCGCTGAGGATCAGCCTTTCGGCGCGCGTCGCGTCGAGCTTGCGCGACAGGAAACTGTAGGCCCCCATGCCCGGAAACGAATTGAACAGCACCTCGGGCAGGCCCATTTTCACGCCGCGTTCGGCGATCAGCACGTTGATGCTGAGCGCGGCCTCGAAGCCGCCGCCCAGGGCGTCTCCCTCGAGAACGCCGACCGACACGACCGGCACCGTCGAACCCGAAGGCGTTGTTGTACATGGCTTCGACGCAGGCGTAGGCGTAGGCGAGCAAGGTCGCCCGGTCGCCCTGTTCGACGCAGCGTTTGAACAGCGTCAGGTCGCCGCCGAAACTGAACACGCCCGGCGTGTCGGAGCACGACACGAAAAACTTCACCGGCGCGGGCTCTCCGGGCGGCCTTTCCAGCACGAGTTCGTGAATCTTGCGATGCGAGCGGTTCAGCTCCCGCAACATGCCAAGCGTGAAACAGGGAACGCCGCGCGGACGGAACGCCAGCCAGTACGAGAAATTGTCGGGGTCCAGAGTGACCGCGATGTCCCTGTAGCTCTCCTGATTGAGAACGGCCTCCAGGCCGCGGACGCCCTGAAGGGCTGGCCCCGCCGTCGCCGAGACGAAGCGATCTCCGGCGAAGCCATCGAATTCCGCGCCGATCGAATCGGCGTCGATATTGGAGTCCACCATTGCTCCTCGCATCCGGCGCGCCGCGGGGCGACCGTGAAATTCAAAAACTATAATAACAATTTCCTAACGCGGATAAACTGATGTTTTTCCACTCGTTTGTAATTGGTTAACGCGCCGGCGCGCGAAAGTCCCGCCAATGCTCGAGCGTGGCAGTTCAATGTTCGACGGAAATCTCCGCGTCAGCCGCGAAGACGCTGGTCGCGCAACGGGCGCTCTTCCATTCGCGACATGACGAGAAGCGCGATCAGAAAGCCAAGCGAACCCGCCAGAAAGGTCCAGCGAAACAGGCTCGCGAATTCGGCCGCGGTCGCGACCGCCGATCCGGTTCGCGCGTGTTCGCCGCCGATGACGATCGCGCCAAACGCGGCGACGCCCAGCGCCGAACCGAGATTGCGCGTGAAGGTGACGAGCGAGGTGGCGGTGCCGAGTTCGTGAAGGGCGACCGCGTTTTGCACGGACACCGTCGTCACCGGAAACACGGCGCCCACGCCGGTCGCGGCGAGCATCAGCAGCAGTTCGATCGTCGTCACTGAAAGTCCGTCCGGCCAGAAAAACATCGGCAACAACGCCATCGAGGCGATCGCGAGCCCGGTCACCGGAACGAATTTATAATGCCTGACGCGCGACATGGCGCGCCCGGCGGTCAGGGCGCCGATGGTTGGACACGTCATCAGCGGCAGGAGGGCGAGTCCCGATTGTGACGCGGAAAAGCCATGGACGGCCTCGAAATACGTCGGAAGATAAATACTCAGCGCGACATAGACCGCCATGGTCATGCCGACGGAACAGGCGCCGGTGAGCACGATCCTGTTCGACAGGAGCGTGTAGGAAATCAGCGGCTCCTTCGCCGTCTTCAGCCGCCAGACCAGCAGGGCCGTCGCCACGGCGGCGCCCGCGAACAGGCCGAGAATGGGACCGGAAAGCCAGGGATAGCGCGCGCCCCCCTGGCTCAGCGCGAGCTGGAACAGGATCGACGCGGCGACGAGCAGGATCGCTCCGGGAAAATCGAGCTGGTGCGGACGCTCGTGGCGCGGCAACCGCCGGAGTTTCGAATCGATGATCAGCCAGGCGGCGAGGCACAGCGGCAGGTTGATCCAGAACATCCACGACCAGTGCCATTTTTCGGCGAACCAGCCGCCGAGAACCGGCCCCGCCAGACTCGCGGTCGTCCACATGATCGAGGTGTAAACCTGGTAGCGCACTCTTTCGCGCGGCGGCACGAGATCGCCGACGACGGTCATCGAGACCGACATCAGCCCGCCGCCGCCGATCGCCTGAACGGCGCGGGCCAGCGCCAGCGCGATTATCGAGGGCGCGAGCGCGCAGAGCGCGGAGCCCGCCGCGAAGATCGAAATCGCCACGAGCAGCATGATCCGCCGCCCGTGGATGTCGCTCAGCTTGCCATAGAGCGGCGTCGCGGCGGTGGCGATCAGCAGATAGGCCGTGACGATCCACGGCAAATGTTCGGCGTCGCCGAGTTCGCGGCCGATGGTGGGCATCGCCGGCGCGACGATGGTCGTGTCCAGCGCGCCGGGAAACATCGCGAACATCAACCCCGTGACGATCGCGCCGATTTCCTTGCGGGTCAGCTCAACCTTTTCGCCGGATCCCGCGTCGCTCATTTCACTTGCTCCGGGCGTCACCGCGCGCCCTCCGCGTGACGCCGTATCACCCGCAGGAAGATGTCGCCATACCGCGCCATCTTGGCCTCGCCGACCCCGTGAACCATGCGCATTTCGTCCTCGTTCGAGGGGCGCAGCGTCGCCATGTCGATGAGGCTGCGGTCCGCGAAAATCACGTAGGCTGGCTGTCGCTCGGCGCGGGCGAGCTCCAGCCGTTTCGCCTTCAGCGCGGCGAACAGCGATTGCGCCTCGATGGTCAGCCCGTCGGAAACCGGCCGGGCGACGCGCGCGCGCTCGTCGCGCTCCGGCTTTTGCCCGCCATCGACGCGCAGCGGAATGTCCGACTCGCCCTTCAGAACGCGCTCGCCGCTTTCGGTCAGGCGCCAGCGTCCCTCGTCGTCGGGATCCCGCCCGATCATTTCGGAGGCGTGCAACTGGTGGAAGATGGACCGCCATTCCGCCGGGGTCCGGTCGGCGCCGGCGCCAAAGGTCTTGATCTTGTCGTGGGCGTGCCGGCGGATGGATTCGGTGGCGGTTCCCGTCAGGATATTGGCGATGTGGTGCGCGAAAAACCGGCCCGAGGTGCGCAGGATCGCCGACATGACCTTCTGGGCCTCGATCTTGCCGTTGAACAGCTTCGTTTCGCCGGCGCAGACATCGCAATTGCCGCAGGGTTTCGAGGGTTCGCCGAAGGCCGCCAGCAGCGTCTGTCGACGGCAGCGCGGGGTTTCGCAAAGGGCGATCAGCGCCTCGAGCTTGCGTTCCTCGACGCGCTTGCGCGCCATCGGCGCCTCGCTGTCGAGGATTTGCTTGCGCCGCCAGGCGATGTCGTCCTCGCCCCACAGGGTCAGCGTGTCGGCGGGCAGTCCGTCGCGCCCGGCGCGGCCGATTTCCTGGTAATAGGCCTCGATGCTCTGGGGCAGGTCGGCGTGGCAGACGAAACGCACGTCGGGCTTGTCGATGCCCATGCCGAAGGCGACGGTCGCCACGACGACGACCCCGTCCGCCTGCTGGAATTCGTCCTGGTGCGCCGAACGCAGTTCCGCGTCCATGCCCGCGTGATAGGCGATGGCGCGATGGCCGATGGAAGCGAGCGCCTCGGCGATTTTCTCGGTGCGCTTGCGCGACGAGCAATAGACGATCCCGCTTTCGCCGCGATGATCCTCGATGAAACCCGCGATCTGGCGGATCGCGTTGGCCTTGCGCCGCATGGCGAGCCTCAGGTTCGGCCGGTCGAAGGAATGAAGGAACAGCCGCGGCGGCCGCGCGAAGAGCTTGTCGGCGATTTCCTCGCGCGTCGGCGCGTCGGCGGTCGCGGTGACGGCGATGGTCTGGACGCCGCCGAGATCCCCGACGATTTCGCGCAACGCGAGATATTCCGGGCGGAAGTCATGGCCCCACTGGGAAATGCAATGGGCCTCGTCGATGGCGAGCAGGCGCGCGCCGCCGCGCCGGAACAGTTCGGCGAGGCCTGGCAGCGCGAAACGCTCCGGCGCGACATAAACGAGTTGCAGCCGGCGTTCCTGAATGGCGCGCTCGACCGACAGGTTTTCGGCGCCGCTGTTGGACGAATTGAGGGCGCCCGCGGCGACGCCGTGGGCGCGCAATTGCCGCACCTGGTCGCGCATCAGCGCGATCAGCGGCGAGACGACGATGGTCAGGCCGGGCCGGGCGATGGCGGGCAACTGGTAACACAACGACTTGCCGCTGCCGGTCGGCATCACCGCCAGCACGTCCTCGCCGCGAAAAACCGCGTCGAGAATTTCCTCCTGCCCGGGGCGGAAGGCCTTGAACCCGAACACGCGCGTCAGGGCCTCGCGCGCGGCGTCGAGGTCCGGAGAACCAGCCTGTGCGTTCATGCGGGCTCGCGCGCCATGAGCCCGGCGATTTCGGCGCGCGTGGCCTCGAAGGTCTTCGCGCCGCGCGTCGCGCGCGCTTCGCCGACGCGCACTTCGCCGACGATTCGCGCGGGGCGGGGCGAGAGCAGGAAGATCCGGTCCGCCAGCGCGATGGCTTCGTCGATGTCGTGGGTGACGAGCAGCGTCGTCACGGGCTTGCGCGCGACCAGCGCCGCGAGTTCCGAGCGCAGATGCGCGGCGAGCGCGGCGTCGAGCGAGACGAAGGGCTCGTCGAGCACCAGCAAATCCGGCGACACCGCGAAGGCGCGCGCCAGCGACACGCGCCGCGCGAGGCCGCCGGACAATTCGCCGGGATAATGATCCCGGTGTCCGGAGAGGCCGAGCATCGCGAACAGCGCCGAAATTTCGTCCTCGCCCGCCAGCGGCGCGGCGAGCCGCACGTTGTCGGCGACGCTGCGCCAGGGAAGCAGGCGCGGCTCCTGAAACACGAAGCCGAGCTTGCCGCTCGCGGGCCGCGCGATGTTTCCGTCGAAATCGGCGTCGAGCCCGGCGACGATGCGCAGCAAGGTCGTCTTGCCGCAGCCGGACGGGCCGACGATGGCGCCGACTTCGCCCGGCTCCAGCCGGAAAACAACGCCCTTCAACACGTCGTGACTTTCGCCCGACGCGGCGCGGTAGGCCTTGCGGTTGATGCTGACGTCAAGCGTTTTGTGGACGCCAGCGCGTGACATGTCGTTCAAATGGCTGCACCAGGAACATTTCAATCGCCAGCATGACGGCGACAAACGCGAAAGCATAGGCGAGAATGCGCGTCACGTCGAACAATTGAAACGCGGTGCCGATTTCAAAGCCGACGCCATTGGGCCGGCCCAGCAATTCGACGATCAGGACGATTTTCCAGACGAGCGACAGGCCCGAACGCGCGGCCGCCGCGATATAGGGACCGAGTTGCGGCGCGACGACGTGCCGGAGCCAGGTCAGCCGCGGCATGGCGAAGGCCGTCGCCATCTCGTCGAGCTGGCGATCGAGCGCGCGCGCCCCCTCGCGCAGGGTGACGGTGGCGGTGGGCAGTTTGTTGAGCGCCACGGCGGCGATGGCGGCCGTCTCGGTCAACCCCGCCCAGATATAGGCGAGCACGATGATCACGAGAGCCGGCAGATTGAGCAACACGACGAGCCAGGGATCGGCGACGCGGTCGACCGCGCGCGAGCGGCCCATGGCGACGCCGAGCGCGCAGCCGGCGATCATCGCGAGGGCGAAGGAGACGACCACCCGCGCCAGCGTCGCG
The DNA here is from genome assembly GCA_903884435.1 of uncultured Hyphomicrobiales bacterium. Taxonomy (GTDB): domain Bacteria; phylum Pseudomonadota; class Alphaproteobacteria; order Rhizobiales; family Beijerinckiaceae; genus Terripilifer. The sequence continues at coordinate 25,870 of CAISEY010000303.1, read as the reverse complement.
CCGAGATTCAGGAACAGCGCGCCGTCGCGCGCCTCGGCGAAAATCGCCTGCGCGACGACGAGGGGACCGGGCAACAGCCTGGCGCCGGCGAACTGAGCGCCGGCCTGCCAGGCCGCCAGCAGCAGCGCGAGTGAAACTAGACGCAGAGCCACTCGCTAGTCCCCCGCGCGCGGGCGCCAGTAGGCGCCCGCGTCGAGATCGCGGGCGGGGCCGGCGAATTCCGCCCCGCCAACGTCGACGAGCACGCGATACAGGGCGCGGGCGTCCGCCTCCTCGTCGTCGAGCGCGCGACGCGGGATCCCCGCGGCGAAACGCTTGCGCAGGATGTCCAGGGTCGCGGGGTCGGCGACGCCGGTGCGCGCGGAAATCTTCTTCCACTCGTCCGGCTCGCTGGCGAGGATGCCCTTCGCCTTCGCCGCGATGTCGAAATAACGCTTCAGGGCGCCGCCATTCTTGTCCGCGAAAGCCTGCTCGAACGCGTAGCCAACCATGGCGACCGGCCCCCTGGCGCCAAGATCGTGCTCGACCGCCGACATTTCGATGGCGCGGCGAAACCCGCGTCCCTCGAGTTCGGCGCAGATGTTCCAGTAATTGAGCACCGCGTCGAGTTCTCCCTGTTCGGCCTTCACCGCCAGCAGGGGCGGCGCGCCGAAATTGACCTGAGCGTCTTTTTTCGGGTCGAAACCCTGTTTGCGCGCCCATGCCTGAAGCAGCAGCCAGCTTTTGTCCAGCGCGCCGCCGGCGACGCCGAGCTTGCGGCCCCTCAGGTCGGCGAGCGTGGCGATTTTGGACGCTTCCGGGACCATGATCGCCCCCAGCGCGCTGGTGAAGGGATGATAGAGCGTGCTTCCCCCGATGGCCCGCTCCCGCGCCACCCACATCACGTCCGCGACGATCAGGTCCGCCGAGCCTCCCTTGAGGGCGATCTTGCCCGCTTCCGGGCTCGCGAGTTCCGTGACCGCGAGATCGAGACCGGCGGCCCTGTCGAGGCCGCGGGAGCGGATGATCTCCACCTCCCAGGCCAGGGTGCCGGTTTTCTGGGTCGCGATCCTGACGCGGTCGGCGGCCTGCGCGAGAGAACTGGTGAGGCAAATCGCCGCAAGCGCCAGCCAGCGCAACTTTTTCGCCATCCGGTGTCCTCCCCGGCGACGCGCGCCGTGATAGAGGCGCCCGGGTTGTTGAGAGCGGCCTCAACTGGCATAATAACAACGCGCGCCGGCCTGTCACCTCGCGTGCCGCGTTCCCGCCGCCGATTTCCCTGTCACTCCCCTGGAAGGAACTCCTGATGAAGTTGAAGATTGCATTCGCCACGTTCGCGGCCTTCGCCGCTCCGGCTTTCGCCGCCGATGGCGACGTCGCCGCCGGCCGCACCGCCTACAATCAGTGCCGTCCCTGCCATCAGATCGGCGCCGACGCGCAGAATTCGGTTGGCCCCGTGCTGAACGGCGTGTTTGGCCGCAAGGCCGGCGAATACAAGGACTATAACTATTCGGACGCGAACAAGGGATCCGGCCTGACATGGGACGAGGCCACCCTGCGCGAATATCTGAAGAACCCGCGCGCCAAGGTTCCCGGCACCAAGATGATCTTCCCGGGCATCACCCGCGAGGCGCAGATGGACAACATCATCGCCTTTTTGAAGCAGCTCAAGGCGAACGGCGACGGCGCGGAATAATCTGCCTTCGCGGTTTGACGGATTGTGGAACGGCGACGCCCCGGCGCCGCCGTTTTTCGTCCCGCGTCAGGGCGAGGCGAAACCGCCCACCCGCCCGGCGCCCTGAATCGAGCGCTCGCAGCCGTTGCCGACGAACTTCGGGTCGGGCAATTCACAGGTTCCATAATCCGTCGCGCACACGCGCCCTTGTTCGAAACGGCTTTGCCTTTGTGGCGGACAGGGACTGCGGGCGGGCTCCTGATAGCCCGGCGCTTAAGCGGGGCGGGGCGGTCGGGGAACCTAACGCGGGCCGCCCCGGTGCTCGTCGACGATCGCCGGACGTCCGCGGGCGTCGTAAAATTGTTCCGCCGCGGCGGGCCCTGCGAGGCCCCCGCCAGAGCGAGCGCGGCGAGCAGTTCTGGAAACGTCATTTTCATCGAAATTCTGCGGCCGCGTCTCGCTATGGCGATTTGCGGACCAGCGGACATGATTCGCGCCGCTCGCGATGGACTCTCCCAAGCGCCGCCGCTAAATCCGGTGTCTGGCGGAGCGCATGGAGGTCGATACCGGAAAATGCCTGAGCCATTGAAACTTCTCGCGCGGGACGCCGAGGATCTCGCGGTCCTCTCCGCGCACATGCAGGACGCCGTGGCCCGTCTCGGCGACATGGTCTTTGTCCCCGAGGAGCGGCGTTTCGCCCTTGTCGCGTCCCGGTTCAACTGGATCGGCGCCGCGGGCGGCCGCATGGAGCGCCGTCTCACCGGCATGCATTTCGACAATGTCCTGCGTGTTTCGCGAACGGGGCTCGACCAGGGGAGTCCCGGGACGATGCTTAACCTCCTCGGGATTTTGTTCGAGGAAACCTCCGCGCCCTCCGGCCTCTTGACGCTGACATTTTCCGGCGGCGGCGCCATAAGGCTCGAGGTTGAATGCATCGAGGCCCGGTTGCGGGACCTCGGCGCGCGCTGGACCACGAGGCGCAAGCCGGGCCACGCGGACGCCGACGGACCCGCGGACGGCGACGAATAAATCGGAGCAGGTGAATGCCGGCAAGGCTGGACGCGCGCGGCGGAAATTTCGCGGCGGAATTTTCGGCGCTTCTCGCGATGAAGCGCGAGGTTTCCGAGGATGTCGACAACGCCGTCGCCGCGATCATCGCGGACGTCGTGGCGCGCGGCGACGCGGCGCTCGCCGACTATTGCCTGCGGTTCGACCGGCTCGACGTGTCGAAAGTGTCCCTGCGCGTGCGCCCGGAGGAAATCGAGGCGGCGCTCGCCGTCAGCGATCCGGCCGCGGTCGCGGCGCTGCGTCTCGCCCACGCCCGCATTGTCGCCTTCCACGAACGCCAGCGCCCACGGGACGAGCGCTTCACCGACGCGCTCGGCGTCGATCTTGGCTGGCGCTGGAGCGCGATCCAGTCGGTCGGTCTCTATGTCCCCGGCGGCACCGCGAGCTATCCGTCGTCCGTTCTGATGAACGCCGTGCCCGCGAAAGTCGCGGGCTGCGAGCGCGTCGTCATGGTCGCGCCCGCTCCGGGCGGCGTGCTCAACCCGCTGGTGCTCGCCGCCGCCCATGTCGCCGGCGTCGACGAGATCTGGCGCGTCGGCGGGGCGCAGGCGATCGCGGCGCTCGCCCATGGCACGCGGAGCATCGCGCCCGTTTCGAAAATCGTCGGCCCCGGCAACGCCTTCGTCGCGGCGGCCAAGCGCCGGGTGTTCGGAACGGTCGGCATCGACATGATCGCCGGACCCTCCGAGGTATTGGTGCTCGCCGACGCGGGCGCCAATCCCGACTGGATCGCCGCCGACCTTCTGGCGCAAGCCGAACACGACGCCGCGGCGCAATCGATCCTCGTCACCGACGACGCGGCGCTGGCGAGCGACGTCGTCGCCGCCGTCGAACGGCAATTGACGACGCTGCCGCGCCGGGACATCGCCAGCGCGAGCTGGCGCGACTATGGCGCGATCATCCTGGTCGCGAGCCTCGCCGACGCCATTCCGCTCGTCGACAGGCTGGCGCCGGAACATCTCGAAATCATCGCGAACGACGCCGAGGGCCTCGCCGGCAAAATCCGCAACGCCGGCGCGATTTTCATCGGCGGCCACACGCCGGAGGCCATCGGCGATTACGTTGGCGGCTCCAACCATGTGTTGCCGACCGCGCGCTCGGCGCGTTTTTCCTCCGGGCTCGGCGTGCTCGATTTCATGAAACGCACCTCGATTCTGAAATGCTCGCCGGAAAGCCTGCGCGCGCTGGGGCCCGCGGCGATCGCGCTGGGCGAGGCGGAAGGCCTCGCGGCGCACGCCCGGTCCGTTTCCATTCGCCTCAATCTCGGGTGAACCATGCCGCACACGGGCGCCAGACATCGCGGCAGGCTCGTTTCCGTCACGCTCGACGAGGAGTCCATCGGGCGCGGCAATCCCGATCAGGAACATGAACGCAGCATCGCGATTTTCGATCTCGTCGAGCAAAACGTCTTCGGCGTGCCCGGCCGCGACAACGGACCCTTCGTTCTGAACGTCGCGTTGCGCGAGAAAAAGCTCGTGCTCGACGTGCGCACGCTGGAGGGGGAGCCCATTGTCACCCACATCCTTTCGCTGACGCCGTTCCGGCGGCTTCTCAAGGATTATTTCGAGGTGTGCGAAAGCTATTACGCGGCGATCCGGACCGCGCCGCCCGCGCGTATCGAGGCCATCGACATGGGCCGTCGCGGGTTGCACAACGACGGCGCGCAATTGCTCGCCGACCGCCTCGCCGGCAAGATCGACTGTGATTTCGACACCGCGCGCCGTCTCTTTACGCTTGTCACCGCCCTGCACTGGAAGGGCTGAGCGTGACGCGCGAGGGGGAACAACCCGGACTGGCAAGGCCGGAGTCCATCCGCAAACGGCCGCAATCCGTGCAGTTCGCCTGCACGTTCAACGCGATCCGCTCGCCCATGGCCGAGGCGCTGGCGCGCCAGGCCTTCGGACGCGTGGCCTGGTTCGAATCGGCGGGGTTGCGCCAGGGGGAACTCGACGGGTTCGCCGTGGCCGTCATGGCCGAACTCGACATCGACATATCCCGCCACAAGCCGCGCACCTTCGACGATCTCGAGGACACGGCTTTCGACATGATCATCAGCCTTTCGCCCGAGGCGCATCACCGCGCCCTCGAATTCACCCGCGTCATGGCGGTGGAAGCCGTGTATTGGCCGACGATCGATCCCACCGCGGTGGAGGGCGGGCGCGAGACGATCCTCGCCGCCTACCGCGCCGTTCGCGACGGGATCGACCGGCGCATCCGCGCGCTGTTCGCGGGCTGAGGGCGATTGTCCCGGAGAAAACAGGGCATCATGCGTCCGCACCCCATCTGGATTTACGCGCGGCAGATCGCCCGCTGGAAGACGCTCTCGGGGGACTTGACCACGCGGGCGCTCGTCGTGGACCTCGAAGACCCCGTGCTGGCTCCGTTGCTCGACCTCGCGCCGACGCCACGGGACATCGCCGACGAACGTGGCAAGCTCGCGGGGCCGCGAAAATATTTTCTGCGGCGCCGCGCTTTGTTGCGAAAGCTCGTGTCCCTGCGCCTTGGCTGTTCGCCCGCCGACGTTGTCGTGACGCACGACGCCGATGGCGCGCCGCGGGTGGTCGGGCCGGACCCGTCGATCTTCGTTTCGGTTTCGGCGCGGGAGTCTTTCGCCGCGCTCGCGATTTCGGACGCGCCCGTGGGCGTCGACATTGAATTCGCCGGACCGCCGACGGAACCGCTCCGGGAGGTTCTGCATCCGGTCGAGCGCGTCGAAATGGAAAAGGAATGGCGCTCCGAATCGCGCGTCACCCGCTTTCTCGAAACCTGGATCGCCAAGGAAGCCTATCTGAAGGCTCTCGGGACGGGGCTCAAGCGCGATCCGGCGACGGTCGCGATCGGGTTCGATCGCTTCGGGACGTTTCGCGTCGCCGACGACGCGCGTCCGGCCTTTCGCGCCGCCGGCCTGTGGGACGCCAAAATCATGGGCGAAAAATTCGTTTATTGCGCCTGCGTCGCGCTGGATGGAAGGCCCGTTCACGGACTGCCGGAATGAGCCCGCGCCGTCAGCACTTGCCGATGAAGGCCTGGCGTCCGTCCTTCTCGATCTCCAGCCTGATGGCGTTTGTGTAAAGACCCGTCGCCACGTAGTTCGACACGGTGACGGCGATCTCGATGATTTCCTTCGGCGTGAAGTGTTTCGAGAAGGTATCGAACGTCGGGTCGTCCACGTCGCCGCCGGCGAGCATCTGGTCGACGAAGGCGAGCAGCGCGCGTTCCCGCTCGTCGAACAGCGACGACGCGCGCCAGTTCTTCACCGCCTCGATCTTGGCGTCCGTGTAGCCGCACGCCTTGATCATCGGGATGTGCTGGTTGATTTCATAGTCGGATTTCACGAATAGCGCCGTGCGCATGATCGTCAGCTCTCGCAGGATGCGCGGCGTCGTCGCGTCGTTGCGCAGGGCGCGCGCGAGAACGCCCGTCGCGGCCGAGACAGGCGGCGCGTGGCCGCGTGAAATCGTCAGGTTGATCGTGTCCTCGCCGGCGGGCCGCCCGGCGCGGGCCGCCTCCGGCGTCTGGCCGGGCACGCCGGGCAGACGAGAGACCTTCGGACCATCGGCGAAGGCGGGGGACGCGGCGATGGCGAGGAGCAGGGAAGCGATTTTGAAGGAAGCGCGCATGATCTTCTCCTCCCTCAGCACTTGCCCTGGCCGCTGACGTGGCCGCCGGTTTCGAGCTTCACCCGCAGCGCCTTCGTCAGCAGGCCGTTGCCGTAGTAGTTGCCGATGGTGACGGAGAGTTCGACGATCTCGCGCGGCGTGAAGGTCTTTTCCATCGCGCCCCACGTCGCGTCGTCGACGTCGCCGCCCCTGGTGAACCGGTCGACGTAGGCGAGCAGGACCCTTTCCCTGTCGTCAAACAGTTTCGAGCCCGTCCAGTCTGGAATCGCGTCGATTTTTGCTTGCGGATAGCCGCAGCCTTTCGCGAGGACGACGTGTTGAACGAATTCATATTCCGAACCGACGACATGCGCCGTGCGCAAGATCGCGAGTTCGCGCAGGAGGCGGGGGGAAACCGCGTCGTTGCGCAGCGCCTGCGCCAGCTGGCCGGTGGCCCTTGCGATGACCGGCGCATGGCCCGTGGTCAGCGAAAGATTGATGATGGCCGTGCCCTGCGCGGCGCGGTTCGCGGCGATTTCCCGCAATTGCGCCTCGGTGAGATCGGGCATTCGCGAGGCCTTGCCGTCGCCGAGGGCGGGAATGCTGGCGAACAGCATTGTCGCGGCCGCCGCCGCCAAAGCCTTGCGCATGGTTTCCTCCTCGCGGGCTCTCGTTGCGGCGCGACGCGCCGTCCTGTCCCGTCTGGCCAGCATAGGCGGATTTCGCCCGACGGCAAATGTCAGGCCGACGCCGGGGCCCCTGCGAGCCGCTCGGGGAACATCGCCGCGAGCGCGTCGCGATCCGCCGTCACCAGGCCACGCTCCGTGACGAGCCCGGTGACGAGCCGCGCCGGCGTCACGTCGAACCCGTGGTTCAGCGCGGGGCTCGCCTCGGGCGCGAGGCGCACCGTTTCGATGCGTCCGTCGCGGGTGCGTCCGCTGACATGGGTGACCTCTCCGGCGTCGCGCGTCTCGATGGGAATCCGGGCGCCGTCCTCGATGCTGAAGTCAATGGACGGGGAGGGGGCCGCGACAAGGAACGGCACGCCGTTGTCGCGCGCGGCGAGCGCCTTCAGATAGGTGCCGATCTTGTTGCACACGTCGCCCGTCGCGGTGACGCGGTCGGTGCCGGTGATCACGAGATCGACCATGCCGCGCTGCATGAGATGGCCGCCGCTGTTGTCGACGACGAGCGTGTGCGGCACGCCATGGTTGGCGAGTTCCCACGCCGTCAGCGACGCGCCCTGGTTGCGCGGTCGCGTTTCGCTCACGTAGACGTGCAGGCTCACGCCGGAATCGTGCGCCTTGTAGATCGGCGCGGTCGCCGTGCCCCAGTCGACCGTGGCCAGCCATCCGGCGTTGCAATGGGTGAGAATGTTCAGCGTTTCCCCCGGCGCCTTGCGCGCCGCGATCTCGCGAAAAATCTTCAGGCCGTGGTCGCCGATGGCCGAGTTGATGGCGACATCTTCGTCCGCGAGCACGCCAGCCGCGGCATAGGCCGCCTCGAGCCGTTCGGACGGCGGCAGGGGATCCAGCAATTCGCGGATCTGGCCGACGGCCCAGGCGAGATTGATCGCCGTGGGCCGCGCCGCCGCGATGAACTCGCACGCCCCGTGAAGGCCCGCGTCCGAGGCGTCCTCGTTCATCGCGAGCGCGATTCCGTAGGCGGCCGTCGCGCCGATGAGCGGCGCCCCGCGCACCAGCATGTCGCGGATGGCCCGTTCCGCGTCCTCGGCGGAGGCGAGCGTTCGCGTGGCGAATTCGTGCGGCAGCCGCGTCTGGTCGATGACGACCACGCGCAGGCCGTCCTCGTCGAGCCAGATGCTTCTGAAGTCATGTCCGTTGACGCGCATGGTGTCGCCTCCCGATTCACGCGCGAGATTGACGCGCCCGCGCGGCGAAACGATGACAATCCTGGTGTTTGTCCTCGCCTGGAGTTTGTCCTCGCCTACAGTTTGTCCTCGCCCCGGCCCTGGCCCAGCGCCTTCGCCTGCGGCGTCTGCATGTAGAAATTCAGGAATTCGTAGCCCAGGGCCGCGTCGTGGATCTGGTTGAACCGGGCGAGAAGATCCTTGTTGAGCACGCGCTTGTTGAAGGCGAGCGCGTAGGCGTTGCGCCGGATCAAACGCGTCGCGATCTCGTTGGTCTTCGCGTCGAGCTGGTCTCGCGGCACCGCGTAATTGACGACGCCCATCGCCGCCAGCTCCTTCGCGGTGAAGGGGCGCGCGAGCAGGAGATATTCCATCGCCATGGCGCGCGGCATTTTCAACGGCGCGAACACCGCGCCGCCGTCGCCGGTGACCATGCAATGGTCGGCCGAGCCGACGACGTTGCCGTCGATGACGAGGTCGCCGCAACTCATGTGATGGTCGGCGATGATCGCGTCTTCCGCCGCGACGATGAAATCGCAAGCGAGCACCAGATTGGCGCCGAAGCCCACCGCGTGGCCGTTGACCCTGGCGATGACCGGCTTGTCGATGGCGCACATGGCTTCCACCGCGCGTGTGACGCCGGTCATGATGTCCCGGTCGCCGCCGGGGTTGCCGTGATGCCCGTAGCTCGACGGGGGAATCGTGAACACGTCGTCCTTGCCGGTGATGACGATGACGCGCACGCCGTTGTCGTCGCGCAGCGCGTTGAGGGCGCGGCCGACCTCGGCGGCCCGTTGCGCGCCCTTGCCTCCGCGGGCTTCCCGCGCGAGGCGACGCAGTTCAATGGTGGCGATCTGGTTCTCGACGGTGATGTCGAGCAGCATGTAGTCGGACATTTTCTCTCCTGATGCGTCTTCCGGCGGGCGCGCCGCGCGCCGCGGCCTCCTCGATCGCCGCCCGCGCCGCGGGCGTCGCCTCGCTGTTTCCTCGCCTCGCGCCGCGTGTGTCCATTGTCTCCACACTGGCGGAAATCACGTGGAAATCAACCGTTCCGGCGAGACGCGCGAATTTGACTCGGGCGCCGCGTTGACTAGTGTGCGCCCCCAGCCGCCGGAGCCCCGGCGCTCCTCAAGCCCCGAGAGTTCCATGTCCAAGCTCATTTTCCCAGCCGCGCCCGTGGTGACGCTGCCGATCGTCGGCAGCGAGGACCGCATTCCCGTGCAGCGCGTCTTTTGCGTCGGTCGCAATTACGAGGAACACGCCCGTGAAATGGGCCAGCAGGTCGAGCGCGACGAGCCCTTCTATTTCACCAAGGCGAGCGAGACGGTCGTCCCCGACGGCTCCGTGGTTCCCTATCCCCAGGGCACGGACAATTTCCACTACGAGTTCGAGCTCGTCGTCGTGATCGGCGCTCCGGCGCACAACGTGTCCGTCGCGGACGCCCTGTCGAAGGTTTATGGCTACGCCTGCGGTCTCGACATGACCCGCCGCGATCTCCAGTTGAAGAAGCGCGCCAAGCAGTTGCCATGGGACATCGGCAAGGACATCGAGCACAGCGCCCCGATTTCCGCCGTCGTTCCCGCCGCGAAATTCGGCGCGCCGGTGAAACAGAAGATCGAGATGCGCCAGAACGGCGTGACGAAGCAGAACGCCGATCTCTCGCTGATGATCTGGTCGGTCGCGGAAATCATTTCGCACCTGTCGACGCTTTATCATCTGCGTCCGGGCGACGTGATCCTCTCCGGCACGCCGGCGGGTGTCGGCCCGTGCAAGGTCGGCGACGTGCTCGAGGGCACGATCGAGGGCGCGGGCAGCCTCAAGGTTACGATCGGCGCGCCGGTCTGATCCACGGCTGCCGCCGGCCATCCATGTTCGGGAGGGCGCGCGCCCTCCCGTTTCGTTTGGGGCGGAGGCGCCCGGTTTGCGACGTCCGGGACGCCGTGACGATGTCGCGGCGTCATAACCAGCCTGGCCGGGAGCGCCCGCCTTGACCCCCATTCTCGTCATCCTCGGCTTTCTCGGCCTCTGCGGCGTCGCCTTCACGCTGAACGACCGGCGCCGCACTCTCGCGCTGCGCCGCGCCGAATTCATCCGCACCTACGAATGGCCGCGCGGCCTGCTGCGCAAGCTCGTCGTCCGGCATCCGCGACTGCGGGCGAAGGACGCCGCTCTCGTCTCGCGCGGGTTGCGACAGTTTTTCGTGGCCTACCTGATGAGCGGTCGCAAATACGTCGCCATGCCCTCGCAGGTCGCGGACGATCTCTGGCATGAGTTCATCCTCTTCACGCGCGATTACGACGAGTTTTGCAAGAAAGCCTTCGGCGGGTTCCTGCATCACACGCCGGCGGTCGCGTTGAAGGACGGCCGGAAAAAAGACAACGAGGGCCTGCGCCGCGTCTGGTGGTTCGTTTGCAAGTACGAAAACGTCAATCCCGTCCGGCCAACGCGAATGCCGCTACTGTTCGCGCTCGACACGAAGCTGAAAATACCCGGCGGCTACGTCTATCACCCGGACTGCGAACAACTTCGCCGCAATGGCGCCGCGGGCACGCAATGCGGCGGCGATTTTTCGTCGAGTGAATTTGACGGAGGCACCGCGGGCTTCGGCGACGGCGCGAGCGGCGCCGGAGCGAGCTCCGGCGGTTTCGGCGGCGACTCTGGCGGCGATCCGGGAGGGGGCGACTCAAGCGGCGGCGATTCCGGCGGAAGTTCGTGCGGCGGCGGAAGCTGCGGCGGCGGGGGCGGGGGCGGGGATTGAAACGGCGCCGGGCGTTTCATTGACAACCCGGCGCCCTCCAACGCATGTTCCGGGCGATTTCCCGGAGGCTCGCAATGCCCACTCTCAAGGTCAATGGCCGCGCGCACGACGTGCCGGTTTCCGACGACGCGCCGCTGTTGTTCGTGCTTCGCAACGACCTCAAGCTGAATGGCCCGAAATTCGGCTGCGGCCTCGCGCAATGCGGCGCGTGTCTCGTGCTTGTCGATGGCCAGCCGGTGCGCTCCTGCGTCACGTCGGCGGGCGCCGTCGCGGGTCAGGAAATCACCACGCTCGAGGGCCTCGGAACGCGGGAAAATCCCGGCAAGTTGCAGAAGGCCTTCATGGCCGAGGAGGCCGCCATGCAATGCGGCTACTGCGTCAATGGCGTGATCATGCGGGCGAAGGCGCTGCTCGACCAGAATCCGAAGCCCTCGGAAGGTGAAATTCGCCTGGCGCTCGATGGCAATCTCTGCCGCTGCGGCGCGCAGAATCGAATGGTGCGCGCCGTGCTGCGCGCCTCGCGGGAGGCCTGAGCCATGGACGGTCTCGCCAGCAATCGCCGCGATTTCATCAAGGGCGCCGGCGCCCTCGCCGTGGGGTTCGACATTCTCGATCCCGCGCTCGCCCAGGCGCCCGCGCCGGATCTTCCGGGCGATCTCAAGCTCGCGCCGAAGGTCTCGTCCTGGCTGCGCGTCGAGGCGGGCGGCAAGGTGCGTTTGCTCGTCGGCAAGGTCGAGATTGGCCAGGGCATTCTCACCGCCGTGTCGCAAATCTGCGCGGAGGAGCTGGACATCGACCTGTCGCGCCTCGTGATCACGTCGGGCGACACGCGCCTCGTGCCGGACGAGGGCGTGACGGCGGGCTCGTTCTCCATGCCGAATTGCGGTTCCGCCGTTCGCGCCGTTTCCGCCGACGCGCGGCAAATCCTGCTCGGTCTCGCCGCCCGAAAACTGGGTGTCGCGGCCGACGCGCTGAAGGTCGCCGACGGCAAGGTCAGCGCGCCCGATGGCAAGAGCGTGACCTACTGGGATCTCGCACCGGGGCCGAACTCGAGGTTCTCGCGACCGGCAAGGCGCCGCTGAAGCCGCGCGGCGAGCGCCGTTACGTCGGCAAGCCCGTTCCACGCGTCGATATTCCCGCCAAGGTCACGGGCTCGACGATCTTCATTCAGGACTTGCGCCCGGAGGGCATGTTGCACGGCCGCGTGCTGCGTCCGCCCGTCTACGAAGCCAGGCTTGTTTCTCTTGACGCGGGGGACGTGGAAAAGACGCCGGGAATCGTGAAGGTCGTGCGCGACGGCTCCTGGGTCGGCGTCATCGCCGAACGCGAGGAAATCGCCATCGACGCCATCGACGCGCTGCGCCGCGCCGCGAAATGGGAAACGCCCGCGAAAAGCGAAACCCAGGACACCGTCCACGACTGGATGCTGGCGCAGAAATCGCAGGACATTTTCATCAAGGATTCGCCAAGCAAGTCCGCGACGCCTGTCGCCGCCACGGTGGAGGCGACCTACCGGCGCCCCTACCACATGCACGCCTCGATCGGCCCGTCGACCGCCGTGGCGACGCTCGATGGCGACACGATGCGCGTCCAGTCGCACAGCCAGTCGATTTTCGAGACCTGCGCCGCCATCGCCGAAATGCTCGGCATGGAAAAGGACAAGGTGCACGGCCAGCACGTGCAGGGCTCCGGCTGTTATGGCCACAACGCCGCCGACGACGCGGCGGCGGACGCCGCGCTGCTGGCGCGGGCCGCGCCCGGCAGGCCCGTCCGCGTTCAGTGGTCTCGCCACGACGAGCACAAGTGGGAGCCCTATGGCGCCGCCATGCTCATGAAGATGAAGGCGACCATCGACGGGAAGGGCGACGTGATCGACTGGACCTACGATCTCTGGTCGACCTCGCATGGCACGCGGCCGGGCGGCAAGGCGGGCAATCTGCTCGCGGCCCATTATCTCGAAAAGCCCTTCGCGTTGCCGACGCCGGTCAACGGCGGCCCGCCAAACTACGCGGCCGACCGCAACGCCATCGCGCTCTATGAATTCCCCGGCCAGAAAGTGACGACGCATTTTCTGACGAATTTCGCCGCGCGGGCGTCCTCGACGCGCGGCCTCGGCGCCTACGCCAACGTCTTCGCCATCGAGAGTTTCATGGACGAACTGGCGGCGCGCGCCAGCGTCGATCCGCTGGAGTTCCGTCTTCGCTATCTCAAGGACGAGCGCGGACGCGCGGTGTTGCAAAGGGCCGCCGACCTGTTCGGCTGGAAGGACTGGAAGAAAACTCCGGGCCGCGGCCGCGGCGTCGGTTTCGCCCGTTACAAGGGGCTCGCCGCTTACAACGCCGTCGCGATGGAGGTCGAGGTCGATCGCGCCTCGGGCCGGATACGCGTCTTGCGCGTCGTCTCCGTCAACGATTGCGGCGAGGTCGTCGCGCCCGACGGCGTGAAAAACCAGATCGAGGGCGGCATCGTGCAGTCGCTGTCTTGGACGCTGAAGGAAGGGGTGCGCTTCGACGCCGCCGGCGTGAAGAGCGCCGACTGGGTTTCCTATCCCATCCTCACCTTCAGCGAGATCCCCAATATCGAGGTCGAACTGCTCGACAAGCCGGGCCTGCCGTTTCTCGGCACCGGCGAGGCGTCGCAGGGGCCGACCGGCGCGTCGCTCGCCAACGCGGTTTTCGACGCGGCCGGCGTGCGCCTGCGCGACATCCCCTTCACGCCGGCGAGGGTGAAGGCCGCGTTGCAGGCCTGACGCGCGTGGCCGCGCGCGCCATTCTCGCGGGAGCCGTCGCGGCGACGCTGGGCGCCGCGACCGCGCTGGCGCAGTCCTTCACGCCCTCCGCGCGGCCGAAGGCGATGGACCCGTCCGGGTGTCCGCGGCGCGAGGGCCCGATCTTCGCGGACGGCGCGGGAAAGGTCGTCGGCTTTCTCGATCCGGCGGAGGCGCTGTCCATGCGGATGCGCACGGAAATGATGCTGCGGGCGCAAAGCGATCCCGCCCTGCGAGACAATCCTCGCGCCGTGATCGAGGTGCCGCGCCCCCTCGGTCCGTCGCGCGAAATCGCCGTCGTGCCGGACGGCGTGACCGTGGACGTGGGCGAATCCGTCGAGTTCGACGGCGGCTACTGGGATCCGGGGAACCCCTGCGCCTTCGTTCCGAATCTCGTTCGCAAGGCTCCCGCGACGGGATAATCAGCGTCGCCGCTGTTCCGGCCCGCGTCACCCGACCCGCAGCAGCCCCCAGAGATCGGCGAACGACGCCTTCTCCGGCAGGGCGCTCGTCCAGGCGAACACGCGCCGCGCCTGTTCGTCTTTCATCGTCAGCCGCGCGCAATCCATGAACTTCGCCTCGATCTGGGCGGGAGTCATCGGGTTTTGCGGCGAGCCGCTGGCGTACCAGACTTTTTCCTCGAGGGTTTCGCCGTTCGTCAGCGTCACGCGCACGCGGCCCGGCGCTTCCTCCACCTCGTCCGCGAATTCCGGATCGACGCGATGCGAGATTTTCGTGGCGAACGCCTTCACGCGAGGGTCGCCGATCTCCGCCATGGTGAAGGTTTTCAGCGCGGGCGGACCGTTCAGCACCGTCCACGCGCCAATGTAGGGCATGCTGAACTTGGCGCTTTCAATCGAGTCGGGATAGGCGCTCCCGATGCGCTGGAAGGCGTTTCTGGTGATGCCCGCCTCGACTTTCGCGATCTCCGCGACGCGTCCGCCAAGTTTTTCGCGCAGGGCCAGCGTCGCGTCGATCGCCGTGTGGGAGAGGCCGCCGCACGGGTAGCGCTTGATCTTGTAGCCGCGTTCGAGCAGGTCGTGGCGCGAACCGAGGTCGTCGAAGGCGCCGGCGACTTGCGGCAGGGCGCGGTTGAACGTGTCGAAATAACCGCTCTTTCCCTCGAGCGCGGTGGCGCTGGAGGTGAAGCCCTTCGACGCCAGCAGCGCCGCCATGATTCCGTTTCGCGCCGCGTGGCCGGAATGCAGCGGCTTCGTCATCGTTCCGAAATTGGCGCTGACGCCGCTGGCGAGCGAGGCGCTGATTCCGATGGCGTCGACGATCGCGGGCGCGGGCAGTTTCATCAGCCGCGCGCAGGCGACCGCCGTCGCGATCGGGCCGACCATGCCGACCGCGTGCCAGCCGCCGAGGGCCGAGATCTTCGGGGCCGTGCGCACCAGCCGCGCGGCGACTTCGGCGCCGACGATGAAGGCCGCGATGGCCTCCGCCGGCGTCGAGCCGAGCGTCTCCGCCAGCGGCAACAGCGCGGGAATGACGGGCGAGACGGACTGGCCGCTGGCGTAACTGAAATCGTAGTCCATGGCGTGCGCCGCGACGCCGTTGGCGAGCGCGGCGAGTTGCGGCGTGGCGCGCAGGGCGCTCGCGGCGATCGTCGCGCGCGGCGCGCTTTCCTCGGCCTTCACCATCTCGCGGGCCAGCACGGCCACGTCCTCGTGCGCGCCGCCGAGCATCACGCCCACGGTGTCGACAAAGGCGACGCGCGCGCGCTCGATCAGTTCGGGAGGGGCTTTCGACGGATCGTAGGCCACGGCGAAATTCGCGACGGCTTCCGCGAGCTTGCGCGGCGGGCGAACGCCACTCTGGCCAGGGTCCTGGGCATGGGCGCCCGGTCCCGCGGCGAGGCTGCCGGCCGCGGCGAGGAAGGCCCTTCGATTGAAATTCAACGCGCCTGACTGGAACCGCATGGTCGCCTCCCTGTTTTCGTGGCCCTCGCCGGCCGGGACTATGCCCCATCGCGGCCGCGGCGAGAACCATGCGCTTCGCCCGCGTGGTCGCGACCGCGACTTGTGCTAGATTCGCGCCCTGCTTCGCGCGGCGCTCGCCGCGCCGGGGTTTTCGCGGGAATTCCAGATGAAATTGCTCAGCCTCGCCGTCACCGTCCTGTCCGCCGTGTCGCTCGCCGTTTACTGGAGCACCGCGGCGATTCCCGCGACGCTGCTGGCGGGGTTTTCCCTGATTTGCGCCTGGACGACGTTCCGGTCGGCGGGGATTTCGACCTTCCTGAAAATTTTCGTGGCGATATTTTCGACGGAGACGCTGATTTTCGGCGGGCTCAATCTCCTGTCCGCGGTCGGGGCCTGGCCCGCCGGGCTCGAGGACTACTCGATTCCGGACTCGCTGCCCTTGACGGTCGCGATGTTCTCGATCCTGGTCTGGGCCGCGTCGAAATTACCCGTCGTGCGTTCGATGACGGTGATTTCCGATCGCTATTTCGATTCGCGGGAACGGACAACGGCGCGCGTCTGGCCGTTTCGTTCCTTCGGCGTCAGCGAGCGCGCGCTCGCCGCGGCCATGGTCGTCTGCCTCGTTCTGATCAACCAGGCACAGGTCGCCATTGACGTGCGTCTGTCTTTCTTTGGCCGCGACTGGTTCAACGCCCTCCAGAACAAGGACGCCCCGGAATTCTGGCGCCAGCTTTTCTATGTGTTCATGCCCTGGGCGATCGTCTTCATCACCATTGCGGTCATCGAAATCGTGATTACCTCGGTCCTCACGATTCGCTGGCGGCGGTGCCTGACGAATTTCTACGTCGCGCACTGGCTCGATGGCGCCACTCACTATCGCATGGGTCTCGAGGGCGGACAGGCCGACAATCCGGACCAGCGCATCGCGGAAGACGTGAGCCGTTTCATCGATGGAGGTCTCGGATCGGGCGGCTACGGCGTCTATTCCTATTCGATCCTGCTGATTTCCACGCTCTCCTCGCTCGTGTCCTTCGCGGTCCTGCTATGGACCCTGTCGACGGACTTCCCGATTCCCGGCACCGACATCAGGGTGCCGGGTTTCCTGTTCTGGGTCGCCTTGCTCTACGCGGCTTTTGGCACGCTGATCACGCATGTCATCGGGCGATCGCTCGTCGGACTGCAATTTTTCCGGCAACGCTACGAAGCGGATTTTCGCTTCTCGCTCGCCCGCCTGCGCGAATATTCCGAGCAAATCGCCTTGTTGAAGGGCGAGACCACGGAGCGCGCCGGCGCCATGACGCGTTTTGGCCGTGTCTACGACAACTTCATCGACATGATGCGCGTGCGCAAGAGACTCATCGCGTTCACCGCGTTTTATGGCCAGATCAGTCCCTACATTCCCTACATCATGGCGGCGCCGCTCTATTTCACCGGCAAGATTCAGCTCGGCATTCTGCGGCAAACCGCGAGCGCCTTCGGCCAGGTCGACAACGCCCTGAAGTTTTTCGTGACCTATTACGCCTCGCTCGCCGAATTCAAGGCCGTTCTCGATCGTCTCGTGGGCTTCGACGCTTCGATCGCCGCGGCGAAGGCGCTTGACGGCAGGGCGCCCGTTCTGGCGGCGGCCGCGGCGGACGGCGCGCTGGCGATCAGCGATCTCTCCCTCGCCTTGCCCGACGGTCGCGAGATCCTGTCTTCCGCCAGCATGAAATTCGCCCCTCTGGAGCCGGTCCTGTTCAATGGTCCTTCCGGCTCGGGAAAATCCACTCTGTTTCGCGCCATTTCGGGAATCTGGCCCTTTGGCAAGGGGCGCGTCGACGTGCCCGCGGGCGCGCGCGTCATGTTGCTTCCGCAAAAGCCTTACATTCCCAACGGGACTCTTCGCGCCGCCGTCGCCTATCCATCGGAACCGTCGGCCTATGACAACGCGCGCGTGCGCGAGGCGCTCGAAGCGGCGCGCCTCGGCGATTTCGTGGGCCGCCTCGACGAGGAAGACAACTGGCAGCAGCGCATGTCCGGCGGCGAGCAGCAGCGCCTCGCGGTGGCGCGCGCGTTGCTCGCCAGGCCCGACTGGCTGTTTCTCGACGAGGCGACGGCGTCCCTCGACGAGGACAACGAGGCGGGGCTCTACCAGGCTCTCGCGGAGAAGCTCCCGCGCACGACCATCGTTTCCATCGGCCACCGCTCGACGCTGGCGGCCTTTCACAGGCGCCGGATCGAGTTGAAACCGGCGGGCGATGGAACATTCGCGCTGGGCGAGGCCGTCTCCGCGAAATAGACCGGGGCTAACAAAACAGAGGGGGAGCCGCGGCATGGATCGCAGGGATTTCATGAGGGGCGTCGCCGCCTCGGCGAGCGTCCTGTCCGCCGGACGGGCCGCGGCCGCGAATTTCGCGGGGCAAACCGTCACCGTGCTCATTCCCTATGGCGTGGGCGGCGGCACTGATCTCTGGGGGAGGTTCAACGCCCCGTTCCTGAGCAAATACCTGCCGGGCAATCCGCAGAACGTCGTCAGGAACGCGCCGGGCGGCGGCTCGATTTCCGGCGCCAATCTCTTCGCGGCGACGGCCAGACCCGACGGGCTGACGGTGCTCGTCACGTCCGGATCGACGCAGTTTCCCTATTTGCTCGGCGTCAAACAGGTGAAATACGACTATCGGGACTGGAAGCTCGCCTGGGCCTCGCCGACCGGCGGCGTCGCCTACGTCAGCACGAAACACGGCGTGAAATCCCTCGCCGATCTCGGCAAGCTGAAGGGCGTCCAGCTTCACTACGCGAGCCAGGGCGCGACTTCGCTCGATCTCGCGCCCATGCTCGCGTTCCGGCTGCTCGGACTCGACGTGCAACACGTCTTCGGCTTCCCCGGGCGCGGCGAGGGGCGCATCGGCTTCGAGCGCGGCGAATTCGACATCGACTACCAGACGACGACCGCCTATCTGCGCTCGTCGCTGCCGCTCGTGAGGAATGGCGAGGCCGCGCCGCTGTTTTCCTTCGGCGCTCTCGACGAGAAGGGCAATCTCGCGCGCGATCCGAATTTTCCGGATTTGCCGCACATCGGCGAGGCCATCGAGATTGTCTCGGGCAAGAAGCCCTCGGGCATCGAATGGGAGGCGTTCCGCGCCTTTCTGGTCGCGGGTTTTCCCGCGCAGAAACTTCTGTTGCTGCCGAAGGACACGCCGGACGACATCGTCGCCGCCTATCGCGACGTTCTGCGCAAGATGGTCTCGGATCCCGAATATCTCGCGAAGAAAGACGAGATGATCGGCGAATACGAACAGGTGACGGACGCCGCGGGCGAGGAGCTGTTCCGCCAGGCGACGACGATCTCCCCCGCCGCGCGCGAATGGGTGCGCGATTATTTGAGCAAGACCTATCAGGCGACGTTCGACTGAGGCGGGAGCGCGCAGCGGCGCGATGTTGCTTCCCTGCCTGTCCGCGTCCCGCGCGCCCGGCCGCGTTGACGTTTGCCTGGCGAATCGCCGGTAGGTTCTCCGCCGACGGGGCCCGCTGATGCGATTCTTTCTTCTTGAACTGAGCGGTACATGGGCCGCCCTCGTGATCCTCTCGGCCCTGGCGATCCCTGGCGGCGCCCTGTTCGCGCGGCTTCTGCGTTTGCCGGGCTTTGTCGAGGCGGGACTCGCGCGGCGCGCGGGCGTCGGGCTGCTTTGCGGCTTCGCCTGTCTGCCGGTCCTCTGCGATCTCGCCGGGCGTCTCGGCTCCGGCGCGATGACCGCGGCCGCCGTTGCGATGGCGCTCGCCGGCGTCCCCGCGCTCGTGAAGGGCGCGGGGCCCTGGACGCGCGTCGGGCCCGTCTGGCTGGCGGCGGCTCTCGCCTGGATCGTGTTCGCCGCGCTGTGTCTCGTCGATTTGCCCGACGGCGCGGGCGGATTGTCGCACAGTTACCTGATGATCGATCACGTCAAGCACGCCGCCGTGACCTGGTCGATCGAAGACACGGGGACGCCGCCCGGCAATCCGACGTTTTTCGAACCCGGGCGCAAGGTCGCCTATTACTACTTTTTTTACACGCTGACGGCTGTCGCGAGCATTGTTGGAGGTCCGCTCGGAGTCGCCGCGCGGCACGCGGGTTTCGCGGGCTCCATTCTCGCGGGCTTCGCGCTTTTCGCGCTCGTGTTCGAGGTCTGGAGCCGCTCCGGCGCGGACGAGGCTTGCGGCGGCGCCAGGCCGCGCGCGTCCGCGGCCGGGTGGATTGTCGCGATCTTGCTGACGACGGGCCTCGACATCATTCCCGCGCTCTCGAGCCTCTATACGCGGGGCGGGCGCTTGCGGGACGCGCCGATCGAATCCTGGGACACGGACGTGACGTCCTGGCTCGGCGGCGCTCTCTGGGTGCCGCATCACGTCGCCGGTCTCTGCGCCGCTTTCGTCGGTTTCATGGCGCTCGCCGGCCGGTCCTCCGCGGACTGGCGCCGGGTGGCGCTGGCGAGCCTCGCCTTCGCCTCGATGGCGGGCCTCTCGGTCTATGTCGCGCTCGGGGCCGCGCTGACGGCGGCGCTCTGGTTCGCGGCCCTGCTGTTCGCGCGCCGTCCCGGCGACGCCGCGCGGCTCGCGCTCGCGGGCCTTGGCGCGGGGCTGATCGCGCTGCCCTGGCTCGTGACGCTGATCCCCGTCGCGGGAGCGCAGGGTCCTCCGCCGGTGGCGTTTGGCCTGCGCGAAAATTTCCGCATGGACTATCCCGACATGGCGGAGCCCGCGGCCTTCCTGCTCTGGGCGGCGAGGCTGTTCATTTCGATGGCTCTCGAATTCGGCGTTTTCGCCCTCGGAGCCTGGGCGTTCTGGCGCGTCGCGGGACGGCGCGGCCTTCGCGACGATATCGCGATGGTCCTTGTCCTGTCCACGATCGCGTCCGTCCTCCTCGCCACGTTCACGCGTTCGACGATTCTCAACAACGATCTCGCCTGGCGGGTCATGCTCTTCGCGCAACTCGCGACCTGCGTCTGGACCCTCGCCGCCCTTCGCGCGGGCGCGATCGAACGCCTCGGACTGACCGCCGTCGCGCGGATCTGTCTCGTGCTCGGCTATGGCGCGACGATCTTCGCGAGCGTGCAATTGCGTTGGGAGCCGGGCCAGGAATTGCCGCGTGGCTCCGTCGCGCGCGCGACCCTGCCGGATCAGATCGCGGCCTGGACCTGGCTTTCGACGAGGCTTCCCCGAAATTCCGTCGTTCAGTTCAGGCCGACGTGGGAGCGCGCCCTGTCCTACGGGCTTTACGGCCATTTCCCCGCGGCGGTCTCCGATCTCCACAATGGACGGCTGTTCGGTCCTTCGGAGGCGGACGTCCAGGCGCGCTTCGAGGCGATCGCGCCCGTCTTCGTCGATCCCGCGGCGACCCTCGACGACGTGCGCCGGATCGCCTCGAATTACCGGATCGCCGCCCTTGTCGTCACGTCGCGCGATCCGAATTTCGCCGACCCGAATTCCTGGGTCGCGCGGACGCCGGCCAGCCTTTCCACCGCGCACGCGCGCGTGTTTCTCCTGAGCGAGCTCGCCGATGCCCCCCGTTGAGCCCCCGCGACCGGGGAAAGCCGTCGAATGCCTGTCGCTCGTGGCGTTCCACGGCGTGGCGACGCTCGCGGGCGCGGTTCTGTTTCTCGTACTCAATCGCGCGCTGGCGAAGCTGGGCGTCGAGATCATGTTTTATCGCGGCGTGATCGCGCTCGCCTTTGTTTTCGTCGCGCTTCTGGTTCTGTTCTGGTTCGCGCTTCGCCGCGCGCCGGCCGCGCTTGGCCTCTCGGACCGCGATTCCATTGGCGGGGCGCTGGTCGCGACCTCTTTGCTGCTCGCGGCTTTCGTGCTGGGGCCGATCACCGTGGACCGGTCGATCTCCGTGTTCATGCTCACGAAGTTCGAGCAGACGGGAGCGCCGATGACGCGGGACGCGGCCCGCGACGCCTTCGTGGGCGCCTATGTCGACGACTGGCGGCAAATCGACCGGCGCCTGCATGAACAGGAAGTCTCCGGCAATCTCGTGCAAACGCCCGCGGGGTGGGAACTCACGGCCCAGGGCCGCGCGTTCCTGCGCGTCGCGCGCGTCATGTCCGCGGCGTTCGGCGGCGATCCGCGGTTCGTCGGCCTCGACAGATAGGCCGCGGGCGCCGCGGTCAGAGACCCAGCGGCGCGTTGCCGGCGACGACGCGGTCCACCATCTCGCCGCATTGCCCGAGATAATTCGCGGGATCGACGAGCGGCGCGAGTTGCTCGCGGGTCATGTGCGCCGAGATTTCGGGGTTTTCCGCGAGCAGGTCGAGGAAGGGCCGTTTCGTCGAGATCGCCAGCCGGCACACGTCGTAGACGACGTCGTGCGCCCGCGCCCGTCCGAGCGAGGGCCCGAGGCCCATCATCACGGCTTCCGACACGATGAGCCCGCCGGAAATGTCGAGATTGCGCCGCATCCCCTCCGGGCTCACCTGCAAGCCCGCGACGAGGGATTTCGTCTGCGCCAGCGCGCCCGAGGTCAGGCAAAAAATTTCCGGCAACGCGATCCATTCGATTTGCCAGGGGCCGGTGGAGCGTTCGTGATCGGCGACATTGGCGTCGAGCAGCGCCGCGACGTGCTGGCGCACGACGCCGACGCAGCCGTGAATATAGGCCGACGAGATCGGATTGCGCTTCTGCGGCATGGTGGAGGAGGAGCCGCGGCCCTCGTGGAAGGGCTCGAAGGCTTCCTCGACCTCCGTCTGCATCATCAGTTTCACGTCCATCGAAATCTTGCCGAGCGTGCCGGTCACGAGGCCGAGGAAACAACCGACCTCCGCGATCCGGTCGCGCACCGTGTGCCAGGCGATCTCCGGTTGCGCGAGGCCAAGCTCCGCGCAGAGGCCTGCCTGCACCTCGAGCCCCCTGTCGCCGAGCGAGGACAGGTTTCCGGCGGCGCCGCCGAATTCGCCGGCCAGCACCCGTGGCCGCAATTGATCGAGGCGCTGCAAATGTCGCTGGAAGGCCGCCAGCAGCACGGCGCACTTGTAACCGAAGGTGATCGGCACGGCCTGTTGCAGATTGCTGCGCGCCGCCATGGGCGTGTCGCGATATTTGATGGCGAGGCCCGTGAGGGATGTCGCGATGGCGCGCAGATCCCGCTCGACGAGTTCGAGCCCGGCGCGGATTTGCATGATGGTCGCCGTGTCCGTGATGTCCTGCGTGGTCGCGCCCCAGTGGCACCACTCGCCAAGACCGTCCCGGCACAGGCCGACGAGTTGCTGCACGACGCCGAGAATGGGATAGCCGATGCGCTCGGTCGCCGTCTTCAATTTCGCCATGTCGATTTTTTCGACGTGGCAATGTTTGACGATCTCCTCGCCGGCTTCCGCGGGAATGATCCCGAGTCGGGCCTGCGTCCCGGCCAGCGCCGCCTCGATGTCCAGGTAATATTGCGTGCGCCGCTCGTCCGAGAACACCTCGCGCATGTCGGCGGCGCTGAAAATATCGCGGAGAATCGCGGAATCGATGATCGAGGCGGACATGACGGCTCCGGCGGCTGGACTGGCTCGCGGCCTCGCTACACGGATTTGCCGCGAATGAAAATGGCGCGATGCTCCGGTCGCCGGGGCCTGCTACAAGGCGTCTCCCGGAATGGAGGCGACACGGCGTGCTCTGGATCAAGACCCTGCATATTCTCTGCGTGATGGCCTGGCTCGCCGGCGTGTTTTACCTGCCGCGCATTTTCGTCAATTTCGCGGAGGCGAAGGCGGCGGGAGAACCCGTCGCGCGGCTCGCGGGCATGGGGTTCCGGCTGTTTCGCTTCGCCACGATTCTCATGGCCTTCGCGATTCTCTTCGGCTCCATCCTGTGGCTGGGTTATGGCGTGAGCGGACGCTGGCTGCACTGGAAGCTGGTCTTCGTGCTGCTGCTGCTGGTCTATCATTTCGTCTGCGGCCGCATGGCCCTGCGGATGCGCGCCGGCGATCTTCCGGGTTCGCCGCTGTTTTTCCGCGTCTTCAACGAAATTTCCGTGCTGATCGTCTTCGTGATTCTCGTGTTCGCCGTGGTCAAGCCGGTCTGAGCGCGCCGGATCAGGCGGCGCGCTCGTCCGCGAAGCCGGCGTGGCGACCGAAGTCGAGTTCGCTGGCCGGCTTCGGGCGGGAGAACAGGTAGCCCTGCGCCGCCGTGCAGCCGGCCGAGCGGATGAGATCGTATTGTTCGCGCGTCTCGATTCCCTCGGCGACCGTGGTGAAATTCAGGCTTCGCGACAGGCCGACGATGCCCGCGATGATCTGCGCGCTGCGCTGGTTCGTCGCCATTTCGATCACGAAGCTGCGGTCGATCTTGATCACGTCGAAGGGGATCGTCTTGAGGTAGCTCAGCGAGGAATAGCCGGTGCCGAAGTCGTCGAGGGCGATGGAGACGCCATGGCTCTTGAGTTCGTTGAGCACGCGAAGGTTGCCGTCGGTCCGCTCCAGCAGCGTCGTCTCGGTGATTTCCAGCGTCAGGCGTTCCGGCGGCAGGCCGGAGACCGCCAGCGCGCCGCGCACGATCTCCACGAGATCGCCGCTCTTGAATTGCGCCGGCGACAGGTTCACGGCGACCTTCACGCCATCCGGCCAGGTCGCCGCTTCCGAACAGGCGGCGGTCAGAACCCAGGCCCCGAGCCCGTTGATGAGGCCTGTCCGCTCCGCGAGCTTGATGAACCGGTCCGGCGGCACCATGCCGTGGCGCGGATGGCGCCAGCGCGCGAGCGCCTCCATGCAGGTCGTCCGGCCCGTGGCGACGCCGACGACGGCCTGGTAGTGAACCTCGAACTCGCCGCGCGCCAGCGCCTCGCGCATGTCGTTTTCCAGCGCCCGTTCGCTGCGCAGCGAAAGATCCATTTCCGTGTTGAAAAAGCGCACGCAGCGCCGCCCGGCGGCCTTCGCCTGATACAGGGCGAGATCGGCGTTGCGTTGCAGCGCCTCGCCGTTCGCGCCATCCGTGGGCGCCAGCGCCACGCCGACGCTGAGGTGGATGTTGATCAGGCAGCCGTCGATTTCGTAGGGCGCGCAGATCGCCTCCATCAGCCGCGACGCCAGCACGCTGGCGCTGTTGCGCGGATCGAACTCCGCGTGCTGGACGATGGCGAACTCGTCGCCGCCGATCCGCGCCACGAGATCGACCTCGCGCACCGTGGCGCGAAGCCGGCCGGCGACTTCCTTCAACAGCTTGTCGCCGATGGGGTGGCCCATCGTGTCGTTGACGATCTTGAAGTCGTCGAGGTCGAGCAGGAGAATGGCGAATTCGGAACCGTCGCGACTGGCGCGGGCGAAGGCCTCGCCGATCTTGGTTTGCAGGACGGCGCGGTTGACGAGGCCGGTCAGCGCGTCGTGATGCGCCATGAAGGCGATCTGGTCTTCCGCCTTCTGGCGCTGGGTGATGTCCTCGTGAACGCTGAGCCAGCCGCCGCTCGGCATCCGCCGGCGCGACTTCTCGATGATCCGTCCATCGGCGAATCGCTCGACGCCATGCTCGTCCGCCGGCGTCTGCATCGCGTTGACGCGGCTCCTGACGTAAATGTCGGGATCCGATCCGATGAAAACGCCCTTTTCGACGCGCAGCCGGAGGATCTCCTGCATTGGCATGCCCGGCCGGATGTCGCTCGCGGCGAGTCCGTACATTTCGGCGTAACGGTGATTGGCGAGCAGGATGTTTTGCGCCCTGTCGTAGAGCGCGACGCCCTGGGGCATGTTGTCGAGGGCTGCCTCGAAGGTCGAAACAAGATCCTCGATCGTCTTGTTCCTGTCGACGAATTGCTCCTCGAAGGCGAGAAGATAGAGGAACTGGCGGTGCGCGCCCTTGAGCAGAAATCCGGCGACCAGGAAGGCGGCGACGACGACGAACAGATCGCGCCTGCTCTCGACCCCCTCGACGATTCCATCGACCGCGTAGCCGATGAACGCGGTGGCGGCCACGAGGCACGCCGCGGCGGAAATGACGATGCGCCGCAAACGCGCGATATGGAGATGCTTCATCCCTCAGGCCCCGGCTGGATGAATCTGGACTCGAAAACTCCCTGACACGACGCGGAAACTATCGGCGTTACGTTAAGTAACGATAAAGATTTCAGGCGGCCGGAAGGCGGCGCGCCAGTTTTTCGTAGAGCGCGTTGCGGGCGCTGAAAATATAGTCGAGCGCGCCGACGCTGACGTGTTCCGCGCCCTTGCCGATCAGCCAGTCCGCCAGCGCCGCGGCTCTGTCGCGGGCGCAGACGAGGGTGAGCGCGCCGCCCTCCGCCGCGCCGA
>CAISEY010000302.1 GCA_903884435.1 uncultured Hyphomicrobiales bacterium | reverse complement strand
GGCGGGCACGTCGGGCAGATCGATCATCTGCACGGGCTTGTCGCTGAGGATCGCGACGACCATGCCGACGCCAAGCGGCGGCGCCGCGACGAACTGAAAGTTCAGCTTGTCCTTCGGATCGGGAATGAGTCGCGGCTTGCCGCGGGCCAGCAGATTGGCGTTCTCCGCCGCGCCGCGCGGATCGGCGAGGGAAATCGTGTTGGGAAATATTTGAGTCAATTTTCCCGACGAATCGACATCGACGACGACGAGATAGCCGGGCTTGTCGGTCGTGATCCGCACCGCCATCGTCGCCCCGACCTGAACTTCCTCGCCGGGCGCGATTTCGATCTTGATGCCGGCGGGATTGTCGGCGCGCTGATCCGCCTCCGTCAGAACAGGCGGCTTCATCGGCGGCGCCGGTTGCACGGGCTGTTGACCGGGCGGCGTGCTGGCGGGCGCCTCGTCGATGATGCGGACGGCGCGATTGCGGATCGCCTCCTGCGCCGCGACGGCGCCGGAAAACGTGGTCAACACGGCCGCGAACAGCAGAATCCTGCGCATGGGAGAGCCCTTTCTCACGGTCCCGTGAAAATGCCGGCAAGTCCGACGGAGACGTCCGAAGTGGCGAACTGGCCGATCAGTTCCGACACGCGCACGGGATTGCGCCGCCGGTCGAGGCCCCGGATCGCCGTTTCGAGCTCCTTGAGCTGGCGGGAGGACGTGACGGCGACGACCTGGTCGGCGCCAAGGGGCTCGCGCACCAGCAATGGCAAACGATAGAGGGATTCCGTGCGCATCGCCGGATCGGAGCCGATGGGATAAATCAGCTGCACCGTGCCGTCGCCGGCGAGATTGAACAGCAGCAGGAATTTTCCGGCGAGGCCGCTGACCTCGACCTCGACGCGATTGCCCTTGTGATGCAGCTTGTCGTCCGGCATCACGCGAATGGGCTGGGGCGATCGCGCGGCGCGCAGTTTGATCACGCGCAGGGCCGCCGTCCGCTCGATGACGCTCGGCAGATCATTGCGTTCGATGTTGTGGGCGATCACGTCTCCGCCCGTGAGGACGTCGCGCGTGGCGGGATCCCACAACAGATCGGGATTGGCGCTGGAGGCGACAACCTCGATGGGCGTTTGCAGGGACAGGCCGGTGAAACGGCTCGCCTGCCCGTCGAGAGAGGCGACTCGCACCGGTCCGAGGGCGGAAGGCGCGGGCTGCTGCGTCTTTGGATCCACGATCACGGACGTTTTCGGCTGGGCGGGCGTGGGCGCCGGCATCGCGACGGGTTTTTGCGTGGCCGGATCGACCGGACGCACCGCGATGCCGCGGTCGAAGGTCACGATCACGTCGGACGCCGGATCCTTGCCCGTCGCGGCGGCGACGACGATGTTCTGCCGCTGGTCGGACAATTGGTAGGTGACGCGGGTCGCGTATTCGAAGAGTTCGCTGGCGGTGATCTGGCCGTCGCCATTGAGGTCGGCGGCGCCTTCGAGGCCGCGGGCCACGGCGTAGCTCAGCGCCCCGCGGTATCCGAGGCCGGGAACCTTGATTTCCGGCGCCTTCGATTGTCTGTCGACGGCGGCGAGAAAATTCGACGCCTTGAAATCCGGGGGCGACATCAGGGCGTCGGCGCGCGTCGCCACGGGCTCGAGCTTGTCCTCGATCGGCTTGTATCGCACCGAGCGGTAGCTCATTTCCTGGGCGCGCGGATCGACGTCGCGCGCCATGCCGCCGCCCGAACAGGTGTCGGCGATAAACACGACGCGCGCGCCCTTGTCCTCGACCTGCTTGACGAAGTGATTGAATTCCGAATTGAGGATTTTCTCGTCGTAACGCGCGCGATCGACCGGATCGAAGTCGGCCAGCAGGAAGACGCTGTCCATGCCGTCCGGCGCCGAGCCCTTCACGCGCTCCGGTTCCTGCGCGCCATGGCCGGAGACGGACAGGAAGATCGTGTCGCCGCGGTTGGTCCGCGACACCATTCCGGCGAATTCCGAGAGAACGGCGCCGCGGGTGGCCGCGCCGTCGAGGACGACGCGAACGTCGCGCGAGCCGATCTGTTTCAGGCTGCCCTCGAGGTCGCGCACGTCGGCGACGGAGCCCTTGAGCGGCGTTACGTGCTTGTAGGCGTCGATGCCCACGAGAAGGGCGCGAAATTCACCGACGGCCTGCTGGGCGTGTCCGCTTCGCGGAAGCACCCCAAGCGTTGCCGCGAGGACGTAAAAAGCGATTGAGCTTCTCATGGCGCGACGCGGCAATCTCTGCCGCCCTTTCTCGGGATTCCACGAATGCCTCGTGTCCCATATCCCATCGGAGAGCGGTGTGCCAAATCGCACATCACTGTAACTTGAAGAACTTGACCGCGATCTCCACGGGGCCGCCCTGACTCTCGATTTCACGGGAGGCCGTCGCGAAAAGCTCGGCCCTGCCCGTCGCGGCGAGTGGCCGCAGCGAGGGAATCCGGCGCTGGCTGCCAATCGCGAGCGCCAGCATGGGCTGGAGGCGCGCGCCGGGCGATTTGCTGATGCCGGCGAGCGAAAAGGCCCGGCGCGGGCCGGCGCCCGTCAATTTCCCCGTCACGTCGAGAAAACCGCCGGAATCGTCGACGACGAGCAGCGTGACCTCCGGCGCGTCGGAGAAAAACGCGCCTTCGAGCGTTTCGCCTGGCTTCAGCGAGGTTTTCGAGATTTCGAGCTTCGCCGGGCTGGCCTTCGCGGCCACGCGCAGGGCGCGGGCGAAACGCAAGGCGGCGCAATGGCCTGGCGCGACTTCGCC
The DNA here is from genome assembly GCA_903884435.1 of uncultured Hyphomicrobiales bacterium. Lineage (GTDB taxonomy): Bacteria > Pseudomonadota > Alphaproteobacteria > Rhizobiales > Beijerinckiaceae > Terripilifer. The sequence goes on along the minus strand of CAISEY010000302.1, from coordinate 90,828 downwards.
GCCGTCGATCATGGCTTCCCAGCCCAGCCGTTTCGTGAAGGCGGCGTCGAAATCGTCGAACGGCTTGCGGCTCTGGGCGAAAGCCTCGATCTCCGCCGTTTTCGCGGTGACCTCGATCGGCATGGCGAGAAAACAGTCGCCGCCGTCGTAATCGCGGATGAAGCGCAGCACGGGGTCCGCGGGGTTGGGCGGAGGCTCGATCCTGACGGGATCGACCGGAGGCGGCCTGACCGGCGCGAGATCGACGGGCGGCGGGCGAACCGGATTCTGATCCACCGGCGGTGGCCGGACGGGGGTCGGATCGACGGGAACGCGGATCGGGACGGGGCCTGTTGGTCCCGTCGCCGGTTTTTCAAAGCTCCACTGATCGGACCACGTCAGATAGCCGACGAAACCGCCCGCGCCGAGAAAAGCCACGGCGAACAGTGAAACGATCGTCCATTTCAGCGCGCCGCCGGACTCCGGTTTCACGGCGGCGGCCTTCGTTCCGCGCGGCAGCGGCGCCTTCGCGGCAGCGCGCGATTTCGGCGTCCCGCTCTCGTCCAGTTTCGAGGCGACGATTTCGGCCATACGTTCCTCTCGAATTCGTCGCGGACATCGAGGTGACGACCGGCAAAATCCAGATTCAGCGGTTGTAGGCGATGGATCGCGAGTTTCTCGATCTCTACAACCGGGAACTGGAGCTGCTCTACGAGCACGCCGCCGAATTCGCGGAGGAATATCCGGGGATCGCCGGGCGTCTTGGCGGCCTGCTGCGCGATCGCACCGACCCGATGGTCGCCGGGCTTCTGGAAGGCACGGCCTTCCTCGCGGCGCGCGTCCAGCTCAAGCTGAAACACGAGTTTCCGGAATTCACCAACAATCTGCTCGAGCAACTGGTTCCGCATTATCTCGCGCCGACGCCCTCGGCGATGCTGGTTTCGATCACTCCGCCATGGGGCGATCCGGCCCTGCGCGAGGGACGCGAGATCGTCCGCGGTTCGGCGCTCGACGCGGTTTATGTCGAGCACGACCGGCGGGTGTCCTGCCGGTTCCGCACGACGTCGAAGATCGTCATGTGGCCGTTCGAGGTCACTGGCGCCGAATACATGGCCTCCGCCGGCGCGGTTCAGGCCGCCGGCGCGCCGGGCGGGCGCGGCATAGTGGCGGGGCTTCGCCTGTCGCTGGGCCATCGCTCCGCCGCCCGCGTCGACGACGAGGTGAGCGTTCAGGAATCGCAGAAAAAACCGGACGTCTGGTTTCAGGGGTGTCGCATCCAGGAACTGCCCGTCTATCTCGGCGGCGCGGAGGCCGACGCGGACGCCCTGTGCGAGCAATTGTTCGGTCATTGCCGCGCCGTATGGTTTCGCTACGCCGACCAGTTCGGCAATCCAGTGATCGTTCCCGCGCCGCCCGATTGCGTCGCGCCCGTCGGTTTCGGAGACGACGAAGCCTTGCTGCCGCTCGATCTTCGGGTGTTTCGCGGCTTCGACATGCTGCATGAATATTTCGTGTTTCCGCGCAAGTTCCTCGGCTTCCGCCTGACGGGACTCGACGAGGCCGTCCGCAAGCTGCCATCGAAAAACGTCGACGTGATCTTCGGATTCGACGAGGTCAACGCGCGCCTCCCGGCGGCGGTGCAGGCCTCCATGTTCTCGCTTTACGCGGCGCCGGCCGTCAATCTGTTCGAAATGACGACGGACCGGGTTCCCGTCCGGTCGAACCAGTACGAATATCACGTCGTCCCCGACCGGAGCCGTTATCTCGAATTCGAACCGCATCGCGTGCTCGACGTCTACGCCCATTACGCGGGCGGATCCGACAAGGTGCCGGTGCGTCCGCTCTACTCGGCCGCCGGCAACGCGCGCGGCTCGAACGATCTTTGCTACACGATCCGCCGTCTGCCGCGGCGACGCACGATCGAGGAACGCAAGTACGGCTCGAGTTCGAACTACGCCGGCTCCGACATGTTCATCTCCATCGGCGAGCCCGCCTTCATGGACGACGAGCTGTCGGTCGCGGAACTCAGCATTCGCGCGCTCTGCTCCAACCGTCATCTCACGGAGCACATTCCCGTGGGGCAGGGCGGATCGGACTTCAGCCTCGCCGAGGACGCGACTCTCGCCGTCAGGTGCGTCGCCGCGCCGACGCCCCCGCGTGAATCCGTGACGAAGCAATTGCGCAGCCGCACCGAGACGGCCCACACCGGGGTCGTCGCCTGGCGTCTCATCAACATGCTCACGCTGAACCATCTCGGCCTCGTCGAACATGGCGCGGGCAAGAGCGCGGAGGCGCTGCGCGAAATCCTGTCGATGTTCGCCGATCTCGCGGACAGCGCGGTCGAGCGTCGCATTCGCGGCATCAAGTCGGTGGAAAGCCGGCCCGTGGTGCGCCGGGTGCGGCAGCAGGGCGGCATCGGACCCGCGCGGGGCGTCGAGATTTCCGTCACCATCGACGACAAGGCCTTCGAGGGCAGCGGCGCCTTTCTCCTCGGCTGTATTCTCGAGCGGTTTTACAGCGAATACGCGGCCTTCAATCATTTCACGCAATTCGTCATGCGCACGGTCGAGCGCGGCGAGATCATGCGCTGGCCCGCGCGCGTCGGCGCGAGGAAGCCGCTATGACGTGGTTCGAGGACATCGAAAAGGAGCCTTACCGCTTCGATCTTCTCGACGCGATGCGCCGGGTCGAGCGCACGCTCGGCAGGTCGCGGCCTCATGTTCCCGCGGTTCCGGAGACGGCTGGTTCGGAGGGCGCGCCGGAGATGCGCGCGCTCGGGCCGCGTCCGCGCATTGGCGACAGCGCGGCGCGTCGCGACGAAGTCGTGATGTGCGGCTCCACCGAATATCTCGTTTCCTTCGGTCAGGAGCCGCATCTCGAGTTTCTCGCGTCGAACATCGCGCGGGTCGACGTCGAGCGGGACACGACGCAGAAGCGCGTGCGGATTTACTCGAAGTTCCTGGGCCTGCTCGGGCCGCAGGGCTCGCTGCCCCTGGCTATCACCGAGGAAGCCCATGGCTACGCGCAGGCGAACGACCGCGCGCTGCCGACGTTTTTCGATATTTTCAACCAGCGTTTCCTGCAATTGTTCTTTCGCGCCTGGGCCGACGCGCGACCAATCGTTCACAACGACAGGCCTGATTTCGACCGGTTTCACGCCTACGTGAAATCGATGATCGGCGTGGGAACGCCGCCCTTCGAGGAGCTCCGCCACGTCCCCGAGGGCATCGGGCTCTACGCGGGCCTCCTCGCGCCAAAAGCGCGTTCGGCCTCGCGGCTGCGCTCCGCCATCAAGGGCCTGTTCGGCGTCGAGGCGGAGATCGACCAGTTCATCGGGACCTGGCTCGAATTCGAGGAGGGCGAGCGCTCCCTGCTCGGCGCGCGCAACAGCGGCCTGGGCTCCGACCTGCTCGTCGGCAAGGCGGCCTTCAGCGTGCAGGACAAGTTCCGCGTGCGTATATTCGTCGAGGATCTCGAGACATACCGGCGCTTCCTCCCGGAAGGGGAGACTTGCGAAAAGCTCGTGGACCTCGTTTATTTCTACATCGGGGACGAGTTTGAATGGGACGTGGAGCTGGCCCTGCCCGCGCCGAAGGCGGAGCCGGTGCGCCTCGGAGCCAGCGGGGCTCTCGGGTGGACGACCTGGATGTCGCCGAACTATCCGGCGACCGAATACAGGTGTGACGCGCGGTTCAGTCCGGCGGAGCGCGTCGCGCACCGCCGCCGACAAAACATGCAGTGAGGAAAAACAATGGCCGACATCAGTCTCGAAGCCGTCACCGGCAAACTCAACCGTCTCGGATTCGAGGCCTTCAACCTGGCGCACCGCCAGGCGAAGGGCGCGGGCAACCGAAACATCGAACTCGCTCACTGGCTCGCGCAGATCCTGCAAAAGGACCGGAGCGACATCGCCCTGACCTGCGCTCACTTCAAGCTGGAAAACACCAAGCTCGCGACTGACATCCTTCGCGTCATGGAGGGCTTCGGCAAGAACGTCACGGCGATGCCGGGCATTTCGCAAACCGTGATCGACCTGCTCGATCGCGGCTGGCACTACGCGACGCTGTTCTTCGGCGAGACGCAGATTCGCACCGGGCACATTCTCGTGGGCGCGCTGAAGGACGTGAAGCTGCGGCGCGAGCTTCTCGCGATCAGTTCCGAGTTCAACAAGATCAACCCCGACGTGCTGTCCGACGAGCACCGGAAGATCTGGCAGCTCTCCGAAGAAGAGAACATGCGGCCGATCGACGGTTCGGGTCTCGTCGCGGCCGGCACGCCCGGCGCGGAGACGGCCGCCGGAGCCAAGGGCACCACCGCGCTCGACCGCTTCTCCCAGGACCTCACGGCGAAGGCGAAGGCCGGCGAGATGGATCCGGTTCTTGGCCGCGACGAGGAAATCCGCCAGGTCATCGACGTGCTGATGCGCCGTCGCCAGAACAATCCGATTCTCACGGGCGAGGCCGGCGTCGGCAAGACCGCCGTCGTCGAGGGCTTCGCGCAACGCATCGTTTCGGGCGACGTGCCGCCGCCCCTGCGCGGCGTGCGTCTCTGCGTGCTCGACGTGGGGTTGATGCAGGCGGGCGCCTCCATGAAGGGCGAGTTCGAGCAGCGCCTGCGCTCCGTCATCGACGAAGTGCAGAACTCGCCGACGCCGACGATCCTGTTCATCGACGAGGCGCACACGCTGATCGGCGCCGGCGGCGCGGCGGGAACGGGCGACGCGGCGAATCTGCTGAAGCCGGCGCTCGCCCGCGGCACGCTGCGCACGATCGCGGCGACGACGTGGGCGGAATATCGCCAGTATTTCGAGAAGGATCCCGCGCTGACCCGCCGTTTCCAGGCGATTCAGGTCGGCGAGCCCGACGTGGAAAAATGCTGCACCATGCTGCGCGGCATCATCGGGCCGATGGAAAAGCACCACAAGGTTCGCATTTCCGACGCGGCCATCGTCTCCGCCGTCAACCTTTCGCATCGCTACATCCCCGCCCGGCAATTGCCGGACAAGGCGGTGAGCCTGCTCGACACGTCCTGCGCGCGCGTCGCGATCAGCCAGTCGACGACGCCGGCGGCGATCGCCGACGCGACGGTTGGCATCGAGGCTCTCGAGAAGGAAAAAGCGGCGCTCATCTCCGATCGGGACCTTGGCGCGCACAGCGACGCGCGGATCGCCGAGATCGACGAGGAAGTGACGGCGCTGAAGGAGAAGCTCGCGAACCTGCAAGCCGCCTGGGAGAACGAGAAAAAGCTCGTCGACGAGGTGCGTTCGCTGCGCGACATTCTCGCCGAGGGCAAGGACGACGGCGAGGCCGCGCGCGCGCAACTCAAGGAAAAGTTCGACGCTCTCGAGGCGATCAACGCCGAGGACCGGATGATCTACGCCCATGTCGACGAGGCCGCGGTCGCGTCGGTCGTGTCGGACTGGACGGGAATTCCCGTCGGCGGCATGGTGAAGGACGAGATCGAGAACATTCTGCGCCTGCCGGAGATTCTCAATCGACGCGTCGTCGGTCAGTCGCATGGTCTGTCGATGATCGCCAAGCGCATCGAGACGAATCGCGCGAAGCTCGACAATCCGAACAAGCCCATCGGCGTCTTCATGCTCTGCGGCCCTTCCGGCGTCGGCAAGACGGAGACGGCGCTCGCGCTCGCCGAGGCGCTTTACGGCGGCGAACAGAACATCATCACCATCAACATGTCGGAGTTCCAGGAGGCGCACACTGTCTCGACGCTGAAGGGAGCCCCTCCCGGATACGTCGGCTATGGCGAGGGCGGCCGCCTCACCGAAGCCGTGCGGCGCAAGCCCTACAGCGTCGTGCTTCTCGACGAGGTCGAGAAGGCGCATCCGGACGTGCACGAACTCTTCTTCCAGGTCTTCGACAAGGGCCAGATGGAGGACGGCACCGGGCGCCGTATCGACTTCAAGAACACGCTGATCATTCTCACCTCGAATGTCGGCACCGATCTGCTGATGACGCTGTCGAAGGACCCGTCCTACGCCAACGATTCAGAGGCGCTCGCCGCCGCGATGAAGCCGGAATTGCTGAAGGTGTTCCCGCCGGCGCTGCTCGGCCGCATCGTGACCATCCCCTACTATCCGCTTTCGCCGGAGATGCTGGGGGGAATCGTGCGTCTGCAACTCAACCGCATTGGCAAGCGCATCGAGGACAATCACAACGCGAAGTTCAGCTACGAGGACGCGGTGGTGGATCACATCATCTCGCTCTGCAACGATCCGGATTCGGGCGGTCGCGTGATCGACAACATCGTCACCAACACGCTGTTGCCGGCGCTTTCGCGCGAGTTCCTCAAGCGCTCGCTGGCGAAGGAAGTGCTGACCGGGGCGCGGGTGACAATGCGCGATGGCCAGTTCGCCTACGAATGGGTCTCGGAGGGCGCGCCGGACACGATCATGGCGGAAGCGCAAGCGGCGGCGCCCGCGGCCTGACGCGGCGGCGCGTCTCCCGTCCCCACAGAAAGGCAGGACAACATGGCCAACCGTTTCGAACAAGTCGATGAATTGCAACCGGACGCGATCAATCTCGTGTTCGAACAGCGTGGCGACGGGCAATGGGCGAAGGTGCATTGCCCGGCTTCAGCCGTGCAGGGCCGGCTGCCGAAGGATTTCAACAGCGGCGACCTGCCGCCCTTCGACGCGCTGGCGACGGGCATCAAGCTCGCCAACGATCTCAAGGCGCCGATCGTCGTGGTCGATCGCGACGGCGTCTGGAAAAAGGAATGGGGCGTTCTTTATCGCTGGGAAGACGAACCCGAGGCGAAGGAACAGGGCGAGGCCTGAGGCGGCGCGTTCGCCAGTGAAGCCGTCTTGATTCGTGTCGCGGACGCCAGCAATCCCGTCCCGGAGTCCCGCGCGACGCTTGCGTGGGAACCGCTCCGATGCACAATGCGCGGCGGAGGAACATCGAATGCCAACGAAAAAACGGGAAGCGCTGCGTAAACTGGTCTCGGGCGGCGACATCGCGATCGCGCCCGGCGCCGCCGACGTGCTCACAGCGCGTTTCATCGAGAGTCAGGGATTCGCCGCCGTCTACATGTCCGGCAGCCTGCAACACAAGCTCGCGGGCTATCCCGACGTCAACGTGCTCACCATGACGGAAATGGTCGAGACCGCGACGCGGATCGCCAGCGCGCTCGCAATTCCCGCGATCGCCGACGGGGAAACCGGCTTTGGCTTTGGCATCAACGTCAAGCGCATGGTGCGCGACTACGAGCGCGCGGGCGTCGCCGCCATCCACATCGAGGACTCCACCGTGCCGAAGCGGCCGGCGTTGCTCGGGTTCGACTCGCCGACGGTGACGCGCGCCGAATTCATCGACAAGATCAAATGCGCGCTCGACGCGCGGCGCGACGCCTCGATGGCGATCATCGCGCGCAGCGAACTCAAGGGACATTTCGGCGAAAAATGCGACCGGTTGCAGGAGGCTGTCGAGGCGGGCGCCGACATGTTCTGGTTCTCGACGACGGACGAAACCGAGATGAAAACCCTGTGCGACCGATTGAAGCGACCCGGAATGGGCGTGCTCGCGGGCGGGCTCGGCGCCGCGGAATATGGACGGCGCGGCGCGCGGCTTGGCGTGTTGCCGGCGGCGATGACGCAGGCGGCGCTCGTCGCGCAAAAGGCCATGCTCGCCGCGCTGAAGGAGACGGGTTCGCCGGACGCGTGGCTCGCCGCGCAGCCCGGCGGCAAGGAGGCTCAGGCCTTCTATGGCAAGCTTGGCATGGACGATCTGTGAGGCCTCGCGCCCTTCCGTTTTGTTGACAGGCCATCCGGCCTGCTTCAGTTTCCCTTTCCAGCGCGCGACCGGTGGGCAATCCGGCGCGAGGAGGATCGCATGAGACTTGGTTATTTCACGATGCCGATGCACCCGACGCATCGCAACTGGACGGACACGCTCGAAGAAGACCGGCAGGCGATCATCCTCGCGGACAAGCTCGGCTTTCACGACGCCTTCGTCGGAGAACACCTCACGGATTCCGTCGAGAACGTCACCAATTCCATGATGTTTCTGGCGACGCTCATTCACGCGACGAAAAACATCAAGCTCGCCACGGGCACGACCAACCTCTCGCAGACGCATCCCGTGCTGGTCGCCAGTCACGCCGCCATGTTCGACCACATGGCGAAAGGGCGTTTCATTCTCGGCATCAGCCCCGGCGGCATCCGCTCGGATTCCGAAGCCTTGCTGACCCTCGACCGGGACCGCAACAAGATGTTCGAGGATTCGATCAACGTGATCCTCGAAATCTGGGCGCGCGAGGCGCCCTACGACATCGACCTGCCGGACAATCCCTGGAAGGTGACGACCCGCACGAGCATGTATCTCGAAAAGGGTCTGGGCATCATGGGCAAACCCTACCAGTCGCCGCGTCCCGAAATCGTCGGTACCGTCGTCGCGCCATTCTCCAAGGGCGTGATCGCCATGGGCAAGCGCGATTTCCATCCGCTGTCGGCGAACTTCCTGCTGAAGAAATGGTGCAAGACGCACTGGGCGAATTATTCCGAGGGCAAGCGCTCGGTGGGCGTCGAGCCGGACGTCGGCGACTGGCGCGTGGCGCGCACGATCTTCGTCGCCGACGACGACAAGGTGGCGCGCGCCTATGGCCGCGACGACGCCAATAGCCCCTACCGCTTCTACTACGACCAGCTTGGCTTCAAGTTGAAGCGGGGCGGGCGCGGCGGCGTGTTCAAGCAGCACCGCGACCAGCCAGACGAGGAGATCACGACGGAGTACATTCTCGATAATTGCGTGATGTACGGGACCGTCAACAAGATCGTCGACGAGATTCTGGCCATGCGCGAGGAGATCGGCGACTTCGGCGAGCTCGTCTACGCGGGCATGGACTGGGTCGACGAGAAGCTCACCAGGCGCTCGATGGAGCTGATGGCGACCGAGGTGATGCCGCGGGTCAACGCGGCGATCGCGAAATCGAAGGCGGCCTAGGCGAAAAACTCCCTTCTCCCGCGCGGCGGGAGAAGGGATGGTCGCCGGGCCTACTTCTTCTTGTAGTCCAGCATGTGTTCGCAACCGGCCTGCTTGGCCCAGTAGGCCATGGCGCGGAAGAGATCGCGACCGCCGGGACCGTAGGAATCGCGCACGGCGATCTCGCCCGCCGACAGGAATTTCACCTTGCCGCCGCCGAGCATCATCGCTTCCTTCTGAACCTTCGCGTTCTGCGGCAGATAGATCGAGATTTTCAGCACTTCGCCGAGGTTGCGGCCCGCCGCCGTGAAGCCGTGGCCGCGCATCAGCGCCGCGTAGTTCTTGCCCATGGTCCTGGCGAGGTCGCGGCCCTGATCGACGTTGGAGACGAGCAGGCCGGTGTCGCCGAACTTGTCGCGAATGTCCCACACCGGCACTTCCTCGCCGATCTGGCTCGCCGTGTGGATGCAGGCGCGCAGGGGCACGTCCGTCAGGGTGAAGGGCAGCACGTCGAGCGCGTGGCTGTGCACGACGGCGTTGATTTCGGGATTGGCCTCGTAAACGCCGCCGTGAATGAAGCGCTCGTGATAGGCGGGCTCCTTGCGTCCGTCGGCGATGCGGCTCTCGAGGTCGAACTCCAGAATGTCCTCGCGATCGACGAGTTCGGGCGAGCGCGACTTCGAAAGAAAATAGCGATTCGGATTGTTCGGGTTTCGCACGCTGACGTGGCCGAACGCGTCGACGACGCCATTCGCGGCCAGGATGCGATTGGCGAGCACGAGTTCGTTGATGAGTTCGTCGATGTCGGCCATGTTTTCTCTCTCCCTCTTCGTTGTCAGGCGCGCGCGGCGATCGGGCGCAGCCAGTTGAGATATTTCAGCAGCGGCTCGTCGGAGACGCGCAGCAGATAGACTTCGTTTTTCGCCGTCCATTTCGCGGCCTTCGTGCTCGGCGCCGCGACGATGTCGCCGCGCTTCGTCGAGAAGGCGCGCCCGTCGACGACGGCGTCGGCCTCGCCCTGCATCACCGCGAACACGCGCGACAGGGTCGAGGGCTCCTCGCTGAACGAGGCTCCGGGGTCGAGGCGGGTGACGTGGATGGCGATGGTCGCCATGGCGGGATTGCCGAGTTCGATTCGCCGGCAGCCCGGCGTGAATTCCTCCGCCGCGGCGAGGCGCGCCACGGTCTGTTGGAAGGGAAAGCGCGCCGGGGAATTCTCGTCGACGATGTCCGTCTTCTCGATCATGTCTTCGTGGTGGTCGAAGAACATCGGTCCGACGAGGTGGGTCAGCGGCACGTCGAGAAAGTCGATCCAGTAGGCGTTGTTCTTCGTTTCGTTGCTGTGGGCGTGCCAGCACCAGTTCGGCGTCAGCAACACGTCGTTGGGGATCATCGGAATTTTCTTGCCATCGACGATCGTGTACATGCCGGGGCCGCCCTCCATCACGAGGCGCATGGCGTTGGCCGTGTGGCGATGGGAGCGCGCGGTCTCGCCCGCCTTGACCATCTGGTAGGCGGTGACGAGAGTCGTCACGGTCGGATAATAATTGCCCGGCACGGGATTGTTGAGAATGAGATTGCGACGCTCGGCCAGCTCCGTGTTGACGAAGCGGCCCGCCGCGTCGAGCGCGGCGCGCGCCTGCGCGTAGCTCCAGTGCGCCCCGATGAAATTCTGCTTTGGCACGGAATACATCGAAGGTTCGCGCTTGGCCCATCCGTTCTCGATGCCGGCCTCGCCGAGCAAGCTCAGCAATTCCTCCATGTTTCCAGCGCGGTTGAAATCTTCCGGCGAGACATTGGCCATGTGCGCTTCTCCAATCAGGCGGCTTCGCGAACGACGCGCGCGGGCGATCCGCATCGCCCGCGCGTTCCCGTCCCGTTCCCGCGATCCTCTATCACGCCGTTTTTCCTTTTGACAGGAGCGGCGTATGATGCGCGAGTTTAGACGCGAAAGCGCGCGGGCGCGAGCGGAGGGAGGGAGAGTGAAAATGTCGCGGCTTTTCCGTTTCGCTCTTTGCTGGACCGCGCTTGGCTTCGCGCCGTCCGTCGCGCGCGCCGACGCGGTGTCGGATTTCTTCGCGGGAAAGGTCATCAACCTCGTCATCGCCTCGGGCGAGGGCGGGTACGATCTCTATGGCCGCCTCGTTTCGCGCCATCTCGGCAAGCACATTCCCGGCAATCCAAGAATCGTCGCCCAGACCATGCCGGGCGCCGGCGGCCTGCAAGGCGCGAACCACGTCTACAATATCGCGCCGCGCGATGGCGCGACCATCGGACTCATCCGCCGCAACGCGATCATCGCGCACATCACGAACCCTTCCGGCGTGCGATTCGACATCGCGAAAATGAACTGGCTCGGCAATCTCATTCCCGAAATGCCCGTCGCCATCGCCTGGCACGACGCGAAGGCGAAGACTTTCGACGAGTTGCGCAGGAGCGAACTCATCGTGGGCGGCACCGGGCCAGCCAGCGTTCATGAAACCTCGGCGCGGCTCTTCAATGCGCTGCTCGGCACGAAATATCGGATCGTCGGCGGCTACAAGGGCTCGGGCGATCTCGATCTGGCGATGGAGCGCGGCGAGACGCAGGGCATCGCCTACGATTCCTGGTCGGGCGTGAAGCTGCGCAAGGGCGACTGGATTCGCCGCGGTCTCATTCACGTGACGCTGTCCTACGGCCTCGACCGCAATCCCGATCTTCCGGACGCGCCCTTCGCGCTGGACCACGCCCGCGACGACGACGACAAGCGCCTGATGCAGCTTTACTTCGCGCAGGACGCCGTGGCGCGGCCGATGATCGCGCCGCCGGGCGTGCCGGCGGACCGCCTCGCGGCGTTGCGGGCGGCCTTCATGGCGCTCGGCGCCGATCCGGAATTTCTCGCCGACGCGGAGAAGTCGATGCTGCAAATCGGCCTTTCCGACGCCGCCTCGGTGAAGAAAATCGTCGACATGGTGGCCGGGACTCCGCATGCGCTGGCGCAACGGCTCGCGACTCTCACCGCCCCCTGACCTTTCGATCAAAAAGGAAATACACCACATGAAACTCACCGGCGGCGAAGCCCTGATCCAGCAACTCGAACGCGAGGGCGTGACGCAAATTTTCGGCATTCCCGGCGTGCAGCTCGATTTCGCCATCGACGCGTTGCGCCGCTCGAAAAAAATCGATTTCAAGACGACGCGCAACGAACAATCGACCTCCTACATGGCCGATGGCTACGCGCGCACCACCGGCAAGCCTGGCGTCTGCATGGTGGTGCCGGGCCCCGGCGTGCTCAACGCGCTCGCGGGCCTGTCGACCGCGTTCGCGTGCAATTCGCGCGTGCTGTGCGTCGCCGGCCACATTCATTCCGGGGCGATCGGCAAGGGCCATGGCTTGCTGCACGAGATCAAGAACCAGTCCGGGGTGTTCGACTCCGTCACGAAGTGGCATGGCTGCGCGCTGTCGGTCGCCGAAATTCCCGCCCTGATCCGTCGCGCCTTCGACGAGATGGCGTCCGGGCGGCCCGGCCCCGTGGCTGTCGAGATTCCGCAGGACGTGCTCATGGCCAGCGGCGAGGTCGAACTGATCGATCCGCCGAAGGCCTTCGACGGCCGCACGAAGCCTGACCCGGAGGCGATCCGCGCCGCCGCCGATCTGTTCGAGAAGGCGGAGTTTCCGGTGATCTACGCGGGCGGCGGCGTGCTCGCCGCGGGCGGCTCGAAGGCCCTCCAGCGCCTCGCCGAACGCACGGGCGTTCCGGTCATCATCAGCGAGAACGCGCGAGGCGTCTTGTCGGACCGTCATCCGCTCGCCTTCTCGACCCTCGAGGGGCGCGTGCTGATGCCGCAGGCGGACGTGGCGCTCGTCGTCGGCACGCGTTTCGCCGACACGCGCGCGCCCGAGGCGTCCTGGAGCATGCCGGGCCAGTCATACGTTTACATCAACGCCGATCCGGAGGCCGCCGGCGGCGCGCCGCGCGCGCCCGGACTTTCGGTTGTCGCGGACGCGGGCCTCGCGCTCGACGCCATCGCCGACGAGATCGAGGCGCGGCAGGGCAGGCGGCGCGAACTCGACGGCGCGAAGGTCGCGAAACTGCGCGCTCTGGCGCGGGCCGAGCTCGACGCCATCGAGCCGCAGGCGGGTTTCGTGCGCGCCATCCGCGCGGCCCTGCCGGACAACGGCGTCTTCGTCAACGAACTGACGCAGGTCGGCTATTACGCGCGCGTCGCGTTCCCGACCTACGCGCCCGGCACGCACATCACGCCAGGCCATCAGGGCACGCTCGGTTATGGTTTCCCGACCGCGCTGGGCGTCGCCGCCGGCAATCCCGAACGTCCCGTCGTCTGCATCACGGGCGACGGCGGCTTTGGCTGGTGCATGCAGGAGCTCTCGACCGCGGCGAAATACAATCTGCCGCTTGTCACCGTGGTATTCGCCGACGGGCACTTCGGCAACGTGCGCAACATGCTGACGGAGCAGTTTGGCGTGGCGTTCCGGACGGAGCTGGGCAATCCGGATTTCGTGGCTCTGGGCAAGGCGTTTGGCGTGCACGCCGAACGCGCCGCGAACGCGGCGGAACTCGAGGCGGCGATCCGCAAGGCGCTCGCGTCCGGCGCGCCGGCGCTGATCGAGGTTCCCGTGCCCAACGAAATGCCGAGCCCCTGGACGGTGCTGCGCATGAAGGGCAAGACGAGCCCCGAGGCGCCGAAATTCAGGTGAGGGGCGCGAAACCCGCGCCTCTCAATCCCGCCTTTCCTTCAGATCGCCATTGGCGAACTGGTGCAAAACGGACGTCACGAGGGTCTGGTAGGGCATTCCGCGCTGGCGGGCGATGACCTTCAAACGCTCGATGTCGCGCTGTTGCAGCCGCAGCGTGATTGCCTTGCGTTCCCCCGTGTTCTTAACGGCTTCCCGCCATCGCGCGCGCGTCGCCTTCATACTGGCGGGCGACGGCTTGCGGATTTCACCAGTCTCCAGCGCCGCCTCGAAACTCGCCAGGAAATCACGGTCGTCATCGCCGGGGAAGGCCGCCATTTTACCCGCCTTGCCCGTCATTTCAGTTCTCCACGGTAAAAGCGCCTTGCCTTGCGGCTGGGATAAATGGTCTTCAAAAACCAGCGGTCTCCGTCGGCGACGTAAGGCACGAGACACACATATTCATCTATTTCCACGACGAGCACGCGCTGACCGGGATATTTTTCCGTGTTGGGATGTTGCCGGTCGTCAAGCACGCGGCCTTGTTCGATGGCGTTTTCGACGTCTTCGAAGCAGAGTCCCCGCTCGCTCAGCCGTCGGCGGTTTTTTTCCCCGCTCCACTCGATCCATGAGCGCTTCATTCGCAAATGATATACAATCGACATTGATTGTCAATATTTCGGGACGTCGGGCTTCCGCGCTTCCTGACGACTCGCGCGCCGGCCTCCATCGCGCTTGACACCGCGGCGCGCGAAACCCTACCGTTCGCCCAACCTCGCAACAACAATTCAAGCGCCGTCCGGTTTGCTTCCGGATGGCCAGGAGACGCCTTGACCATGACGAACGCCTCGCCGGCAGCCAGCGCGCGCAAACAGGACGGATATATCGTCGGCATCGACACAGGCGGCACGTTCACGGACATCGTCGTTCTGCATCCGGACGGCAAGGTGACGATCAACAAGGCGGCGACGACGCCCAGGGAGTTTTCGCAAGGCGTGCTCGACGCGGTGGAAGCCGCGGCGGGAACGCTCGGCGTTCCGTCCTCCGACCTGCTGGCGGGCGTCGCCATGTTCAAGCATGGCACCACGGTTGCCACCAACGCGCTGATCAACCGGCGCGGGGCGCGCGTCGGCCTGATCGCCACCCGCGGTTTCGAGGACACGATCTACGTCATGCGCGCCATCGGCCGCGTCGACGGGCTCGACGACATGGAGATCAAGCACGTCACCAACGTGACGAAACCGGTTCCGCTGGTGTCGCGTCCGCTGATCCGCGGCGTTTACGAACGCGTCGACTTCAGGGGCAAGGTCGTCGTTCCCTTCGACGAGGCGGGCGCGCGCGAGGCCATTCGCCAGCTCGTCGAGAACGACCACGTCGAAGCCATCGCCGTGTCGTTCCTGTTCAGCTGGATGAACCCGGCGCACGAGGATCGCGTGCGTGAACTCGTCCGCGAACTCTATCCCGACCGCAAGATTCCCGTGACGCTCTCGCACGACCTCGCCCCGCAGATGGGCGAATACGCGCGCACCAACACGGCGGTGGTCAACGCGTTTCTCTGGAACACGATCGACGCCTACGTGTCGGGCCTCAACCGGCGCCTTGGCGCCATGGGCCTGCCGAACGACGTGATGGTGATGCAGGCCAATGGCGGCATCGTGCGTCCGGCGCAGATGACCGGCGTCGGCACGCTGCAATCGGGCCCGGCGGGCGGCATGATCGCCACCGCCTACGTGGCGAAAGTGCTCGGCCATCCCAACGTCATCACCGGCGACATGGGCGGCACGAGTTTCGACGTGGGCCTGCTCACCGACCATCGCCTCAGCCACGCGCGCGAGCCCATCGCCGAGCGGTTCCGGCTGTTGCAGCCGATGATCAACGTCGAGTCGATCGGCGCCGGCGGCGGCACGATCGCGCGGATCGATCCCGTCACCGGGCGCCTGCTCGTGGGTCCGGAAAGCGCTGGCGCGGATCCGGGCCCGATTGTCTACGGCATGGGCGGCCAGCACGTCACGATCACCGATTGCAACGTCGTGCTCGGCTACATCGATCCGGATTATTTCCTCGGCGGACGCAGGAAGCTCGACAAGCGCGCGGCCGAAGCCGCGATCGACAAGCAGATCGCCATTCCGCTCGGGCTCTCGACCGTGCAGGCGGCGGCGGGCATCTATGACATCATCAATTCGAAAATGTCGGATCTCATCCGCAAGCAGGTCGTGCGCGCCGGCCACGTGCCGGAGGAATACGTGATCTACGCCTTCGGCGGCGCGGGGCCCGTTCACGCCGCGGCCTATGGCGCCGAGCTCGGCATCGACAAAGTCTATATTTTTCCGATGTCTCCCGTGTTTTCCGCGTTCGGCGTCGCGGCGTCCGACGTGGTGCACACGAAAATGGCGACGCGCCATCTCGTCGCGCCGGTCGACATGGAACAACTCTCCGCCGAGCTCGCGAGGATCGAGGAGGGGCTTTCGGCGACGATGCGCGAGGAAGGGTTCGACGCCGGTCGCGTCAGCTTCCGCCGCACGCTCTACATGCGCTACACGCGCCAGGTGAACGAGGTCGGCGTGGAAATCCCCAACGGACCGCTGACCGCCGCGGACCGCCCGACGATCGAAAAGCTGTTCAACGCGCGATACGAGGACATGTATGGCGCGGGCGCCGGGCACGCGGAGGCGGGCGTCGAGGTGATCTCCATCGCGGTCGACGCCATCGGAGCGACGATCAAGCCGATGCTGCGAAAGGTTCCGCTCGTCGGCAAGGACGCGAGCGGCGCCCGCAAGGGTTCGCGCAAGGCATGGTTCACCGGCGCCAACGCCGGCTGGCGCGACGCGGCGATCTACGACTACACGAAGTTGCAGGCTGGCAATTCTCTGCGCGGCCCGGCGATCATCGAAACGCCCTTCACCACCATCGTCGTGCCCGACGATCACGAGGCGGAAGTCGATGAATATCTGAACGTCGTGCTGCGCCGGTAGGCCGGGGAGAACGCGAACATGAGCAGGCATGGATCGGCGCCTCCGTCCGGCGCTTCGCGCCGCCTCCTCCCGCCCGGCGCGGGACGGATCGCGGCGGCGATCCTGGCCGCGATTTGCGTCGGGGCGCCCGCGCTCGCCCAGTCGCCCGTGACCTTCGCCGGCAAGCGCGTCACCGTCTCCATCGGCTTTTCGCCCGTGGGCATCGGTTACGACACCTATGGCCGCGAACTCGCGAAGTTCCTGCCGAAATATCTGCCGGGCAATCCGGCCGTCGTGGCGGAGAACAAGCCCGGCGCGGGCTCGATGACCCTGCTCAACACGCTCTACAACGCCGCGCCGAAGGACGGAACGGAGATTTCCGTCGTCGGCCGCGGCGCGCCGATGGACGCGCTGCTGACCGGCGAGAAAACCACCGCGAAATTCGACGCGACGAAGTTCAACTGGATCGGCAGCATGAACAACGAGGTCGCGGGCTTTTTCGTGCGCCGCGGCGCGCCGGTGAGCGGGCTCGACGACATTCTCGCGGGCAAGCCGATCCAGGTCGGCTCCGCGGGAGCCGGCAGCGACATGCAGATTTTTGGAACCGCGCTCAACGCCGTGCTCGGGACGAAGCTCAACCTCGTGCCCGGCTATCCCGGCATGAACGAGATTTTGCTCGCCATGCTGAAGGGAGAGATGGACGGCGTCGTCGGCTATTCCTGGAGCGCCGCGCGCGTCGGCAGCGCGGACCAGCTCAAAAGCGGCGAGTTCAGGATGGTGATGCAACTCGCGCTCGACAAGCACAGGGACCTGCCCGACGTGCCCCTGGTGATGGATCTCGTCAGGGGCGCCGACGAGAAGGCGCTGTTTCGCCTGATCTTCGCGCGCCAGGCGATGGGCCGTCCCGTCGTCGCGCCGCCTGGTCTCGACCCGCGCGTCGTCGCCGTCCTGCGCAAGGCCTTCGACGACGTGCACGCGGACCCCGAGTTCATCGCGGAGACCACGAAGATCGGTCTCGAAATCAATCGCGTCGGCGGCGACGAGGTGCAGAAGCTCGTCGACGATCTCTTCGCGACGCCGAGGGCCGTCGTGTCGCGCGCGCAAAAAATTCTGGCGAATTGAGGAGCCAAACGTGTCCATCGACCCCATCCGTTACGAAATGTTCGTTCACCGGCTCATGAACATCGCCGAGGAAGGGCGCATCGCGCTGCAAAAAGTCTGCGCCTCGCCCATCGTCGTGCAGGGCGGCGAGTGCATGGCGAGCTTCTACGAGGCGGACGGAACCACGATCATCTCCGCCTCCGGCCACCTGCGCTTTTCCGCCGGCTGCGAGGACGCGGTGAAGAAGGTCATCGAATATTATTCGGAAAATCCGGGCATCTTCGACGGCGACCAGTACTACATGAACGACCCCTACATCGCCTCGACGCACGTTTACGACGAGATGGTGGTGAAGCCGATTTTCGCGCGCGGCGAACTCATCGCCTGGACGGCGTCGATGACGCACACCGCCGACACCGGCGGCGTGCTGCGCGGCGGCGCGACGGAAATCTACCACGAGGGCGTGCGCTCCTGCGGCATCAAGCTCATGGAGCGCGGCGTCATGCGCAACGACGTGTTCCGCAACCTCACCGAGCAATGCCGGGATCCCGAATACGTCGGGCTCGATCTCAAGTCGCGCATCGCCTCGAACAACGTGTGCGCGCGCGGGTTTCTGCAACTCGTCGACAAGTACGGCTTCGATTTCGTGCGCGCCGCCTCGCGCAAGCTCAACGAGGATTCCGAGCGCATGGCGCGGGCGCGTCTCGCCTCGCTGCCGGATGGAACCTGGCGTTCGAAGGTCTACACGACCGCGACCAACATCGCGAGCGGCGAGCCGCGCGTCATCAAGGTCTGCTGCAAAATGACCAAGACCGGCGACAGCGTGCATTTCGACTACGACGGCACCAGCGAGCAGAACGACGACGCGACCAACTCGACCTACGTGGGAAGCTGGGGCCAGCTCTTCGTGGCGCTGACGAGCCAGTTGTTCTGGAACATTCCGTGGAACGGCGGCATGTCGAAGTCGACGAAGCTGAGCATTCCCTATGGCACGATTCTCAACTGCAAGTATCCCGCGGCCTGCGGCGGCGCCTCGGGCATCGGCGCGTTTCTCACCGCGGCGGCGAGCGGATGCATCGCGAAAATGCTGTTCGCGGCCGGGCTCGAGCGCGACGTCAATTCCTCGTGGTATGGCGGCGGCTCGGGCAGCGGCGGCTTCAACACGGGCGGACCCGGCATCATGTATGGCGGCACCAACCAGCATGGTTTCCCGGTGGGGCAGGGCATCTACGACATGCACGGCGCGGGTTTCGGCGCCGCGCCCTATCGCGACGGCGTCTCGACCGGCGGGCACATGAACAATCCGACCGTCGGCATTTCCGACATCGAGAACATCGAGATGCAATATCCGATGATGTATCTCACGCGGAATCACATGACCGATTCCGGCGGGTTCGGAAAATATCGCGGTGGCCAGGGGATGCAGCGCATCATCCTGTCCTACGGGTCGAAGAACCTCACGGTGAATTACTCGCCCTATCACGGCATTCCCGGGGGATGGGGTCTGTTCGGCGGCTATCCCGCAGGCATCGGCGGCGACAAGTACCGGCTCGATCCGAAGGACTTGCCGGCGCAATTCGCGCAATCGCGCTATCCCGTCGATCTCGTCACCGCCTCCGAATGGGGCGTCGTGAACGCGCCGGACCTGCCGCCGCTCAAGCGACTCGCGGTCCCCGAAGGATCGATCCTCGTCGATCCCGTCATGGTCGGCTCCGGCTATGGCGATCCGCTCGACCGCGAGCCCGCGCGCGTGCTGGAGGATCTCTTCAACAAGGCGGTGTCGGCGAAATTCGCGCGCAAGATTCATGGCGTCGTGCTCAACGAGGCGGGCGACGCGGTCGACGACGTCGCCACGGAAAAGCTGCGCAAGGACATGCGCGAGGCGCGCATGAGCGAGGCGCGACCCGTCAATCCCGCGCGCAAATCCGTGAAGCTCGCGACCAACGGACCGCGTCTGATGCGTATCCACGAATGCCTCGACATCGTCGAGACCTCCGACGATTGTCACATCGCCTGCCGCAAGTGCAACGAGGACTTCGGCAAGGCCGACGGCAATTACAAGGACGCCGCGCTCTACCGCACCGTCGACAAGGACGCGCTGACCGAACTGCCGCCGCCCTCTGGCCGCAAGTCGCTGGGGCGCTACATCGAATATTTCTGCCCGGGCTGCGCGACGCTGCTCGACGTGGAAACCTCGGTGCCCTCGGTCGAGGGCGAGGCGGTGGAGCCGATCTGGGACATTCACATTTCGCGCGAGGCGCTGGCGAGGGCCTCGCACAATCACGCGGCTGGCGGCGTCGCCGCGCAATAGTGGCGGGGGCGGAGGTCGCCGGAAGGCGAACCAGCCCCGCGCAAGGGGAATATTCCGCGCCGGGAGATTGCGTCGAGGCGGTCCGGACGCGTCCCGCGGCGAGTGGACGGGGCCCTCGCCGGCACTTGCGGTCGTCGCCGCAAACGGCTTTAAAGCGGCTGCGCAATTTTGAACCGGGATCGCGGACGCATGGGTGAGTTTGGAATCGGTCAACCCGTCAGGCGCAAGGAAGACACGCGGCTGCTGACTGGCAAGGGCCAGTTCACCGACGACATCAACCTGCCCGGCCAGGCCGCCGCCGCCTTCGTCCGCTCGCCCCACGCCAGCGCCAAAATCATCGCGATCGACGCCGCTTCCGCGCTGGACATGCCCGGCGTCGTCGCGGTTTACACCGGCGGCGATCTTCTCGGGGCCGGCATGGGCGCGCTCGTCAACGAGGCCGCCTACGTCAATCGCGACGGCCGGCCGATGCACAAGCCGCCGCGCCGTATATTGCCCGTGGAGCGGACGCGTTTCGTCGGCGAGGTTCTCGCCATGGTCGTGGCGGACACGCCCGCGCGGGCGCGCGACGCCGCCGACGCGCTGCGGATCGATTTCGAGGTTCTCCCCGCCGTCGCCGGCTCCGCCGAGGCGCTGCGGCCCGAAGCGCCGAAGGTCTGGCCGGAGTTTTCGACCAACGAAGTCGTGCACTGGGAACATGGCGAGCGCGAGCGCGTCGAGGCCCTGCTGAAAACGGCGCACACCCGCGTCGTCGTCGATCTCGTCAACCAGCGCATCGCGCCCTCGCCGATGGAGCCGCGCGTCGTCGCGGCGGAATATGACGGGAAAGCCGGACAACTGACGGTCTATTCCCCGACCCAGGGCGGGCGCCGCATCCAGAACATGCTGGCGCGCGTCATTCTGAAAATGCCGCCGGACAAGGTGCGGGTGATTTCACGCGACACTGGCGGCGGCTTCGGCGTGCGCAGCAAGCTGTTCCCGGAGACGGCGATGGTCGCCTTCGCCGCGAAACAGCTCGGGCGTCCCGTCAAGTGGCTCGGCGACCGCGGCGAGACCTTCGTCAGCGACTATCATGGCCGCGACCAGATCAACCACGCGGAAATGGGCCTCGACAAGGATGGCAAGGCCTTCGTGCTGAAGATCGAGACGCTGCTCAACGTCGGCGCCTATCTCTCCGAAAACGGCCTGCGGCTGCCGATGGAGGGCGGCGGACGCATTATTCCCTGCGGCTACGACATTCCCGATTTCTATTTTTCGGTGAAGCCGATCTTCACCAACACAGTCTGCACCGACACCTACCGCGGCGCCGGGCGGCCAGAGGCCAATTATCTGATGGAGCGGCTGATGGACCGGGCCGCCGAGGCCTTCCATCTGCCACGCGAGGAAATCCGCCGCCGCAATTTCATCCAGCCCTCGCAATTTCCCTACAAGACCCACCTCGGCTTCGTCATCGATTCCGGCGATTTCGCGGGCACCCAGCAAATGGCGCTCGACCACGCGGACTGGGACGGCTTTCCGGCGCGCCGGAAGACGTCGGAAGCGCGCGGGAAATTGCGCGGCATTGGCCTCGCCTTCTTCATCGAGGGCGCGGGCAGCCGGCCGATCGAGGGGATGCGCGTGCGCTTCGAGGACAACGGCGACGTGACGGTTATCGCGGGCACCTATTCGCACGGCCAGGGGCACGAGACCGTCTATTCGCAGCTCGTGAATGAATTTCTCGGGGTCGATTTCGACCGGGTGAAACTGGTCAACGGCGACACGGCGACCTCGCCGGAGACATCGAACGGAACCTTCGGCTCCCGCTCGTCGATGGTCGGCGGCATGGGCATCAAACAGGCCTGCGACGCGATCGTCGCGAAGGCCCGAAAAATCGCGGCGCATCTGTTGCAGACCGACGTTTCGCGCGTCGCGTTCGAGGCTGGCGTTTTCAGGGCCGCGACTTCGTCGGTCACGCTCGTGGAGGTCGCCGCGGCCGCGCGCGATCCCAAAAAGTTGCCCGACGGAATGGCGACGGGCCTCGACGAATCCGTCGTCTACGAGAACGACACCGAGAATTTCCCCAACGGGGCGCACGTGGCGGAACTCGAGGTCGATCCGGAAACCGGCGTGATTGAAATTCTCAACTACGTCGCGATCGACGATTGCGGCGTGGTGCTCAACCCCGTCATCGTGCATGGCCAGGTCTATGGCGGGGTGATGCAGGGCGTCGGACAGGTGCTGACCGAGCAGATCGTTTACGACGGGGAGGGCCAGTTGCTCTCCGGCAGCTACATGGATTACGGCATGCCCCGGGCGGCGCATATGTCGCGCATCGAGGCGCGTTTCAACGAGGTGCCCTCGAAGACCAACGAACTCGGCGTCAAGGGCGCGGGCGAAGCGGGTTCCTGCGGCGCGCCGCCGGCCATCGTATCCGCCGTCGTCGACGCGCTTTCGCCGCTCGGCGTGCGGCACATCGACATGCCCCTGACTCCCGAACGGGTCTGGCGGGCCATACAGGACGCGAAAACCAACAAGGCCGCGTGAGCGGCCCATCTCGTTCAGCTGGAGGATTTCAGAGTGGAATACGACGTGCAAATGACGGTGAACGGCAAGGCCGTTTCGGGAAAGGTGGAGGCGCGCACGCTCCTCGTCCAGTTCATTCGCGAACATCTGCGGCTGACCGGCACGCATGTCGGTTGCGACACGACGCAATGCGGATGTTGCGTCGTCCACGTGGATGGCGTCGCCATGAAGTCCTGCACCATGCTGGCGCTGCAGGCGGACGGCAAGTCGATCACGACCATCGAGGGGCTCGCCGCCGCCGACGGAACGCTGCATCCCATGCAGCAGGCCTTCCGCGATCATCACGGCCTGCAGTGCGGTTTTTGCACGCCGGGCATGGTGATGATGGGCGTCGACATCGCGCGCCGCCTGCCGGACGCCGACGAGAAGACCGTTCGCCACCAGCTCGAGGGCAATATTTGCCGTTGCACCGGCTACCAGGGCATCGTGGAAGCGATCATGGACGCCAGCGCGAAGATGAACGCGGCGAAGGCCTGAGGAGCGACCCATGCACAATTTCAATTATTCCCGCGCCGCCAGCGTCGCCGACGCCGCCGCGAAACTGAAGGCCTCCGAGGATCCGAAATTGCTCGCGGGCGGCATGACCCTGTTGCCGACGCTGAAGAACCGTCTCGCGCAGCCGAGCGATCTGATCGATCTCGCGAAGATCGACGCGCTCCGGGGCGTTTCGGTCGAGGGCAAGGAGGTCGTCGTCAAGGCGATGACGCAACACGCGGTCGTCGCGGCTTCCGACGACGCGCGGAAGGCGATCCCGGCGCTCGCGGTTCTCGCCGGGGGCATTGGCGATCCCGCTGTCCGGCATCGCGGCACCGCGGGCGGCTCGATCGCCAATTCCGATCCGGCGGCCGACTACCCGGCGGCGGTGCTTGGCCTCGACGCGGTTGTCGAGACGAACGAGCGCAAGATCGCCGCCGACGATTTCTTCAGGGGCCTGTTCGAAACGGCGCTCAATCCCGGCGAGATCATCACCGCGGTTCGCTTCAAGGTTCCCGACGCCGCGCATTACCTCAAGTTCCGCCATCCCGCTTCCGGCTACGCGGTCGTCGGCGTCATGGTGGCGCGTTACGGCTCGAAGGTGCGCGTCGCCGTGACGGGCGCGGGCCCCTGCGCCTTCCGCGTGAAGGAGATGGAAGCCGCGCTGGAGAAGAGCTTCGCCCCGGCTTCGGTCGCGAACATCAAAATTCCCGCGGAAGGGTTGCTTGGCGACATCCATTGCAGCGCCGAATATCGCGCGCATCTGGTGAATGTTTACGCGCGCCGCTGCGTGGAAGCATTGGCGAAGTGAGACCAATCGCCGGCCGGCTGACCTTCTCCCGCAAGGCGGGAGAAGGCGGCCGAAGGCCGGACGGGGGCGTCGGGGGTGAAGCTCGAATCGGTGGGAAACGTGGACGCGCGGCGCCCGGATCAGTTTGGTGAACGACCCGGCGCCCCCGTCCGCCCCCGTTACGCGGGGCTGCCTTCTCCCGCTTCGCGGGAGACGGGAGGCGTCGCCCTTGTCGCCGCGCTCCTCCTCGCCAACCCCGCCCTCGCGCAGACCCCGGAAGCCTTCTGGCGCGGCAAGTCCATTGATCTCGTGATTTCCTCCGGCGTGGGCGGCGGCTATGACGCCTATTCGCGATTGATCGCGCAGCACATGGAAAGGCACATTCCCGGCAACCCTCGCGTGGTGCCGAAAAACATGGTCGGCGCGGGCGGATTCGTCGCCGCGAATTATCTCGCCAACGTGGCGCCGCGGGATGGAACGGTGATTGGACAGGTTCAAAACACGGTTCCCTTCGATCCTCTTTTTGGCAAGGCCGGCGCGCAATTCGACGCGCTGAAACTGAACTATCTTGGCTCGGCCAACAGCGAGACCGCGCTGGTCTTCACATGGCACGCCTCGCCGACGAAGACCTTCCGGGACTTGCAAGAACGCGAGACCGTGATGGCCGTCGCGGCCGGTTCGATCAGCGCCTTCCACGCCGCGGCGATGAACGATCTGGCGGGCGCCAAAATCAGGGTTGTCGCCGGCTACCCCGGCGGCAACGAGGGTCTGCTCGCCATGGAGCGCGGCGAGGTCGAGGGCCACCCGACGATTTTCTGGTCGACGCTGAAGAGCACGAAGCCCGAATGGATCGAGCAAAAAAAGCTCAATCTTCTCGTGCAATTCGCGTTGAAAAAGCACCCGGAATTGCCCGATGTCCCGCTCATCGGCGAATTCACGCCGGAGGGCGAGGCGCGCCAGACGATCGAACTCATGGCGATGTCGCTCGTGCCCGGGCGTCCGTTCATCGCGCCGCCCGGCGTGCCGCGGGACAGGATCGAAGTCCTGCGCGGGGCGCTGATGGCGACTTTGCGAGACCCGGCTTTCCTCGCGGAAGCCACGCGCCGGCAGATGGAAATCGACGCCGTCGGCGGCGAGGAGGTCGAGAACCTGATGAAGACCGCCTGGGCGATGCCGCCCGGCGTCGTGCGACGCGTCGCCAGATACATGAATCCAGAGAAATAACCGTTCGAAAGGGATGAACCATGGGTGAGTTTGCAATTGGCCAGCCGATCTCTCGTTTCGAGGATCCGCGCCTGCTGAGGGGCGGCGGCAACTATGTCGATGACATGGCGCTTCCCAACATGGCCTTCGGCCACGTGTTGCGCTCGCCGCACCCGCACGCGAAAATCAGGAGCATCGACACGCGCGCCGCGCAACAGATGCCCGGCGTCGTCGGCGTTTTCACCGGCGAGGACTGGCAGCGCTCCGGCTTTGGCGATCTGCCGCGCGCCGCCGGCAAGAAAAAACGCGATGGTTCGCCCATGTATCGCCCGCGTTTCCCGGGCCTCGTGAAGGATCGAGCCCGTTACATCGGCGATCCCGTCGCCTTCGTCGTCGCGGAAACCCCCGCTCAGGCGCAGGACGCCGCGGAGCTCATCGAGGTCGATTACGAGCCGTTGCCCTGCGTCACCGAACTCGTCGAGGTCGCGAAGCCCGGCGCGCCGCTCGTCTGGGACGATTGCGCCGACAACATTTGCTTCGTGCATCTCGAGGGCGACAAGGAGGCGACGGACAAGGCCCTCGCTTCGGCGCCGATCGTGGTGAAGAAGCGCTTCAAGATCAGCCGCGTCACCGCCGCGACGATGGAGACGCGCGCCGCCATCGGTTCCTATGACTTCGCCGCGGACCGCTACACGATCTTCACGACGCTTCAGCGCGCCCTGAACTATCGCGAGGAACTCGCCGAAACCCTCAACATTCCCGAGAGCAAACTGCGCGTCGTCGCGGGCGACATTGGCGGCAGCTTCGGCATGAAGTCCGGCGTCTTCAACGAACCGGGGCTCGTGCTGATGGCGTCGAAGTTTCTGCGTCGTCCGGTCAAATGGGTCTCGACCCGGGCCGAGAGCTTCGTGTCCGACGCGCACGCGCGCGACAACGTGACCGACGCCGAACTCGCGCTCGACAGAAGCGGCAAGTTCCTCGGCTTGCGGATCAAGACGCTGTATCAGTGCGGCGCCTACACGCAGCCCGGCACGGATTCCGGGGCCTACAGCAACATCGGCACGCTCGCCGGCGTCTATCTCACGCCCGCGATCCACGTCGACGTCACCGCCTATTACACCAACACCAATCCGATGAGGCCCTTCCGCGGCAACGGCCGCCCCGAGGCCGCCTTCGTCATCGAGCGCATCGTCGATCTCGCCGCGGACGAACTTGGCATGGACCCGGCGGACATTCGCCGGATCAACATGATCCCGCCCTCGGCCATGCCGTTCCAGACGGGGCTCTCCTTCAACTACGATTGCGGAGAGTTCGAAAAGGTCTTCGACCAGGCGCTGGACATGGCGGATTACAAGGGTTTCGAAGCCCGCCGCGCCGAGGCTCGCAAGCGCGGCAAGTTGCGCGGCATCGGCCTTTCCTACACGATCGAAAAGGCGGCCGGCCCCGGTTACGAAGGCGCCGAAGTGCGCTTCGACCGCACGGGTTCGGTCACGGTGCTCGCGGGCTCGGTGACGCAGGGGCAGGGCCACGAGACCGTGTTCAAGCAAATCGTGTCCGACAAGCTCGGCATTCACCCCGACGAGATTCATTATCTCCAGGGCGACACGGACCAGGTGTTTTTCGGCGAGGGCACCGGCGGTTCGCGCACGGCCTCCATCGGCGGTTCGGCGGTGCTGAGCGCGACCAACAAGGTCGCCGAGAAGGCCAGGAAGATCGCCGCGCACATGCTGCAGGTCAACGAGGTGGAACTCGCGGACGGCGTGTTCTCCAGCCGCGAGACCAACCGCACGCTGACCATGAAGGAAGTGGCGAAAGCCGCGACGAGCCCGAAGAACCTGCCGAAGGGCATGGAGCTTGGTCTCAACGCCAACGCGGCCTATCACACGGTGCGGCAGAACTATCCCAACGGCTGTCACGTCATCGAATGCGAGATCGATCCGGAAACCGGCGTCGTGAGTCTCGAGAACTACGTCGTCACCGACGACGTGGGCACCGTGCTCAATCCGATGTTGCTGAAGGGCCAGATCATCGGCGGCATCGCCCAGGGCATCGGCCAGATGCTGATGGAGGAAATCCGCTTCGATCCGTCCTCCGGGCAAATTCTCACGGGCTCGTTCATGGATTACCCGATGCCGCACGCGGAACTGTTCCCGCACGTCAGCATCAAATCCTGTCCGGTGCCCACCGAGACGAACCTGCTGGGAACCAAGGGCGCGGGCGAGGCTGGATGCGTTGGCGCGCTGCCGGCGATGGCCAACGCGCTCGTCGACGCGCTTTCGCATCTCGGCGTGACGCACATCGACATGCCCGCGACGCCGGAACGGCTGTGGCGGATCATCGACGAGGCCTCGAAAAAATCGGCGGCGTGAGCCGCGTCTGGAGATGGACATGCTGCTTCCCACCACCATCGTCGGTTCGTATCCGCAACCCGACTGGCTGATCGACCGGCCGACGCTGTCGACGCGTCCGCCGCCGCGGGTGCGCGCGAAGGAACTCTGGCGTGTCGCGCCGGAGTTCCTGGAGGAAGCGCAAAACGACGCGACCCTGCTCGCCATTCGCGCGCAGGAGAGCGCCGGGATCGACATCGTGACCGATGGCGAAATGCGGCGCGAGTCCTACTCCAACCGCTTCGCCACCGCGCTCGAGGGGCTCGACATCGGCAACCCCGCCGTCGTGCCGAGCCGCAGCGGCAAGCCGGACCTCGTGCCGCGCGTCATCGGCCCGCTGCGGCGCAAGCATCCCGTCGAGGTCGAGGACGTGAAGTTTCTGCGCGCCAACACGACGAGAAAGATCAAGATCACCGTGCCGGGCCCCTTCACGATGGCCATGCAGGCGAAGGATTTTCATTATGGCGACGACGCGAAAATGGCGATGGCCTACGCCGCCTGCGTCAACGACGAGATCAGGGACCTCGTCGCCGCCGGCGCCGACTACGTGCAGATCGACGAGCCCTACATGCAGGCGCGCGCCGATCAGGCCCGCGCCTTTGGCGTCGCGGCGCTCGATCGCGCGCTCGAGGGCGTCAACGTGCCGACGATCATTCACCTGTGTTTCGGTTACGCGGCGCTGGTGAAGAACAAGCCGCCGGGCTACGCGTTCCTGACAGAACTCGAACCCTCGCGCGTTCAACAGGTGTCCATCGAGACGGCGCAGCCCAACCTCGATCTTTCCGTGCTGAAACAGATGCCGTCGAAAATGATCGTGCTTGGCGTGATCGATCTTGGAAGCAACGAGATCGAAACGCCCGGGGTCGTCGCCGCGCGCATCGAACGGGCTTTGCCACATGTCGCGGCGGAGCGCATTGTCGTCGCGCCGGATTGCGGCCTGAAATATCTGCCGCGGGACGTGGCTTACCGGAAGATTTGCGCGATGGTCGCGGGGACGAAAATCGTGCGGGAGAAGCTGGAAAAGCGCTGACCCTCCGGGCGCGAACGAATCACGCCCGGTCCGGCCGCAACAGCACCGGCGCCTCGAGCGCGGCGGCGACGCCGTCCTCGATGTCCATGTCCGGTTTCCAGAACTTGCCGACATAGCGCTTGCCGGTGATCGCGTCGGAGAGCGTCGAGGCGAGCCACAGGATCGGCGAGATCATCACTTCGGATTCGAGCAAAGGCCGGCCGCCGCGTTCGGCTTCCTGTCGCGCGGCGAGCGACACGAAGTGCGTGTTCACCGCGCCGCCGGGGATCAGCGAATTGCAGGTGACGCCCGTGCCTTCGAGGTCCTTGGCCCAGATCAGCGTTTCCGTCTCGATCGCCGCCTTGCTGACGCCATAGGGCGAGTTCTCGCGGCGCTGGATCGTCGAAAGCGAGGTCGTGACGTTGACGATCCGGCCCCATCCGCCCGCGATCATTTTCGGCGCCGCCGCGCGCGACATGAAGAACGTGCCGGTGACGTTGGTTTCGATCACCTTCGCCCAGGCGTCCGGATCGGCTTCCCAGAACTTCAGCGATTTCGTCGCCGCGGCGTTCTCGACATGCAGCGGCCCCTTGCCGGCGTTGTTGACGAGGATGTGCGGAGCGCCGAAAAGCCGGGCGGTTTCGCCGACCGTGCGTTCGCAATCCTCGCGGTTCGTGATGTCGCACGGCACCGCGAGCGCCTTGCCGCATCCAGGCTTGAACGCGGCTTCCGCCACCGCGGCGCCCGCGGCCGCCACGTCGAGATCGGCGAAGACAACGTCGCAGCCGGCGCGCACCAGCGCCTGCGCCATGCACTTTCCCATGCCATTGCCCGCGCCGGTGACGATGGCGACGCGCTTGTCGAGGCGGATGTCCGAGGCTTTCATGGCGATCTCAAAGTTCCGGAGGTTCGACGATGGCGACGCCAATCATGGAATCGCGCGTGACGAGGGAGGCCAGCGCTTCCTCGCTCATGCCTTCCGTTCCCTCCGGCCGGCGCGGCACGACGAGAAAGCGCATGTCGGCGGTGGAATCGTGGACGCGCACCGCCACGTCGTCGGGAAGCGTCGTGCCGAATTCCGCGAGCACCGCGCGCGGCTCGCGCACGACGCGGGCCCGGTAGGCGCGGCTTTTGTACCAGGCTGGCGGCAGGCCTAGCAGATCGCGCGGATAGCAGGAGCACAGGGTGCAGACGACGACGTTGTGTTGGTCGCGCGTGTTCGCCACCGCCACGAGCTTCGTGTTGGCGATGGAGAAGCCGAGTTCCGCCGCGGCGGCGTTGCCGTCGGCGAACAGGCGAGCGCGGTAATCCGGATCGATCCAGGCGCGCGCCACCACTTTCGCGCCGTTGGCGGGCGTGATGGAATCGCGCGCCTCGATGTTGCGGCGCACGTCGGCGGCGGTGACGACGCCTTTCTCGATCAGCAGTTCCTTCAGCGCGATGCCGAGGATCTGGTAGTAGGAATGCACCTTGTCGTCGGGCTGCGGCGGCGCGTGCGCGTGTTCATGATCGTCGTGATCGTGGTCATGATGGTCGTGTGGACGCGCGCTCATGGCAGCTTCTCCAGCCAGTGTTCGTAAAGGTCGGCCTCGACGGCGTCGTTCGGCGCGCCCTTGTAATCGTTCCATAAATCGCGCGCGACAAAGCGCACCTTGTAGACGTGGCGTTTGGGCCCCTTGCGTCCATAGGCCTCGACCTCCGCGTTGGCGAATTCGCCGAAGCAGCGCAGCACGACGCCATGCTTGCCGCGCAGATAGACGGGCGTGCGGATGTGTCCGGGCGGATAGTCGTCCCGAACGGCGACGGGTTCGCCTGGCGAGAATTTCGTCATCCGCGCGGCTCTCCCCCGGCGGTCGCGAGTTCGAGTTCGCCGGTTTCCGCGAGCCGGCGGCGAACGAGAGCGACCTTCGCGTCGACCTCGTCCTGCGTGAGGACTCCCTTGTCGATCATGTTGCGACAGAGCGCGGCGGTCCAGCGCTCGTAATATTTCATGTTCCGGTGCGCGTCGTCGCCGAGCGATTCAACCGCGCGCCGGCTTTCGTGACTGGTCATCAGGCCCTTCGCGCCAACCGCCGCGCGTAAACCATCGACCTGCTTTTCCCAAAACGTGAGAACGTGATCTTCCGTGTCGACTGGTCCTTCCGGCAGGCCGCCAACGTCGTGAGGTCCGCGCATGTCGCCACTCTCCAAGTCGCCACTCCCCAAGTGTCGCGCCATTGTGCCACAGGCCGCGCGCGGCGCAAGTTTCATTGCGCGCGGGCGGCTCCTGTGGCACGATTTGCTGGAATGGTCGTATGGTGGGAGGAGCGAATGCGCGGACGCGTGGCGCGGCTTGTCGTGGCGGGAGCCTTCGTGCTGGCGGGAGCGGCGGCGCGCGCGGCCGAGCCATCTGCCGAACTGATCGCGAAGGCGAAGGCGGAAGGCAAGCTCCTCTATTACACGGATCTCATCATCGATCAGATCGTGCGTCCCCTCGTCGGCGCCTTCGAGGCGAAATATGGCGTCAAGGTTGAATATTCCCGCGCCGACAGTCAGGACACGTCCGTCAAGCTGATCAACGAACACAAGGCCGGGCGCATGCAGGCCGACGTGTTCGGGCTGACGAGCGGATTGCAATCGTTGATCGACGCGGGCGCCGTCCGCCGGTTCACGCCTGGCAACGCGGACGAGATACCCCGGCAATTCCGCGACAGGAACAACTATTGGGTCTCCACGAATTATTACGTGATGACGCCAGCGGTGAACACGGACCTCGTGCCCGAAAAAGACCGACCGCGCGTCTTCGAGGACCTGCTCGATCCCAAATGGAAGGACAAGATGGTCTGGAAGCCCAACGATCTCTCGGGCGCGCCAGGCTTCATCGGCAACGTTCTGCGCGCGATGGGCGACGAGAAGGGAATGGATTATCTTCGCAGGCTCTCGCAACAGCGCATCAAGTCGTTCGGCGGCAGCGCCCGCGCCGTGGTCGATCAGTTGATCGCCGGAGAATATCCGCTCGCGCTGCAAATCTTCAATCATCACGCCGCGCTCAGCGCCAGGAAGGGCGCGCCCTCGCAATGGGTGAAGATGGAGCCCGCGATGGTGCAGATGACGCTCGTCACGCTCACGAGCGGGTCGAAAAATCCCAACGCGGCGCAACTCTTCGTCGAGTTCATGCTGTCGGCGGAGGGACAGGAACTGTTCAAGAAGGCCGATTATTTTCCGACGCGCGCCGGCATGTCGCCGGGGATGCCCGAACTCGCCCCGGAGAGCGGCGGCTTCAAGGCGAATTTCTTCACGCCCGACGACACCGCGAAAGACTACGAGCGCTGGGCGAAAATCTACATCGACATGTTCCGCTGAGGCGGAACCCCGAACCAGGAACGACAGACATATGTCACAGGCAGATCTCAAGAACGTCGAGAAGGTGCGCGCGCTGCTGTCGCCGAGAAACGTCGCCATCGTCGGCGCCAGCGACCGGCCTGGAAGCTGGGCGCGCAACGTGTTTCGCGCCCTGAGCCGGTACAATTATCCAGGAGAGATCCTGCCGGTGAATCCACGCAGCGAAACGGTGTGGGACAGAAAATGTTATCCCTCGCTCGCGGACTTGCCGCGAAAGCCGGATCACGTCGCCGTGCTCGTGCCGGGCGCGGCGGCGATCGAGGCGATCCGCGAGGCGGGCCGCGCCGGCGCGCGCAGCGCCACGGTTTTTTCGAGCGGCTTTGGCGAAGGCGGCGACGCCGCCGGACGCGAACTGGGCGCGGCCCTCGCCGCCGCCGTGCGCGAGAGCGGCCTTGCCGTTTCCGGCCCCAATTGCATGGGCAATCTCGCGGCCCCCTTCGGTTTCTCGACGATCCCCGACGACCGCATCGTCGATCTTCCGACCGGCAGCGTCGGCCTGTTCGGCCAGAGCGGCGGCATCGTCATGGCGATCTTCCGCGCGTTGCGCAGCCGCGGAATCATTCCCTCCTACGCGCTCTCCACCGGCAACGAAGTCGGCCTCACGACCGCCGATTACATTCGCTACATGGTGACCGACGACTCTGTGAAGGTGATCTGCTGTTTCATCGAGGCCATCAAGGATCCTGGCGATTTCCTCGCCGCCCTCGACGTGGCGCGGCGCGCGAAAAAGCCCGTCGTCGCCATGAAAATCGGCGGCTCGGAAGCCAGCCGCGCCGCGGCGCTGGCGCACACGGGTTCGCTCGCGGGTTCGCTCTCCTCCTTCGACGCGGTGACGCGTCCGCTGGGCCTCGTTCGCGTCGACACGATCGACGAAATGGTCGAGGTCGCGGAATATCTCACGCACGCCAGGGTTCCGGCGGGTTCGCGCGTCGGCGCGATCACCTTTTCCGGCGGGCTCAAGGGGCTGTTCCTCGAGGCCGCCGAGCGGCACGACGTGAGCTTTCCGAAGCTCGAGCCCGCGACCATCTCGAAACTCAACGACCTGCTCGGCGTCGGCACGTCGCTCGGCAATCCGCTCGACGCGGGCTTCGCCGCGCTGTCCAGCGCGGAGGCCTATTTCAAATGCATCGACATCGTTCTCGACGATCCCAACATCGACGTTCTCTGCGTGCAGGAGGAACTGCCGCTCAAGGAAGGGCAGAACGCCAAGGCTGCGAATCTGCGCACCGTCGACAAGATGGTCCACGAGGGCAACCGCAAGCCCGTCGCCGTGGTTTCCATGGCGTCCTACATGTACACCGATTTCACGCGTGAATTCCGGGAGGGATTTCCGCACCTCGCCGTGCAGCACGAGGTGGACCGGGCGCTGAACTGTCTCGCGCACGTTGGCCGTTACGGCGCGCAAATCGGCCGGCCGGCGGCGGCGGTCCCGGACCTGAAGCCATTGTCCGCAGCCGAATTGCAATGCCTCGACTCCGCCGCCGCTGCGTCGGGCGGGCGCGCGGTTCTGAACGAGGCGCAATCGAAGACATTGCTGGCGCTCAACGGCGTCGCCTCGCCGAAGGAGGAAGTCGCCGCCGATGTTGAAGCCGCCGTGAATGCCGCGCGCGCCATTGGCTATCCCGTGGTGCTGAAACTCTTCTCCGACGATGTTCAGCACAAGTCCGATGTCGGCGGCGTGATGCTCGGCATAACGGGCGACGAAGCCGTGCGCGCCGCCTTCGACGCCATCCGCGACAATCTCGCCAGGGCGAAGCCCGCCGCCCGTTTTGGCGGAGTGATTGTCGCCCGGGAAATCAAGGGCGGCCAGGAACTGGTGCTTGGCGTGCATCGCGACCCCGAGGTGGGACTCGTCACCATGTTCGGCACGGGCGGCGTCTTGCTGGAACTCGTGAAGGACGTGCAGTTCGGCCCGGCGCCGCTGAGCCCGGACCAGGCGCGCGCCATGATCGACGCCACGATGGCTGGCAAGCTGCTCGCGGGCTATCGCGGCGGCGCGCCGCTCGACCGGGAGGCCGTCATCGCCGCGCTGGTTGCGTTGTCGCAACTCGCCGCGCGGCTGGGCGACCGGCTCGAGAGCATCGACGTCAATCCCTTCGTTGCCCTGCCCGCTGGACGCGGCGCCGCGGCTCTCGACGGGCTCGTGGTGTTGCGCGCGGCCAGTTGATCAGGCCGCGCCGGCCTTGTCGTGAACGAGTTCCCAGACGATGTCCTCGAGCGCGTGAAATTTCGGATCGCGCTTGAGGCGGAGCTTGCGCGGGCGGTCGATGTCGACTTTCACCTCCTCGCGCACCCGCCCGGGCCGCGCGGAAAAAACGATGACGCGATCCGACAGATAGATCGCCTCGTCGATCTGGTGGGTGATGAAGAGCACGGTCTTGCCGGCCTTCAGTGAAATCTCGACGAGTTCTTCCTGCATCGCCTCGCGGGTTTGCGCGTCGAGCGCCGCGAAGGGCTCGTCCATCAGGAGGATTTGCGGGTCCATCACCAGCGCGCGCGCGAGATTGACCCGCTGTTGCATTCCGCCCGAGAGTTCGTGCGGATAACTCTGCTCGAAGCCGGTCAGGCCAACCATGGCGATGAAATACAGCGCCCGTTCGCGCGCCTCGCGGAGAGGACGGCGCTGGCATTCGAGTCCGTAGGTCACGTTGCCCAGCACCGTGCGCCACGGCAACAGCGAGGCGTCCTGGAACACGACGGCGCGGTCCGGTCCCGGTTTCGTCACGAGCACGCCATCGACCAGGATTTCGCCGCTGGCGGGCGCCAGCAGTCCATCGACGATGTTGAGAAACGTTGTCTTGCCGCAGCCGGAAGGCCCGACGATGGACACGAACTCGCCATCGGAGATCGTCAGCGAAATATCGTCGAGCGCGAGCAGGCGCGCGCCCGAGCGCGGTTGATGAAATTCAAGTCTGATCTTGCGCGCTTCAAGTTTGACGGTCACGTGGATTTCCTCGCGGCTTGGTCGAGGAATAGCATGGTTCCCGCGCCTTTCGCCAGGCGCGATCGATTGCCTCGCCGCGCAAACCTGATAGCTTCCCGGCATGAACGAAACAAACTCTCACGCGAGCGCCGCGCGCGACACAAGCGGCATCGGACAGCCCGTCCGGCGCGTCGAGGATTTCCGGTTGCTGACGGGCGGAGGCTGTTACAGCGACGACTGGAGGATGGAGGGACAGGTTCAGGCCTGCGTCGTGCGTTCGCCGCACGCCCACGCGCGCCTCGCGCGAATCGACGCGTCGAAGGCGCGCGCCGCGCCTGGCGTCCTCGCCGTGCTGACAGGCGCGGACGCCCTGTCGGACGGGCTCGGGCCGATCCCCGCGCGACCCATGTCCGACGATCCGCGCGAGCCGCGGTTCGCCAACAGCGACGGCGCCCCCTTCAAAATCACGCCGCAACCCTTGCTCCCCATGGACAAGGCCCGCTTCGTCGGCGAGGCGATCGCCATCGTCGTCGCGGAGACCGTCGATCAGGCGAAGGACGCCGCCGAGCTTGTCGAAATCGACTACGAACCGCTGCCAGCCATCGTCGGCGTCGCGGCGGCCCTCGAGTCCGGCGCGGCGCTCCTGTGGGAAGACCGCGCGTCCAATGTTCTGATCGACGCCACGCTCGGCGACGAAGCTTCGACCGCCGCCGCCTTCGCGCGCGCGACGCACGTGGTGAAGTTCGAGACCCTGTGCCAGCGCGTCACCGGCGTTCCCATGGAGCCGCGCGCCGCGCTCGGCCATTACGACGCGGGCGCGGATCGATACACGCTTTATTCCGGCAGCGGCGGCGTGCACCGGCAAAAAGATTCGCTCGCCGGCGTTCTTGGCGTCGCGCCCGACAGGGTGCGCGTCGTCAATCGCGAGGTTGGCGGCAGTTTCGGCACGCGCAACAACTTCACGCCGGAATCCGGCCTCGTGTGCTGGGCCTCGCGCCGCGTCGGACGCCCGGTCAAATGGACTTCGGATCGCGGCGAATGTTTCGCCAGCGACTATCAGGGCCGCGATCTCACGGCGCGAGCCGAACTCGCGCTGGACGCCGACGGCCGCTTTCTCGGCTTTCGCGCCTCCATCGTCGGCGATGTCGGCGCCTTCGCGGTTTCGCTCGTCTCCGTGCGCAAGACCGCGGCCTTGCTGACCGGCAATTATCGCATTCCCGCCGCGCGCGTTCGCGCCCGCGCCGTCGCGACCAACACCGCGCCGACGACGTCCTACCGCAGCGCCGGGCGTCCCGAGGCCATGTTCGTCATCGAGCGTCTGATTGAACTCGCGGCGGCGAAGCTTGGCGTCGATCCGCTCTCGTTGCGGCGGAAGAACCTGCCGAAGCCGGACGAAATGCCCTATCGAAATCCCTTCGGTATCACATTCGACAACGGCGATTATGGCGCGGCGCTGGAGCGCGTTCTCGACCTTTCGGACTGGCGCGGCTTCGAGGGGCGTCGCGTGGATTCGGCTTCGCGCGGCCTGCGCCGCGGCCACGCGGCGGGCGCCTATATCGAGGTGACGACCGGCTCGCCGCGCGAGAGGACGGAACTGACGGTGCATCCGGAGGGCAAGATCGACGTCGTGATTGGAACTTTGTCGAGCGGCCAGGGACACGAGACCTCCTTCGCGCAACTCATTTGCGAATGGCTTGGCCTGCCGATGGAATGCGTGCGCCTCGTGCAGGGAGACACGGATCTGGTCGCTGTCGGCGGCGGGACGCAATCGGGGCGCTCGATGCGACTCGCGGGGATCGTGATCGGCGAGGCCTCGACGCAGCTGATCGACAAGGCGCGGCGCGTCGCGAGCGAATTGCTGGAAGCGCGCTCCGACGATCTCGTCTTCGCCGATGGCCGCTTCGGGGTGGCTGGCACCGACAGGAGCCTGCATCTCTTCGACATCGCGCGCGCGATGAAAGAGGACGCGCGCCTGCCCGCCGGCTCGCGCGGCCCTCTCGCGGCGGCGGGCGACGTGACCGTCGAACACGCGGGCTTTCCCTATGGCGCGGCGGCTTGCGAGGTCGAGGTCGATCCGCAAACCGGCGAAGTTCAATTGACGCATTACGCCGCGGTCGACGACGTGGGCCGCGCGGTCAATCCGATGATCCTGCACGGTCAGACGCACGGCGGCGCGACGCAGGGAATCGGTCAGGCGTTATGCGAGCAATGCGTGTGCGATCCGGCGACCGGGCAGGTTCTGACCGGCTCGTTCATGGATTACGCCATGCCGCGCGCGGCCATGCTGCCGTTTTTCAAGACCGACATCAGCGAAATCGCCTCGCCCAACAATCCGCTTGGCGTGCGCGCCGGCGGCGAAGGCGGCACGACGCCGGCGCTCGCCGTCGTCATCGGCGCTATTTGCGACGCCTTGCGCGAAGACGGCGTCACGCACGTTGAAATGCCCGCCACGCCCATGCGCGTCTGGCGCGCCATTCGCGAGGCGCGGGCGAGAATTGCATGAGGGACCGGCGATGAACAGGCGGGAATTTGGCGTCGGGGCGCTCGCGAGCGGGGCCATGCTTTCACCGGGCGTGGACGCGCGCGCGCAATCCGGGCAAGGCCAGGAGGAATTGATCGCCGCGGCCAGACGCGAGGGCAAGGTCGTGGTCTATTCCGGCTATCTCTCGCCGCAGACCCACGATCCCATTGGCAAGGCCTTCGAGAAAAAACATGGAATCAAGGTCGAGGTTTTCACGGCGCGCGGCAACGAGTTGCGCGAACGGATCCGCGTGGAGCAGAGCAGCAATCGATTCCTCGGCGACGTTCTCCACAACGCCACCCTGCTGACGTTGCAGCAGGTCGCGGCGGAAAATCCCGTCGCGTCGCTTGGCGCGTTGCCGGGCGCCGCGCGGTTGAAGCCGGAATTCGCGTCGCGCGTGACCGACGTTCAGGTTCCCGTTTTCACGATCAATTACGGCTTCCTCGTCAACACGAACATCGTCGGGGCGGGCGAGGAGCCGAAACGCTGGCGCGATTTGCTCGATCCGAAATGGAAGGGCAGGATTCTGTTCGACGATCCGCGCACGCCCGGCGGCGGGCGCGTCATGTTCCACATGACCACGGATAAATACGGTCGCGGCTTTCACGAGGACCTGGCCAGGCAAAATCCGACGTTTTCGCGCGACTACGGCGAGGCGGTGCGGCGCGTCGCGCGCGGCGAATACACGATCTACATTCCGCTGATCTTCTCGCAGGCGGGGCCGCTGAAGGGCCTGCCCGTGCGCGCGGTCATTCCCGAGGATGGCGTGACCTACGGCTCCTATTCCACGTCCCTGTTGAAGAACGCGCCGCATCCCAACGCCGCGCGGCTGCTCTCCGATTTCTACCTGTCCGACGAGGTTCAGGCGATCTACGCGGAGACCGGACACGGCGTCGTCGTCGCGAATTTGAAGGCGAATATTTCGCCGGAGATGGCGCCATTCGCCGCGGTGAAGCCTCTCGTCGAGGAAGACGGCTCTCGCTACGACGCGTTTCTCGCGCTGGCGAAGGAAATCTACAAATAGGCGAGCGAAGGCGGAGGGAGAACCGGCGATGAAGCAACACGTGTTCACGCGCCGCGCGTTCTCGCGCGGCTTCGTCCTGACCGCGCCCGCGCTGATCACTGCCCGTCCTTCCAACGCGCAAACCGGGGATCGGGAGGCGCTGGTCGCCGCCGCGAAGCGCGAGGGGCGCGTCATCGTCTATTCCGCCTATGTGTCGCCACTGACGCACGAGCCCATCAACAAGGCTTTCGAGCAAAAATACGGGATCAGGGTCGAGACCTTCATGGCGCGCGGCCCGGAATTGCGCGAACGGATGCGCGTCGAGGCCCTGACCGGGCGCTTTCTGGGCGACGTGCAGCACAACGCCTCGTCGACGACCATGACCATGTCGGAAGCCGACAAGATCGTCGAGCCGCATGGCGGCCTGCCTGGCGCGGCGCGGCTGAAGCCGGAATACGCGGCGCGGGCCGACGCGCGTCAGGTTCCCATCTTCACCATCAACTACGGATTGCTCGTCAACACGGCGATGGTCAGGGATGGCGACGAACCGGGCGGCTGGCTCGATCTGCTCGATCCCAAATGGAAGGGCAAAGTGCTCTTCGACGATCCGCGCGCGACCGGCGGCGGGCGCGTGATGTTCCACATGACGACCGACAGGTTCGGCCGCGAGTTCCATGAAAAAATGGCGCGTCAGGAGCCCGGTTTCTCGCGCGATTACGGGGAGGCCGTGCGGCGCGTCACGCGCGGTGAATTCGCGATTTACGCGCCGCTGATTTTTTCACAGGCGGCGCCGCTCAAGGGCCTTCCGGTGAAATACGTCGTGCCGCGGGAAGGCGTGACCTACGGCTCGTATTGCGTTTCGATCCTGCGCAATCCGCCGCATCCGGCCGCCGCGCGGCTGCTGGCGGATTTCTACCTGTCGGACGAGGCGCAGGGCGTTTACGCCAACACCGGCCACGGCGTCGTGATCGGCGACCTCAAGACGCCGGTCGCGCCCGACATGCGACCGCTCGCGGGCGTGAAGCCACTGGTCGACGAGGACTTCACGCGCATCGAGCCATATCTGGCGCTGGCCAGGGAAATCTACAAATAGGCGGCGGTCACAGATCCACGACGATGTAGTTCTGCTCGACCGAGACCTGAAAGCTCTCGGCGACATAGGGCCCCTTCACGAGATCCTCGCCGGCCTCGACGGAGACGTTGAACTGGCGGACGCGCGTCGATTTCGGATCGCAATAGGACTGCCCCGTTTTGATTTCGAACTCCCAGCCGTGCCACGGGCAACGCAGGAATTCGCCCTTGCGCACGAGCTTGTATTCGCCCGGCCTGTCGGAAAGCGCGAGGCCGGTGACGACGCCCTTGCAGAGCGAGCCGCCGCCATGGGGGCAACGATTGGCGAGGGCGTAGAAATTGCCATTGACGTTGAACACGCCGATTTCGCGGCCCCTGACCTCGACGAGCTTGCTCTTGCCCGGCGCGACTTCGTCGATGGTTCCAACAACGTGTTTTGTCATGTCAGCCCGTAGAGTTTCCTGGCGTTGTCGCGAAACAGCATGTCGCGCTGTTTGTCGGTCATGGAAAAGCGGATGCAATAGCGGGGATCGTCGTAATCCCAGTGCGGATAGTCCGTCGAGAACAGCATGCGGTCCCAGCCGATCCAGTCGATCACGTCGACGAGATGGGCGGGATTGTCGGGCTCTTCCATGGGCTGCGTCGCGAACCAGAAATGTTCGCGAATATATTCGGACGGCGGGCGCCGGACGTGCGGCACTTCCGCGCGCATGCGCTCCCACTGCTTGTCCATGCGCCAGCACATCGCGGGAATCCAGGTGAAGCCGGATTCGATCAACGCGATCCGCAGCTTCGGAAACCGTTCGAACACGCCCTCGAAGACGAGGCTCGCGATGTTTCCGGCGACCCCCGTCGCGAAACCGTAGTGCTCCTGCATGTAATAGGTCGGCCAGCCGCCGCCGGTCGAGGGATAGCCGCCGCTGAAGGCCGCGGGATGCAGGCCGATGGGAAGACCCACTTCCTGCGCCTTCGCGTAGAGGGGCCAGTAGCGTCGCCGACCGAGCGGCTCCGCCGAGCGCGGCGAAATGATAATCTGGCGAAACGCCTTCTCCGACGCGCGCTCCTCGATCTCGCGCGCCGCGTAGTCGGGATCCTCCTGCGGCACGACAATGCCGGCGAGGAGGCGCGGTTCCTTGCGGACCCATTCCTCGATCTGCCAATGGTTGACCGCGTGCGAGAGAGCCGCGGCGAAATCCTGGTTGCGCTCCTCCATGCCGCCCTTGCTGAGCGCGACGAGCATGCCCCATTCGACGCCGACGGGATCGAGATGCTGGCGCCGCATCAGATCGAGATCGCAACCGGGCGGTCCGCCGCTGGCGGGATAGGCGTCGGCCCGCTGGCCGGCACAGGTCATCCGCGGATAGACCTGCGTGCCCGTGAGGCCGCAGCGAATGTGCGGGCCGAAGGTTTCGTAATGCTCGATCCAGCGCTTCGACAGCCAGGGATAGAGGTCGGATGGCGCGCGCTGGACGGGATGGATGTCGCAGTCGGCGATCATCAACCGTTGCGCGGCTTTTGTCTCTTTCAGAGGCGCGTTCATGTGGCCTTCTCCAGAGCGGCCGTTTCCGCGGCGAGGCGCGGGTAGGCCGAAAGCGGATTGTCGATGAGTATCTTGCGGATGAGGCCGTCGGGCAAGCCGTCCGGCAGCGCGTTCTCCCCCTCGAAATGCGCGTGCGGATAATCCGTCGAGAACAGAAGGAAGTCGTCGCACCCCATGTGCGCGATCACCTTGCGCAGAATGGCGGGGTCGTCCGGCGCGTCGACGGGGTGCAGGGTGAAGCGGACGCGCTCGCGCACCACCTCCGCCGGCGGACGGTCGAGCCAGGGGACTTCCGCGCGCACGCCGCGCCACTCCTTGTTGAGCCGCCACAGCAATGTCGGCACGAAGGTGAAACCGCTCTCCAGACAGACGAGGTTGAGCCGCGGAAATTCATTGAACACGCCTTCGGCGAGAAAGCTGACGATGGCGTTTTCGAACGCCGCGCTCTGGGCGACGTAATCCTCGACCTGGAACGATGGCCAGCCGGACCCGGTTGGCGCGAATCGATAGGTCGAGCCCGCGTGCAGGCCGATGGCGAGGCCATGCCTTTCCGCCGCGCGGTAGATTGGCCACATCTGCCGCTTGCCGGGCAGGAAGT
This sequence comes from uncultured Hyphomicrobiales bacterium, assembly GCA_903884435.1. Taxonomy (GTDB): domain Bacteria; phylum Pseudomonadota; class Alphaproteobacteria; order Rhizobiales; family Beijerinckiaceae; genus Terripilifer. The sequence goes on along the minus strand of CAISEY010000302.1, from coordinate 49,411 downwards.
CGCTCATGACCGGCAGCAGCACCTGCACGAAGCGCTTGTCGGGGGCGAGGCGTTCGATCTCGGCGACGGCGTGGTCCGCGTTTTGCCCGGTGACGAGAATGGAGCCGCGCAGGCGGGGCTCGGGATCGAGCCATTCCCTGGCCACGTGGTCGTTGACGGCGGAGACGATCGCCGCGCTCATGTCCTCGTTGAACAGCGCGATGGCGCCGTGCAGCAGCGAAGCGACGGCGATCCGCGTTCCGAACGGATCGAGCGCCCGCCGGCGCAACGCATCGAGCGGCGTCTCTCCCTCCCTCGCGACGTTCCAGTCCGCGCGCATGGCGACGGGGGATTTCGCGGGATAGCTCATCATCTGGAAATTCGTGCGGTCGATGTAGCGCGTCGTCAACTGCTCGCGCCAGAACTCGCCAAGATAGGGCAGCAGCGCGCGCGTCGTCGGCAAGGGCAGATGCAGATCGCAATCGATGGCGCCGGGATAGGGGAGTTTCATCCTGTTTCCGGTCCTCTGAATTCGCGTCGCGATTGTAGCCTCGCCATCAACGCCGATCCATCGCGGCCCGGCGGGCTTTTCGTCACAGGGGAATCGCCCAGGCCGCCATCTGGTCGGCGGCGACCGTCACGGTTTCGCCCACGAGCGGCGGGCTGAACGAACTCGTGTCGAGATCGAGAACGCCCGCGCTCGTCTTCACGGACACGGAGCGGGTCGCGCCCCGGAAGATCGATTGCGTCACTTCCCCGCGCCAGGTCATGCTGGCGCCGCCGTCCGTCATCAGGTGCATGTTTTCCGGACGCAGCATGACGCCGATCCTGTCGCCCGCGGCGTAATTGCCGTCGCCGCGCGCGGAGCCCTTCCAGCCGGGGCCCTCGATATCGAGCGTCAAAAGCCCGTTTTCGCCGCGCGCCGCGCCGACGACGGTGGCTTCCAGAACGTTCGGCGCGCCGAAAAATTCCGCGACGATCCGGCTCTTCGGGCGACGGTAGATTTCCTCCGGCGGGCCGATTTGCAACATCTTGCCGCTGTGCATCACGACGACCCGATCGGAGAGCGCCATGGCCTCGCCCTGGTCGTGCGTGACGTAAAGCGAGGTGATGCCGAGACGCTTTTGCAGGGCGCGGAATTCGTCGCCCGTCTGCGTGCGGAGACGCGCGTCGAGATTGGACAAGGGCTCGTCGAGCAGCAGCACCTGCGGCTCGAAGACGAGCGCGCGGGCGATGGCGACGCGTTGTTGCTGGCCGCCGGAGAGCGCTGGCGCCGGCCGCTCCGCGTATTGCTCCATCTCCACGAGCTTCAGCGCCTTGAGGACGCGCTCCTTCATTTCCGCCGCCGGGCGGCGACGGATGCGCAGGGGATAGGCGACGTTGTCGAAGACCGTCATGTGCGGCCAGATCGCGTAGGATTGAAACACCATGCCGAGCCGGCGACGCTCGGGCGGCATGAAGAACCGCTCCGCCGCGTCGCTGACGATTTCATCGCCGATGGAGATGCGGCCGCCCGTGTTCTGCTCGAGCCCGGCGACCATGCGCAACGTTGTCGTTTTGCCGCATCCGGACGGGCCCAGCAGCGTGAGAAACTCGCCGGTCTCCACCTCGAGGTTGACGCCGTCCACCGCGGCGACCGTGCCGAAATGGCGGCTGACGTTTTCAAGCGAAATCGCGGTCATTCAATCGTGCTCCGAACCCGTGTCCCGGGATTATTTGTAAATGTCCTTCGCAAGAGCGTACATGGCTTCCTGCGTCTCCGGCTTCGTCGTGCCCATCAGTTTCACGCTTGCGAAAGCGCGCGTTTCGGCGCTCGCCTTCGCCGCGGCGCCCTCGATCACCGGGATCAACGCGCCGTTGGCGTACATGACCTGCGCCTGTTCGCTCAGGTAATGATTGATGAACAGTCGCGCGGCGTTGGGGTGCGGCGCGTTCTTCAGCACGGCGAGGTCGAAGCGCACGTAGGGCGCGCCCTCGCGAGGCATGACGAACCGCACCGGCAGTCCCTTCAGCAACAGCATGTTGGAAATGAGTTGCGGCATCCGCAGGGGAAACTCGCCGGCCGCGACGCGCTTTTCGTCGACGCCGACATCGCGGCTGAAAACGATGTCGTTGAGCGCGAGCTTGCGATGAAAATCGGCGCCAAGCGCGTCGTGGGTCGCGGCGAACAGGATCGCGCCGCCGCCCGCGGCTCGCATGTCGTCCGACATGATCTTGCCCTTCCAGCGGGGATCGGCGAGGTCGGTCCAGCTTTTGGGCTCGTCGTCCGGCTTGACGAGATTGACGTTGGCGAGGATTCCGTAGCCAAGGATATAGCTTGGCGCGCGCGTCGCGGTCGCGGGATGCGCCGCCCGCAGAAACTTCGCGTTCGGCAGGTCGCCGGAGGGTTGCAGGATGCCCTGCTCCTTCTCCAGCCGCTCCAGCGTCGCCTGCCCGTTCTGGAAAACGTCGGCGAGATAGCGGCCCGTCGTCTGTTCCGTGCGGACGCGTTCGTTGATCTCGGTCGCGCGCGCGTCGTAGACCTCGACGGAGATCCCGTATTTTTGCTCGAAGGTCTTCACGACGTTCATGTGCAGCGGATTGCCGATGAAGGAGGTGTACAGCGACACCTTTCCTTCCTTCTTCGCGGCGTCGATGGCGGCCTGTTCGATCTCCTCGGCGCGCGCGGGCGCCGGGAGCGTCAACATCGCCGCGATCGCCGCCAGAATTATTCTCATCGTCCGAACTCCCGGAGCGGCCTCGCGTCGAGGCGCTCCCGTTTTCTCACAACGTGCTGATGTGGCGTTTCAGGACGCTCAATTGCAGCCAGCGGAACGCGATGACGAGCAGCATCATCATGAGTCCGATGACGCTGACCTGTTCGGCGAGGCCGTTGGCCCACAGTTTCATCAGCACCACGGACAGAACCTCGGATCCCACGGAATACAGCAGGATCGAGGCGGACAATTCGCGCATGATCATGAAGAAGGTCAGCACCCAGCCCACCGCGAAGGATGGCCACGCAAGCGCCACGAGAATGCGCCAGAGCGTCTGGAAAAACGTCGCGCCGTGGACGCGGGAACATTCCTCGAGATCGAAGGAAAGCTGCGCGTAGGCGCCGGTCATCACGCGCACGGAAACGGGCGTGCCCAGAGTGATGTAGGCGAGCAGCAACGCCCAGATCGTGCCATAAATCGGGATCGGGCCCGGCAGCATCGCGAAAGCCCAGAGGAAGCCGATGCCGAGCACCATCCCGGGCATCATCCATGGCAGCCAGGCGAGGGCGTCGATCAATCGGCGGCCCCGCCATTTCGTGCGGATGGAGATGTAGGCGACGATGGATCCCAGAGCCATGGTCAGGCTCGCGCCCAGCAGGCCGAGCAGCATGGTGTTGATGAATCCACGCCAGATTTCGCTGGAGGAAAACACGTTGCGGTAATGCTCCAGCGTCAGCATGTCCCACTGGTAGAAGCCGAAGAAGCGAAAGAACGAGCCGATGAACAACTGGCTCACCGGCAGGATCACGGTGACGAAGAAAAACAGGATGCAAAAGGCGAAGGTCGCCCAGCGCCACTTTCCCAGCTTCATGACTTTCGGCTGGTAGCCCTTGCCGGTGACGGTGGTGAAAGTGCGGCCACGCAGAATGCGCCACTGCATGAACACCAGCGCGAACATCAAAATCATCGCCGTGAAACCGATGGCCGTGGCGTATTGATAGTCGGGCGTCGCGTGATGGTTGATGGAATTGTAGATTTCCGTCGTCATCACGGTGATCTTGGCGGGCGTGCCGAAGAACAGCGGCGATTCGAAATTCTCCATGCCACGGATGAAGCTGAGAATGAACGAATTCGTCAGCGCCGGCATCATCAGCACGAGGGTGATGTTCCGAAAGGTGCGCCAGCGCGAGGCCCCGCACATGCGGCTCGATTCCTCCAGCGCGGGGTCCATGGCGCGGAAGATATCGACGATGAACAGGAACAGGAATGGCGTCGAATACTGGATCATGTGCCAGACGACGCCGCCATAGGAATAGACGTTGATCGGCGAGGTCGTCGATCCCGTCATCCATTTCCACAACGTGTTGAGCAAGCCAACCTGTGGATTGCCGAGCATAGCCCAGGCCATGGCCGTGAGAATGGGCGGAATGAAAAACGGCAGGGTGATCAGCACTTCCAGCTTGCTGGCCCAGGGCGTGTCCGTGCGCGCGATGATCCAGGCGAGAAACACAGCCAGGGTGAGCGAGGGAATTGTTTTCGCGAGGGAGATGCCCACGGTGTTCAGCAGGATCAGCATCGCCGGCGCGGAAAAGACTTCCGCGTAGCCATGCAGGTTGAACTCCCCGGCCATGCCGGGCGGCGTCGAGTGCAGGCTGCCATAAAGCAGCATCCCGAAGGGATAGAGCGTGAGGAATCCGAGAATCGCGATCAGCGCCGCGACGCCGACGGTGCGCCCCTCGAGAAAGCGTTGCCGGAACCCGCCGCGGTTCAGCACGCGCGCCCTCGCGGGTCCCGCGGAGCCGGGGAGGTTTCCGATCGTCTGTTCGGTCATCGCGACTGGCTCTCTCTAGATTTCGACAATGACGTAGTTTTGCTCGATGGCGACCGGGAAGGTCTCGGCCACGTAGGGGCCCTTGACGACAGCCTCGCCCTTCTCAACCGCCGTGTCGTAGGCGCGCACGCGCGTGTTCGACGGGTCGCACCACGATTGTCCGGTGCGTATGTCGAACTCCCAGCCATGCCAGGAGCACTTGACGAATTCGCCATCCCGCAGGAGGCGGTATTTTCCGGGCTCGTCGGCCATGGCGAGGCCGATGATCCTGCCATCGCACAGCGAGCCGCTTTCGTGCGGGCATTTGTTGGCGAGCGCGAAGAACTCGCCGCCGAGGTTGAACAGCGCGATGTCGCGGCCCGCGACGGTGACGCGTTTCGAGGCTCCAGGCGCGACCTCGTCGACGGTCGCGACCACGTGACGTTTCCTGCTCATGACAATCCGTAGAGTTCGCGGGCGTTGTCGCGGAAAATGCGCCGCATTTTGTCCTCGCTCAATTTCAGCTTGCCGACGACGAAGCGCGGTTCGTCGAAGTCCCAGTGCGGATAGTCCGTCGAGAACATGATCCGGTCCACGCCGACCATTTCGAAGGCCTCGACGAGGTCCATGTCGGAATCCGGTTCGTCGAGCGGTTGCGTCGTGAACCAGAAGTGATCGTGGATATATTCGGAGGGAAGGCGCTTCAGGTGCGGCGCCTCGCTCCTGAGGCGCCTCCAGTGTTTGTCGAGGCGCCATTTCAGCGCCGGCGCCCAGGCGACGCCGCCCTCGACCAGCACGACCTTCAACGTCGGGAATTGCTCGAACACGCCCTCGATCACCATGCTGGTGACGAGGCCCTGCATGCCCTGCACGTTGGTGTGCTGCTCCTCGATGTAATAGGAGGGCCAGCCGCTCGCCGTCGGCGGATAGCCATTGATGCCGCCGACATGCAGCGCGAGCGGCAGGTTCGCGGCGACCGCGGCCTCGTAAATGGGCCAGTAGCGCCGGCGGCCGTGCGGCTCGAGGCACTTGGGCGGCAGCATGATTTGCGAAAAACGCCGGTCGCCGGCGCGCTTTTCAATCTCGGCGATGGCGAAGGGCGGGTGTTCCTGCGTCACCACGATCGAGGCGTGAAGCCGGGCGTCGCGCTCGACCCAGTTGGCGATCTGCCAGTCGTTGACCGCGCCCGCCAGCGTCGCGCCGAATTCGAGGTTTCGCTGGTTGCCGGGGCCGCGGTTGAGCGGCATCAGCATTCCATGTTCGACGTTGTTGGCGTCGAGATGCTGCATTTGCATGAATTCGAGATCGGAGCCCGGCGGCTTGCCGTTCGGCGGCCAGGAATCGGCGCGCGCCACGTCGGGCGCCATGCGCGGATGCGACAGCGTGTCGGCGAGCGGCTGGCGATAGAAGCCGCCATACGTTCGCACGTAGTCGCGCCAGCGTTCCGGCAGGAACGGGAACAATTCGTCCGGCTTCGCCGCTTGCGGATGGATGTCGCAATCGACGACCGCGAGTTTTGATCGAGCGGGCGCGCCGCGTTCGCGCGGCGGGCGTTCGAGAATTTCCGTGGTCATGCGAGCGCCTCTTGCAAATCGAGACGACGATAGGTGTCGCGCGGATTGTCGAAGAGAATCCCGCGGGCGAGGTCGCTGGCGGGATCGACGGGGAGCGCGTCGGTTCCCTCGTAGTGCCAGTGCGGAAAATCGGTGGAAAACAAAATCATGCGGTCGGAGCCCATCTGCTCGCAGAAGCGCTCCAGCCGCCTCGCGCCGTCGGGCGCGTCGAAGGGCTGCAGCGTCAGGCGAATGTGATCGCGCACGATTTCCGAGGGCGCGCGCTTGACCCAGGGAATCTCGGCGCGCACGCCGCGCCAGGTCTTGTTGAACCGCCACAGGGCGGCGGGCAGCCAGGTGACGCCGGATTCCTGAAACACGATTTTCAGCGACGGAAACTTCGCGAAAACCCCTTCGCTGACGAGGCTCAGCACGGCGCTCTCGAAGGCGAAGGCCTGCGCCACGTAATCCTCGAGAAAATAGGAGCCGTAGCCATTGGCCATCGGCGGATGATGGTAGAGGCTTCCGGCGTGGATCGCGACGGGCAAGCCATGCTTTTCGGCGGCGCGATAAATCGGCCAGTGATGGCGCTTGCCCAGCGGCTCGCCGGCGGCGGCCAGCATCGAGACCTGGACGAAGCGGGGATCTCCGGCGCACCGCTCGATTTCCTCGGCCGCGAGGTCGGGATTGTTCAGCGGCACGACGATCGAGGCGCGAAGACGCGGCTCCCGGTCGAGCCATTCCTTCGCCATCCATTCATTCATCGCGCGGCACACGACGGCGGCCATGTCCTCGCTGTGCAGCGCCGCGCCGCCGTAGACGCAAGTCAAAATGGCGTGGCTCACGCCGAAGCCGTCGAGCACCTTTTCACGCAGGAGATCGAGACTGGTTCCCGGGCGGCCCTCCTTCGGGCGCCAGTCGGGCCGGCCGGAAATCGGCGCGTTGGGTGGATCGCTCGTGAGGTTCCAGCTCAGCCGGTCGATGCCGCGGGTCGTGAATTGCTGACGCCAGTAGGCGTCGAGATAGGGCATCAGGGCCTTGATCGACGGGACGCTCGCGTGGGCGTCGCAATCGATCGCCGGAGGTCCGAAAACACTGCGCCCCCCGGAGCGGGCGCCCGCCGAAACCCCGGTCTCTGGCGACGCCAGACTCATGCGAATTCCCTCCATGTCGCCTGAATCAGGCGGCGAATGTCGTGCGGCTGTTTCCGCGTTCGTCGAGTTCGGCTAGAACTAACATATTCTGTTTGGCCGGGTCCAACCGGGCCGGCCCCGCGGATTTTTTGGACGACGCCGGCCAACGCAGCCGGCGGCGCGAGGGAAGGGATACGACATGAATTTCGTCTGGTCGGGACTTTTTCCCGCGATGGCGGTCGCCGGCGGGATCTTTTCCGCGGCGGCGGCGCAGGAACAGGACTGGAACAAGGTCGTCGAGGCCGCGAAAAAGGAAGGCGCCGTTTCCGTCTACCACGCACAGCTCGGCGCGCCGCACTGGAAGGCGGTGGTGAAGTCCTTCGAGGACAAATACGGGATCAAGGTGCAGGAATTCGACGCGCGGGCGAGCGAGATGCAGGAGCGCATCCGCGTCGAACAGGTGTCGGGCCGCTTCGTCGCCGACATCGAATTCCACGGCGAGGCCTCGATCGTGCTGCAACGCGCCGACGGTTTCATCGCCGAACACGGCGGCGTGCCCAACGAGAAGAACATTCGCGCCCCCTTCGCGCCGAACAAATGGTCGGTCCCCGCCTGGGTGCAGGTCGCCTGCATGCTGGCGAACACGAATCTCGTGAAGCCCGAGGACGAGCCGAAGACCTGGCTCGACCTGCTCGATCCGAGGTGGAAGGGCAAAATCCTCACCGACGACATGCGCGCGGTGGGAACCGGGCAGACGATCTTCGCCGTTCTCTACAAGACCTATGGCGCCGATTATTTCGAGAAGCTGAAGGCGCAGAACATGGCCATCGGCCGCGACCTTCAGGAAAACACGCGGCGGACGGCGCGCGGCGAGTTTCCGCTGTTCATCAACCAGATCATCGCCTTCGCGTCCGCCATCAAGGGCTTGCCGGCGAAGGTCGTCACCCCCGAGGATGGTTGTCCCTACACGCCGATTCAGGGCGCGATGTTGCGCGGCGCGCCGCACCCCAACGCGGGGCGACTGTTCATGAACCACCTCATCGAGACGGAGTCGCAAGTGACCTACGCCAGGGCCTGGATGGGCACCGTGGTCGGCGGCGTCGTCGAGAAGCTGGACGATCCCGACGCGAAGCGTTTCGCGCAGGTCAGGCTGATGGGCGCGGTGGCGGCCGACGACCGGGAAATCATGTTGAAGCGCGCGACCGACATTTTCAAATAGGACGGTCGGGCCTTTGGTCGCGCCCGTTTCGGGCGGCGGGCCGGGCGGGAGGACACGATGACGCGGGAACTCGTGCTCTATGGCGCGGTGCGCTCTTCCGCCGCGTGGCGCGCGAGGATCGCCCTTGAACTCAAGGGCGTTTCCTATCGCGAAATCTTTCATGACCTGAACAAGGGCGAACAGAACGCCGATAGCTACAAGCGCGTCAATCCGCAGCAACTCGTGCCCTCCCTCCGCACGCCGGGCGGAGCGGTGCTGCGCCAGTCTCTCGCGATCATCGAATATCTGGAAGAGACGAATCCGGAGCCCGCCTTGCTGCCGAAGGATCCGGAGCAGCGCGCCCGCGTTCGCGCGCTCGCCATGATCGTCGCCTGCGACATTCACCCCGTCAACAATCTGCGCGTGCGCAACCATGTTCGCGACGCGCATCCGGACGATCCGCGGGCCATGGCGAAATGGATTGAGAAATGGAGCGCCGCCGGCTTCGACGCCCTCGAGGCGCTGCTCGCGAACTCTCCCTTCACAGGCCGGTTTTGTCATGGCGACACGCCCGGCCTCGCCGATTGCTTTCTCGTGCCGCAAGTGGGCAACGCGCGCTCGATGGGAAATGGCGTCGCCGCCTGGCCCGTTGTCGAGCGCATCGCCAACGCCTGCGCGCAATTGCCGGCGTTCCGGCGCGCCGATCCCGCCAGTCTCGTGAAATAAAGTCCCCGTGGACCGCCCCGGCGATCCGCGCTAACAGGTTTCCCGAAGCCGGGCGCAGCCGCGTCCGCCGGCGCGCCGCCGTCATCGGGAGGAATTCATGAGCGACGATTTCATCATCAAAAACTCGGGCGAGGTGCTCGACATCACCATCAACCAGCCCGGGCGCGGCAATGGCATGAGCGATCCGATGATCGTCGAGCTCGCCGATCTCGTGGAAAAGGAAGGCGACAAGGTCCGCCTGATCGTGATCCGCGGCGCCGGCGCCGATTTCTGCGTCGGCCGGTCCTCGATGGGCGCGCCGCGTCCCGCCGGCCTCGACGCGCTGGAGACGCGCGGCATCAGCGATCACGTGTTCCGCTGCTACGGCATTTTCCGCGCCTGCAAGGCGCCGATTCTCGCGGTGGTGAAAGGCCAGGCGGCGGGATTCGGCTTCGCCCTCGCCGCCGCCGCCGACATCACCATCGCCGCCGACACGGCGAAATTCTCGATTCCCGAATTCAACCACGGCATCATGCCGACCATGGTCATGTCGTCGATGATCGACCGCGTGCCGATGAAGGCGCTGATGTATCATGTGTGGACGAGCAAGGTGATTTCCGCGGAAAAGGCGATGGAGATCGGCGCGGTCAGCGAGGTCGTGCCGGAGGCCGAACTCGACGCCGCCGCCCAGGCCTTCATCGACCGGATGCTGCACTTCAAGCGCCCCGCCGTGCTCGCGGTGAAGGAATATGGCGTCAACGCGCAGGCCATCGACATGAGCAAGGCGGTCAGCTTCGCGCGCAGCCTGCACGCCATGGTCAATTCGGCCAAGGAAATGAAGCGTTCCGAACCGCATAAATAACACGCGCGCTTTGCCGCGTTGTTTCCCGCCCTCCCTCCGCGCATGAAGGGAGGGCGTTTTCTTGCCCGCCGGAGCCGCCATGCTGTTCAACTATTTCCACCTGATGCCCTGGACCTATTGCGACGAGCCGCCGACGACATGGCCGGTTTCGAACAAGACGTTCGACCCGGCGAAGGCGCAGGCGCTTTACAGGACCTATGTCGACGACATGGCCTACGCCGAGGACTGCGGTTTTGACTGGGTGGGCTGCAACGAGCATCACTTCAGCCCCTACGGGCTGATGTCCAACTGCAATCTCATTGGCTCCGTGCTGGCGCACCGCACCGGCAAGATCAAGCTCGGGATGCTGGGCAATCTCGTGCCCCTGCTCAATCCCGTGCGCGTCGCCGAGGAATACGCGATGCTCGACGTGATGAGCGGCGGGCGGCTGATCGCCGGTTTCATGCGCGGCATTCCCCATGAATACCGCGCCTACAACGTCAATCCCGACGAATCCATGTCGCGGCTCGACGAGGCCGCGGAACTCATCGTGAAATGCTGGACCAGCGACGAGCCCTTCCGCTGGGAGGGCGAGCATTACCAGTTTCCGTCGGTCTCGATCTGGCCGCGCCCGATGCAGCGGCCCCACCCGCCGTTGCTGATGTCGGCCGCGACGCCGGAGACCGCCGCCATGGCCGCCAAACACAAGGCGATCATGGGCATGACGCTGATCGCCGATCTCGACGTCGCCCGCAAGAACATCGAGTTCTTCAGGAGCGAGGCCCGGTCGCGCGGCTGGGAGCCGCAACGACATCACATTCTCACCGGACACCAGACGGTCATCGCGGACACCGACGACGAAGCCATCGCCATCATGCGTTCCGGCCTCGACTATTTTCATCGCGTGCTGATGCGTCCGCAACGGGAGGCGCAGACCGAGGTTCTCACGAAGACCGGCTATTACGGCGAGGCGGATTCGAAGCAATATTTCGACAAGCGGCTCGCGACGCTGCGGGAGCGCACGCTCGAGGAGCAGATCGAAGCGGGCACCGTGCTTTGCGGCAGCCCGGAAAGCATCGTGAAGCAGATGAAGAAGATCAACGCCGCCACGGACAACGGCGTGTTCAACATGACCATGAAGATCGGCGACATGCCGGACTCGGCGGTCCGGCGCGGCATGGAATTGTTCCGCGACCGGGTCTTGCCGAACGTGCGCGATTTGTAGGCGTTACATCGCCGTCGCGCCGCCATCGACGGGGATCACGGTTCCCGTCAGATAGCTCGACGCGTCCGACGCCAGCAGCAGCGCGAGCCCCTTGATCTCCGCGGGGTCCGCGAGGCGCTTCAACGGCACGCTCGCGGCCATGAAGGCGGCGCGCTCCGGTTCGCGATGCAGGCGTCCGCCCGCGATGTTGGTGAGGAAAGGCCCTGGCGCGACGCCGTTGACCATGATGTTGAACGGCGCGAGCTCCACCGCGGCGAGGTGCACGAGATGCACGACGGCGGCCTTCGTCGCCGCGTAGGTGTATCCCGAGATCACGCCGGTTCGCAGGCCGGAGATCGAACAGGTGACGATGATGCGCCCGCTCCCTCGCGGCTTCATCACCCGCGCCGCCGCCTGCATCGTCGCGAACACGCCGGTCTGGTTGATCCGGATCACGTTTTCCCAGGTCGCGAGGTCGATGTTTTCGATTTGTCCCTCGGGTTCCGAAAACGGCGGCCCGCCGCTGATCCCGGCGTTGGCGACGACGATGTCGAGTCTGCCGTGTTTCGCGGCGGCGGATTCGATGGTCTCGCGAATGCGCGAGGGCTCCCGCACGTCGAGCACGACGCCTTCCGCCTTCAGCCCGGCCTGGGTCAACCGTCCGACCGCGCGTTCGAGACCCGGCGCGTCAATGTCGGCGAACACGACATGCGCGCCTTCTTCCGCGAAGGCCTCCGCCATGGCGAAGCCAAGGCCGCTCGCGCCTCCCGTGACGAAAGCGACCTTGCCCGTGAGGTCGAACAAATTGCTCATTCAAATGACTCCAGGGTTTCGTTCTCGCTCGCGAGTATGAACATGCGAGACGCCGGGGCAAGCGGTCAACGCGCCGTTGTTGTGCGGGCCGCGGACGGTTGCTAGTCTGTCCGGGAGAAGCGGCCACGCGCCGCGTCGGGGGACTCATGCCGGCGGAACATCCGATCGTCATCGTGGGCTGCGGCTTTGGCGGTATCGCGCTCGCCATCAGCCTCCAGCGCGCCGGCATTGAAAACTTCGTTGTTCTCGAGCGCGCGAGCGACCTCGGCGGCGTGTGGCGCGACAACACCTATCCCGGCTGCGCCTGCGACGTTCCGTCGATCTATTATTCCTTCTCGTTCGAGCAGGATTATCCCTGGTCCGCCTGGCACGCGCCCTGGAACGAGATTCACGCCTACCTCCGGCATTGCGCGGTCAAGCATGGCGTGCTGCCGCGCGTGCGTTTTGGCGTGGCGACGACGGGCGCGCGCTTCGATCCGACGGACGCGACGTGGCGCGTCGAGACCGCGGATGGCGAAATTATTTCCGCGCGCGCGCTTGTCTCCGCGACGGGCATTTTCGGCGCGCCGCGATTGCCCGCCATTCCCGGCGTCGAGAGCTTCGCCGGGCCCTGGTTTCATTCCTCGAACTGGCGTCACGACGTCGATCTGCGCGGCAAGCGCGTCGCCGCGATCGGCGTTGGCGCCAGCGCCATTCAATACGTGCCGGAAATCGCGAAGACGGCTGGCAAGCTCCATGTCGTCCAGAGGTCCGCGCAATACGTGCGCGCCCGCGACGAGGGGCCGGCGCCGGATGAAAAGCGCTGGTATCACGGCACGGCTCTGTGGCGCCGGCGCGAGCGCCAGAAGATGTGGTCCGCCTACGAGGAGAATTTCGACGGTCGAAACACGCCGGAGATCCGCGTCGAACAGGAACGGGCGTTCCACGAATATCTCGCGCGGCAGGTGCCCGATCCAGTGCTGCGCGCGAAGCTGACGCCGGATTACCCGCTCGGCTGCAAGCGCGTGCTCGCGTCCAATGATTTCTATCCCGCGATCCAGCGGCCGAACGTCGAACTCGTCACCGAGCCCGTCGAGGAAATCACGCCGACAGGGTTTCGCACGCGCGACGGCCGCGCGCGCGAGGTTGACGCGATTATCTATTCGACCGGCTTCAGGCCGACCGAATATCTCTCCTCGCTGCGCGTCGAGGGGCTCGACGGCAAGACCCTGCCGGACGCCTGGGACGGCGAACCGGAGGCCTATCTTGGCGCCTGCGTCAGCGGCTTCCCGAATTTCTTCATGCTCTACGGGCCCAACACGAATGGCTCCGGAAGCATCGTCTACATGCTCGAGGCGGAGGCGCAATTCGTGACGAATTGTCTCGTTGAACTGAAACGACGCGGCGCGGACACGATTCAGCCGACCGCGCGCGCGCAACGCGACTTCAACGACATGCTGCGACAAAAGCTGGCGCTGATGCCGGTGGCGACGCCTGGCTGCAATTCCTATTTCAAGACGGAGTCGGGCAAGATAGCCACGCAATGGCCGGCGCGCATGTCCGATTACGATCGGCGCGCGCGCGATCCGCAATGGGGCGATTTCGAATTCGGCGTCGCGCTCGAACCGGCGAAATAATCGAGGAGACGGACATGGCGACGCCACGCACGATCGAGAAGCTTTTTCATTTCGCGTTTCCCTGCCGCGACGCGGAGGAGACGCGGGCGTTTTACGAGGATTTGCTGGGTCTGCCGATGACCAGTTGCGTCAAGGTCGCCGCGGTGCCGAGCACGGGCGAAGCGGGTCCCTATCTGCACATTTTTTTCGAGATGGGCGACGGCTCCTACGTCGCCTTCTTCGATCTCGGCGAGGGCGTCATGCCGCAACCTTCGCCAAACACGCCGCGGTGGCTGCAGCATCTGGCGCTGGAAGTGCCGTCGATGGCCGATCTCGAGGCCATGCGCGCGCGGCTGAAAGCGGCGGGGGTCGAGGTTCTCGGCGTGGTCGATCACCATTTCATCCAGTCGATCTACTTCTTCGACCCGAACGGATTGCGCATCGAGATCACCGTGCGCACCGAACCGCCCGGGTTTGTCGAAGCCCAGAAAGCGGAGGCTCACCAGGCCTTGCGCGACTGGCAGGCGCTCAAGGCGCGGCGAGGGCTTTCGCCCGCGCGCGCGTGATCAAAGCGAATTGACGAGATGCCCGCCATCGACGGGAATCACGGCCCCGGTCATGAACGCCGAGGCTTCCGTCGCCAGCAGCAGAAAAGGCCCGTCGAGATCCCGCATGTCGCCAATGCGTCGCATGGGAATGCGCTTGATCATCGTCTTGCCCGCGTCTGTGTCGAAAAAGCCCTCGTTCATCGCCGTGTCGAAATAACCGGGCGCGATCGCGTTGACGCGAATGCCATGGCGCGCCCACTCTAGCGCGAGTGTCTTCGTCATTTGCACGACGCCGGCCTTCGACATGGCGTAGGCCGAGACGCCGCCAGCCTGGCGGAACCCGAGCACCGAGGCGATGTTGATGACCGCGCCGTCGCGCTTCTCCGCTCGCCACGCGCGGCCCGCCTCGTTCGCCACCATGAAGGCGCCGCGCAGGTTGACGGCGACGATCCGGTCGAATTCCGCCATGTCCATGTCCAGCGCCATCGAACCGCCGGCGACGCCCGCGTTGTTGACGACGACGTCAAGCGTCCGGAATTTCGCGCGCGCCGTCGCGATCGCCGCCTTGACCGACGCCTCGTCCGCCACGTCGAGGCGCAGAGACAGCACGTCGGCGGCTCCGCGCACGCGCAAATCGTCCTCCATCGCGCGCAATTCGTCGAGCCGTCGCGCCGCCACGACGACGTTCGCGCCGCTCTCCGCGCTGACGCGCGCGAGATGCGCGCCGATGCCCGAGGACGCCCCGGTGATGAAAACGGTCTTGCCTTTCAGCAGCGCGCCGAGATTCATGCCGGCCTACCGTGTTTGCGGAGCTCGGTCCGCGCGACGACGCGATTGTGTACCTCGTCGGGCCCGTCGATGAAGCGCAGCGCGCGGCCCCAGGTCCAGAGAAAGGCCAGCGGCGTGTCGTTGGTGAGGCCCATGGCGCCGAAGACCTGAATGGCCCGATCGAGAATTTTCGTCTGCATGCGCGCGACGACGACCTTGATGGCCGAAACCTCGGTTCGCGCCGCCTTGTTGCCCTGTCTGTCCATCATCCACGCCGCGCGCAGCACGTAGAGCCGCGCCTGATCGATCTCCATGCGGCTCTCGGCGATCCAGTCCTGGACGTTGGCGTAATCCGCGAGATTGCGCCCGAAGGCGCGGCGGTTCGCGGCGCGGGCGCACATGAGTTCGAGCGCGACCTCGCACTGGCCGATGGAGCGCATGCAATGATGAATGCGCCCGGGGCCGAGCCGCGCCTGCGCCAGCGCGAAGCCCTTGCCTTCCTCGCCGAGGATGTTCGCCGCGGGCACGCGGACGTTGTTGTACGCGACCTCGCAATGGCCCTCGGGCGACCAGTGCTGCATGATCGGCAGGTTGCGCACGATCTCGACGCCCGGCGCGTCGAGCGGCACGATGATCATCGAGTGGCGAGCGTGCGGGTTGGCGTCGGGCCGCGCGTCGGACAGGCCCATGACGATGCAGAATTTCGCGTTCGGATGCAGCGCGCCCGTGGTGAACCACTTGCGGCCGTTGACGACGTAATGGTCGCCGTCCCGCGCGATCGTTGTTTGCAAATTCGTGGGATCGGAGGACGCCACGTCCGGCTCGGTGATGCCGACGCAGGAGCGAATGTCGCCGTTCATCAACGGAACCAGCCATTGCGCGCGCTGCTCCGGCGTCGCGAACATGTGGAGAATTTCCATGTTGCCGGTGTCGGGCGCGCTGCAATTGAAGGCTTCCGAGGCCCAGAACACGCGGCCCATGATTTCCGCGAGCGGCGCGTATTCGAGGTTCGTCAATCGCGTGCCCGGTTCGTCCGGCTTGAGAGCGGGCAGGAAGAGATTCCACAATCCCTCCGCCTTCGCGCGCGCCTTCAGCGGCCCAAGCAACTCGATCGGGAAGCGCCCCGCGTGCGCCTCCTTCTGGAAGGCGGGGTCGACCGGCAGGACATGAGCCGCCATGAAGGCGTCGAGCCGGGCGCGCAGTTCCTCGACCTTTGGCGTGTAGGCGAAATCCATTTTCGGTTCCGGCTTTTCAAGAGTGCGGGCGGCCTTCGATCACGTCGATGGCGCGCCGCGCGAAGACTTCCGACAGGCGGCCCACTTCGCCGGCGTTGTCGCCGCTGGCGTTGCCCTGTCGCGCGCGCGCCGCGATTCCCTCGAAAATAACGGCGAAGCGAAACAGCGCGAAGGCGAGGTGAAACGGCAGGAGCCGGGCGCCGTGGCGGGCGTGGCGCATGTAGGTCTCGATGTATTCGTTCTCGAGGGGAATGCCGAGCGAATCGAGATCGAGCCCGAGCACGCCGCCGTAGTCGGCCGGTTTCGAGCGCCAGCCGATGCAGGAGTGGGCGAGATCGGCGAGGGGATGGCCGAGCGTCGAAAGCTCCCAGTCGAGGATCGCGATCACGCGCGGTTCCCCTGGATGCAGCATGAGGTTGCCGAAACGAAAATCGCCATGGACGATGGTGGACGTGTCGTCCGCGGGGATATTCGCGCCGAGCCAGTCGATCAATCGCTCAACATCCGGCAACTCGCGCGCTTTCGAAAGCTCCCATTGACGCGACCAGCGCGCGATCTGGCGGGCGAAATAATTTCCGGGCCGTCCGAAATCCGCGAGGCCGACGGCGGCGGGATCGACGGCGTGCAGCCGCGCCAGCGTTTCCGCCATCGAATGAAAAGCGGCGCGACGCCCGGCGGGTTCGAGACCCGGCAACGCGCTGTCGTGGAAAACGCGTCCCTCGAGACGCTCCATGAGATAAAACGGCGTGCCGACGACATCGCGCTCCGCGTGAAAGAGAATCACGCGCGGCACGGGCGCGTCCGTGGCGGCGAGCGCGCGCATGACCCGGAATTCGCGATCGACCGCGTGGGCCGAAGGCAGAATTTCGCCGGCGGGCTGTTTGCGCAGCACGAGGCGCAGGTCGCCCTTGTCGATGAAATAGGTTGGATTCGATTGCCCGCCGGGCACGCGCGCGATTCTCAGGTCTCCCCGCGCGCCGGCAACATGGCGTTCGAGGAACCGGTCGAGAATTTCCGCGTCGAAATCGGTTGAACGGGTCACGCTGGCCATCTCCGCCGCTCGAGTTTATCGCGCGCCTTCTATTCGGCCAATATGGCCTCGATCCTGGCGCGAATGGCGTCGCGCTCGCACTGGCTCGCGTCGCGGGACACACGCGTGTCGAGGGCGATTTGCGCTGGCCGCCGCAGGACGATCACCCGATCGCCAAGATGAAGCGCCTCGCTGATGGAATGGGTGATGAAGACCGCGGTTTTGCCGTTCTCGCGCACGAGCGTCGAGAATTCCTCGCGCAATTTTTGCGCCGTCATTTCGTCGAGGGCTGAGAAAGGCTCGTCGCACAGGAGAATGCCGGCGTCGGTCGCGAAGGCCCGCGCGATGGAGACGCGTTGCCTCATGCCGCCGGAGAGAGCGTGCGGATAATCGTTTTCATGGCCCGCGAGTCCGAGGCGCGCGAGCCAGACCCGCGCGTTGTCGCGCCGTTCCGCCGGCGGGCGCCCGAGCATCTCGAGGCCGAGTTCGACGTTGCCGAGCGCGGTGCGCCAGGGCAGCAGGCGGTCGTTCTGGAAGACGATGGCGATTTGCCCGCGGAACGAATCGAATTCGCGGAAAGGATCGCGCCCGCGAACGCGAACCTCGCCTTCGGTGGGTTCGCCAAGGCCGGCGATCATGTTGAACATGGTGGACTTGCCGCAGCCGGTCTTGCCGAGCAGCGCGACGAGATCGCCCCGGGCGATGTCGAGGTTCACGTCATCGACGGCGCGGAACTTTCCGGCGCCGTCGGGGCGCGGAAAGTCCTTGCAAACATGGCTGAACCGGATTTCGGGCGCGCCGCTCACAACGCGCGCTCCGACACGGCGCGATAGCGGAACGCGCGCGTCTCGATGGCGGTGATGATCGACTGGGCGAGGAGCACGAAGAAGACGAGTTGAAGCGTCCAGGCGAGCGCGCCGGCCATGTCGAAAAGTTGCTGTTGCAGCAACAGCGCGTAACCGACGCCGCCCGTGGCGCCCACGAGTTCCGCGACGACGACGACGCGCGAGGCGTTGCCGAGATTGACCTTCCAGGCGGTGAGGATTTCCGGCAGAATCGCGGGAAGGATCATCGTGCGGAACATCAGCGTCTTCGTCGGGCGAAACGACAGCACCATTTCGAAGAGGTCCTTCGGCACGGCGCGCAGGGCGCCCAGCACCTGGAAAGCGAAGGCGGGAAGCGACGTCACCAGCATGATGAAGAAAATGCGCTGTTCCGTGCCCTTGAACCAGATGATCGCGAAGACGACCCACGACAGCGCGGGAATGCCCTGAAAGAAGTTGAGCACCGGCGAAAAAAAGCGGTCCGCGCCGCGCGAGCGCGCCATCGGCACCGCGATGGCGGCGCCGAGCACGAAGGCGCCGGCGAGGCCCGCCATGATGCGCGCGACCGTCGCGAGCACGTGCGAGAATTCGCCCCAGGTCGTGAGAATGTCGAACACGCGTCCGAAAACGGCGACCAGCGAGGGAAACAGGAACGGCGGAAGATTCCAGGCCGCGATCTGCCAGACCGCGGCGAGCACCACGAAAGGCGCGACCGCCTGCGCGCCGTGCACCAGTCTGGTTCTCGCAACGGATGCGTCCGGCGCCTTCGCCATGCCGCTTATTTCTCGTCGAAGATCGTCGTCGCGGATGGGTCGCCGGGCAGGAATCCGGTCGACTTTCCAGCTGCGTAGACGAAGCCGATTTCCTTGCGCAATTCCGACGCCCGGCGAATGTCGAGGCCGAGACGATCGTTGGCCTTCACGAGATCGGCGATGGCCTTTTGATCTTCCGGGGTTCCTTTCGGCGAAATGATTTTCGCGGCGTCGAGCGGATTGGCGACGAGATAATCCGCGGCCGCCTTGTAGGTCGCGTAGAGCTTCGGCACGAGCGGCCGATTCTTGTCGATCCACGCCTGGTGCGCGGCGAGGCCGAGATAGGGCAGCGCGGGGCTGCCGGCGAAAGCCTGCCAGCGTTGCGCGATTTGCAGGTCGAGCGAACGCAGATCGGGCTTTTTCGCGAGCAGCGCGGTGTATGCCGGCTCCCACAATTGCACGGCCGCGGCGCGGTCGGCGAGCGCGTAGCCGACGAGGCCCGGCGTCGCCGTGTTGATGATCGCCACTTTCGAGAGATCGACGCCCTGCTGACGGGCGAACCAGTCGAACATGATGAAATTCGTGGTGCCGCGCGCCGCCGCGATGTCCTTGCCCTCGAGATCCTTGAGCGATTTCACGTCGGGTCGCGACGTGACCACGCCGCCCCAGAAGTCGAAGAGATTGAAGAGGTAGGAAACCTTGACGCCGCGCTGGTCGGCGAGGCCGACGGTGAGCAGGGCGGCGCTGCCGCCGACCTGGAACTCGCCGGAATTGAACTGCGCCGTGTAGGCGTCGGGCGTGCGCTCCTGGAAGTCGATGTCGAGATCGTTCGCCTTGTCGAGGCCGCGCGTCTTGATGATCGGTTGCAGCAGCGCGCCGAGCGAGGGCGGCCCGAAGACGACGATGGATATCTTGTCGAGCGCGGCGGCGGGCGACGCGAACGCCGCGAGCGCGAGGCCCGCCCAGGCGGAAACGGCTTTGCCAATGACATTCATCTTGCGTTTCTCCTCGCGCGACAGGGCAAGATCATTCCGGTTCGTCGGGCCTGAATTTCGTTTCCGGCGCGAGGCCCTTGCGCTTCTGCTGCGCGCTGATCCTGCCGTTTTCGAGATAGTGCCCGGTCGCCGCGCGTTCCGCCGCCTGGTCCCATTGCGGCAGCCAGTCGCCGAGCGAATAGCCGAACCATGGAGATTGCGGACGCAGCGCCGGCAGGCCGAGCTCTTCCCAGATTTTGCGCGAGCTTTCCATGTAGGGCTTTTTCGGCAGGGCGAGCGGCGGCATGTCTGATTTCATCGTCGCGTCCATCAGCAAGGTCGAATCCTCCTCGCCCGAATGTTCACGCTTGGGGCCATGCCCCTGGCCGCGCGACTCCACCGTGCGCACGTCCTTCACGGGATTGGAGCGATAGGCCAGCGCCCACAAGATCGCGTCGGAATTGTCCGGGTCGATGTCCTCGTTCACCGCGATGCAAATCTTTCCGCAGTCGCCCTTGAAGAACGCCGCGCCATAAAGCGCGCGCCAGATCTCGGTGCGCGGCATTCCCTTCTCGACGACGATCGTGGTGACGCGCAGCAGGCCGGTCAGCGGCTCGTGCAGGGACACGCGCTTGACGCCCTTGACGCCAAGTCCGTTCCTGAGATGGTCGAGAAACAGCGGCTCGTAGGCGACGCGCTTGATGACGGAGGATTCCGAGGGCGCCACCTGGGAGATATAGGAGGGAATGACGGGATTGCGCCGGTGCGTGATCGCGGTGATCCGCATGGGCATGTTGAATTCTTCGAGAGCGACATGGCCGTGCGACTCGCCGAAGGGCGCCTCGGGCTCGACGTATTCGGTGTCGATGTAACCCTCGATGACGACCTCGGCTTCCGCCGGCACCATGAGATCGACGGTTTTCGCGCGCACGATGTTGATGGGCGCGCCCGCGAGGCCGCCGGCGACGTCGAGTTCATCGACGCCGACAGGCAGTTTTTGCGGGCCCATGAAGGCGACCGCGGGCGGGCAGCCAAGCACGATGGCGCAAGGCATTTCCTTGTCGCCGCGCTTCTTGTGCGAGAGATAGTGCTGATAGCCGCCGGCGCCGCCGACGCGCGTCGCCATGCGCACGACGAGCCGGTCCGAGGCCTTCAGCGCGGCGCGGTAGGTGCCCATGTTCTGCACGCCGGTGACGGGATCCTTCGTCACGACATTGGTGGCCGTCAGCGTCGGCGCGGAGTCGAAGCCGGGCGTCGAGACGGGAATCGGCAGGCGATCGAGGCCCTTGCCCTCGCCAATGAGATCGTGGCCCTCGTGAACGACGTCGTGACAGGGGGCCGTCTCGACGGCGCGCGGCTTGATCGGGCGGGCGATGGCGTTGTCCCATTTCGCCTGAATGTCCGCGACATCCGCCTGCATGCCGATGGAGTAAATCCTGCGGTTGGCGGCGATGGCGCCGACGACGACGGGAATGTCGTACTTGCGGCCGAGTCCGTCGACGATGTTGGTGAAGAGAAACGCCTTGCGATCCGGCTCGTCGATGCCGCCGACGAATTGCCAGCGCACCAGCGGATGCAAATCCGCGTCCTTGTCGATGGGGCGGTCCACCGTGACGAGCAGACCCGCCTCGCGCAACGCGTCGAGGTGATCGTGGAGATCGCGATAGGAGCGGGGTGCGTCTGTCATTGGCTTTCCCGGTTGCGCGCGCGGCCCCTCCCCGCGGCGCGGGGAAGGGCGTGGTCGAGGTCTAGAGTCCGAACAGTTTCGCCGCGAGGCCGCCATTGATGGCGGCGGCTTCCGACGCCGAAAAGCCGGCGTCCGCGACGATCTGCCGGGGCGTGAGGTCGCCGATGGGGAATGGCATGTCGGAGCCCATCATGATTCGTCCGACGCCAACCTTGTCCGCGAGGAAGCGCAGCGTCGCCGCGTCGTGAACGATGGTGTCGTAGTAGAGAGCGGCGAGGGACTCGCGAGGATCGCCGAGGCTCTTGTCGAGGGCGGCGTTGCGCGCCATGCGGCCCAGCGCCCAGGGCAGGCCCGCGCCGCCGATGCCGATGACGATTTTGGCGTTGCGATACCTGAGCACGTGGCCGGAATAGATGATGCGGCTCACCGCGATCAGCGTGTCGGTGATGCGGCCAATGGCGTTCGCCATGCCGTAATCGGCGTTGCGCTTGTCGCCGCTCTCGAAGACGGGATGAATGAACAGCGTCGAGCCGAGTTCGTCCGCGGCCTGCCAGAACGGATCGAGCGAGACGTCGTCGAGCACGCCGCCGACGCCCTTCGGCTGCGTGCCGATCATGGCGCCGCGGAACCCGGCCTGGTGCGCCTCGCGCAGAACGCCCGCCGCGCGCGCGCCGTCCTGCAGGGGCACGGTGGCCATCGCGACGAAACGCGGCTGCGACCTGGCGAGATCGGCGAGATGCTGGTTGATCATGCGGCTCCAGCGCTCGCCTTCCTCGCCCGGTAATTCATAGCCGAACATGTCGAGCCAGCCGCCCGCGCACTGGCGCTCGACGCCCTGCTCGTCCATCCACTTGAGGCGGCCCGCGACGTTGCTGAGCGGGGGCGCCACCGGGCGCGTCGGCTTGCCACCGGAGAAGGAGAAGCCGAATCCGCCAGCGGGATCATCGACGAGTTTCAGCGAGGGAAACGACGCGGCGTTCGTCTTGATGGCCTCGACGAGGCTCGGCGGGCAAACATGAGCGTGACAATCGATGATCATGGACGTTTCACTTTCCTTCCTGAGCCTGCGCGGCGGCGATGGCGTCGCCGATGGCCGATATGCGGATTGGCAGTTTTGAAAAGGACACGCCGAGCGGACGCAGGGCGTCGTTGACGGCGCCGGACACGGCCGCGGGCGCGCCGAGATAGCCGGATTCTCCCGAGCCCTTCTGGCCGAAGACGGTGAGCGGCGAGGGCGTGCAGTGATGCACGATCTCGACATGCGGAATTTCGTGCGAGGACGGCAGCAGATAGTCCATGAAGCTCTGGCTCATCATCTGGCCGGATTCGTCGTAGACGAATTCCTCCATCAGCGCCGCGCCAATACCATGGGCGATTCCGCCGAGCGTCATGCCCTTGACGATGTGCGGATTGATGACGGTTCCGCAATCGTGGCCGATGACGTAGCGGCGCAACTCCGGCTTGCCGAGTTCCGGATCGATGACGCAAAGCACGACGTGGAACTCGAAGGAGTGACACGGATACATCTGCACGCGGCCATCCTTCGGGAGTTCGGTTCCCGTTGGCACCTGCATGACGTGCGTCGATTCGAGACCGGGCTCGAAACCCTCCGGCAATTGATGAAAATGACGGTGGCCGATGGTCACGAGATCCATCCAGGACAGCTTCCCGTCGCCATGCGAGGCCGCGCCGCCGGCGTAGGCAATGGCGTCGGGCGCGCAGCCGAGATTGTGCGCGGCGATGGCTATGAGCTTTTCCCTGAGCTTGCGCGCGGCGTGAAAGGCGGCGCCGCCGAGCATGATCGCCATGCGCGAGCCCACGGGCGAATTGCCGGGCAGGCTCGAGAGCGAATCCGGCCGCATCACGCGGATGCGATCCGGCTCGATCTCGAGAACCTCGCCAATCACCGTCGCCGCGAGCGTTTCGTGGCCCTGGCCCGAGGAGGTCGTGTGGATCGTCGCGGTGATGGTCCCCAGCGCATCGATGTTGACGCGGCAGGATTCCATCCAGGTCGAGGTCGTGTTCGTCTCGTTGAGCAGGGGCTCGAAGGAAGAGTTGCCGCCGCTGGGCTCGAGGCACGCGGCGATTCCAATGCCCGCGAGCATGCCGGAGGCGCGCAGCCTGTCGCGTTCCGCCAGCAGGGATTCATATCCGACGCGCGCCAGCACCTTGTCGACGACGGCGTGATAGTCGCCGCTGTCGTAGCGCGTGCCGCTGGGGATCAGCCAGGGAAACTCGTGCGCCTTGATGAAATTGCGGCGGCGGACCTCGACGCGGTCGAGGCCGAGTTCGTTCGCGACGCGGTCGATGGCGGCCTCGATGGCGTAGTTGGTCGGCGCCTGGCCGAAGCCGCGCACGGCTTCCTGCGCCGCCTTGTTCGTCGTGACGGAGATGGCGCGATATTCGACGCTGTTGATCCTGTAGGGGCCGACGATGGCGCCGATGGGCTTGCCGAGCTGGAACGGGGCGCGGCCGGCGTAGGCGCCGGCGTTGTCGAGCGCGCGCATCTTCATCGATCTGACGAGACCGTCGTCGTCGAAGGCGACGGTCACGTCGAAAATCCGGTCTGGCCCGTGCGCGTCGCCCGAGCGCATGTTTTCGAGCCGGTCCTCGATCAGGCGCACCGGGCGATTGAGTTTTTTCGAGAGCAGCCCGCAAAGCACCGTGTGCTTGATGCCGCGCTTGACGCCATAGGAGCCGCCGACGTCGATATCGTAATGCACGCGCACGGCGTTCGCCGGCAGGCGCATGGCGCGGGCGATCTGGTCGGCGTATTTCGGCATCTGGATCGAAGCCTGAACGTCGAGCATTTCGCGCCAGGGATCCCAGGACGCCAGCACGCCGAAGGTCTCGATGGGCACCGTCGAGTTGCGACCCCACGCGACGCGGAAGGAAAGCTGGCGCGGGCTCGCCGCGAAATCCCGTTCGACCTCGCCCCAGACGAACGTCTTGTCGAGCAGGACGTTCGAGCCATGCGCGGCGTGAACCGGCGTGCTGCCGGGCCTGTATGCTTCTTCCGCGTCGATGACGTGCGGAAGCGGTTCGTACTCGACCTCGACGAGTTCCGCGGCGTCCTCGGCGAGCGCCCGCGTGTCCGCGACGACGGCCGCGACCCATTCGCCCATGTAACGCGTCTGCCCCACGGCGAGAGAATAGCGATGGACGCGCGGCGTCTCGAGTCCGTTCATCATGGGCTCGACCGCCGCGGCGAGTTCATCGCCGCCCATGACGTAATGCACGCCGGGAAGGGCGAGCGCCTTCGAGGCGTCGATCTTCAGAATCCGCGCCGCCGCGTGCGTCGAGGCGACGAGCGCGACGTGCAACATGCCGGGCGTCTTGAGGTCGGCGACGTAATTGCCGCGTCCGGCGACGAAGCGACGATCCTCGCGCACGCGGCGGTCGGTCGAGACGAACCGGAATTTGGGGGACGCGTTCATGGCCGCCCCTCCGCAGCGTTGGAGCCCGCGAGCCGTTTCGCCGCGAGTTCGATGGCCTCGACGATCTGTCCGTAGCCGGTGCAGCGGCAAATGTTGGCGGAAATCGCCGAGACGATGTCCTCGCGCGTCGGCGCGGGGTTCGATTTCAGCAGCGCCTGCGCGGTGAGCACCATGCCGGGCGTGCAATAGCCGCATTGCATTCCGTGGGTTTCGCAAAAGGCGTCCTGCACCACCGAGAGTTCGCCCGGCGCGGGGGCGACGCCCTCGATGGTGGTGATTTCGTATCCATCCGCCTGCACCGCGAACATCAGGCAGGCGCGCGAGGGCTCGCCGTCGATCAGCACCGTGCAGGCGCCGCAAATGCCGTGCTCGCAGCCGGCGGGCGAGCCGGTGAGCGCGAGGTCGTCGCGCAGGGCGTCGAGGAGGCTCGTGCGCGGCTCGACGTCGATGTCGTGGCGCGCGCCGTTGACGTGCAGCGTCGCTTTCATGCGCGCGAATCCTTTGCGAGAGCTTCGTCGCGCGCCGCCATCAGGACGCGCCGCGCCAGGGTCAGCGCCACGCGGCGCCTGTAAGCGGCGCTCGCGTGCGAATCGACCATGATGTCCAGCGCGTCGATGGCGGGCGCGAGGGCGCCGGCGATGTCGGCGTCCTGGAGACGGGTGCCCGTCAGCGCCCGCATGGCGCCGTCGAGACGCGACGGCGCGGGCGTCGCCGCGCCCACGCCGACAGCGCAGCGAAGGCAAACGCCATCGGCGTCGAGCGCGACCTGCGCCGCGGCGGAGACGAAGGCAAAATCGCTCTGGCGCGCGCTGATTTCCTGAAAACTCGCGCCAATTCGTCCCCCCCGCCAGACCGGAAACCGCAGGCGGGTCACGAGCCCCGCTTCGGGAGTCGCGGTCATCATGGGGCCGAGAAAAAACGCGTCCGTCGTCGTCTCGCTCGCGCCGGCCGCGGTCTCCACCGTGATCGATCCGCCGAGCGTGGCGAGAACGAGCGGAATTTCGGCGGCCGGGTCGGCGTTCGCCACCGAGCCGCCGAGCGTGCCGCGATTGCGCGTCGGCGCGTGGCCGACGAAGGGCAGCGCGCGCGCCAGCAAGGGAAGACATCGCGCGACCAGCGGATGACGTTCGGCGACGGACTGGCGCGTCGCCGCCCCGATCGCGAGCGCGTCGCCGTCGAGCGAAATCCCCTGGAGTTCGGCGACGCGGGAGATATCGACGAGCAGCGCCGGCCGGGCGAGGCGCATCGCCATCATTGGCACGAGCGTCTGCCCTCCGGCGATGACGCGCGCGTCCTCGCTGGCCGCGAGCAGCGCGCAGGCGGCGGCGATCGTGTCCGGGCGCGCGTAGTCGAAAGAGGCGGCTTTCATACCCTGTGTTCCCGTGCGGTCCTCGCGGCCTCCGTCCGGCGGCGGGTCGCGATCCCCGGGTTCGTAGAGCCGGGCGCGCCGTCGCGCAACCCGGCGCCGGCCGATGACAGGCGCCGCCCGCTTCGACTATGGTGCGCGCGCCTCCCGGAGCAGCGCGTCACATGGTTCTCGCAGACGATCTCAAATCCGCCATCCGCACCATTCCCGATTATCCCAGGCCCGGCATCCAGTTTCGCGACATCACCACGCTGCTGGGCAATCCGCGGGCGTTTCGCCGGGCCATCGACGAACTGGTGCAGCCCTGGGCCGGAACCAAGATGGACAAGGTGGCTGGCATGGAGGCGCGCGGATTCATTCTCGGCGGCGCGGTGGCGCATCAATTGTCGGCGGGTTTCGTGCCCATCCGCAAGAAGGGCAAGTTGCCGCACGCGACCGTGTCCATCGCCTATTCGCTGGAATACGGGATCGACGAAATGGAAATGCACGAGGACGCGGTGACGAAGGGCGAACGCGTCATTCTCGTCGACGATCTCGTCGCGACGGGCGGCACCGCCGAGGGCGCGGTGAAATTGCTGCAACGGCTCGGCGCGGAGGTCGTCGCCGCCTGTTTCGTCATCGACCTGCCGGAGCTTGGCGGACGGGAAAAGATCGAGGCGCTTGGCGTTCCCGTGCGCACGCTTGTCACGTTCGACGGCCATTAGGCGGGCTTCCGCAAGGGGGTCATGGTCGCGCCAAAGGATTCATAGACCTTGACGCCCGTCTGGTTGAACCCGCGCGAGCGGCTCATCACGATCCCCCAGCCGGGGCGCGAGGACTGGCGTTTGCCGATCACGGTGGAGTCGAAGGAAATCGTGTCGTCGACGAAAACCGGGCGGAGCCAGCCGAGATTGCGAAATCCCGGCGAGGGTCCGTTGGCGGCGACCGGCCTGCCCGCCGCGGCGTCCTCCGCGCGAATCCGCAGGCGGGTGCGCACGTAATTGCCCATGCAGACGGCCGCGGTGTGCCAGCCGGAGGCCGACAGTTTGCCGAAATGGCTCGCCGCCGCCGCCGCGTCGTCGAGGTGAAACGGTTGCGGATCGTATTTGCCGGCGAAACGGACGATGTCCTCGCGGGTGAAACGGCTCGAGCCGAGCTCCATCCGCGCGCCCACGAGCACGTCCTCGTAAAGGCCCGCGAACCGCGTGCGGTTGGCCTCGTCCCCCTCCAGCGCCGGCGGTTCGGGCGGCGGGGGCCGGCGCGCGTGCGGCTGGCCCGCCGGCGGCGGGATCGGGGCGGACGGGTCGCGGCGGGCGAACATGATGGTGTTTCGCTGGGTCATCACGACGAGGCCGGTCTGGTCGTGAACCTCGTAGTCGAGGCCGACGAGGCCGATCTCCGGCCGCGATTGCGAGACGCGGGTCGATGTCACTGTCTGGCGCACGCCGAGCACCATGCCGGGACGCACCGGGTGGAGCCAGCGACATTCGTCGATGCCGGGCGCGCCGACCCCGGTTGAATCGCGCAGGAACCCGTCGCAGAGCATCCGCATTGTCATGGCGCAGGTGTGCCAGCCCGAGGCCGCGAGGCCGCCGAGCAACGATTGCTTCGCCGCCGCGGGATCGAGATGGAAGGGCTGCGGATCGAATTCGCTGGCGTATTCGACGATCTCCGCCCCGGTCACTTCGCGGGCGCCGAAGGAAAAACACATGCCAGGGGAGAGGTCTTCGAAGGCGATCGTCATGTCGTGGGTCCGTTGCTGCAATGGCCATAGCATCGCGGGCCGTCCGGGTCGATTGGCGCGGTTGCGCCAGGACGGGGAAGGCATCATCCTCGCGCGGGCTGGCCCGGCGCGGGTCGGGATGGGGGACGGACTTGCCCGTGCTGACGCAATTTCGCGAAAGGGCCGCAGCGCTGGGGCGCGGGCTCGCGGGCCGCGGCGCCGCGGCCGCCGCGCGCGTGGCGGCGGGATTCCGGGGGCCGCCAGGGGCTTCCGAATCTCCGGCGTCGCCGCCGCCCGAGCCGGGACGGTCGCATTTCGCGGAAAAGCCGCAGCATCTCACCCTGAGCGGCTGGCGCGAGGTGGGGCTGAAATTGTGGACGGAGATCGCGCGCGACCGGCTGATGCTGGTGGCGGCGGGCGTGTCGTTCTTCACGCTACTGGCGATTTTCCCGGCGCTTTCGGCGCTGGTGGCGATCTGGAGCCTGTTTGGCGATCCGAAGCGCGTCGCCGATTCCATCGGCGATCTCGCGTTCATGCTGCCGCCGGGCGGCGTCGAATTGCTGCGCCACCAGGCCGAACAGGTGGCCGCCTCGGGCCAGCACGACCTGACCTTGTTCATCGGAGCGAGCATCCTGATCTCGCTGTGGAGCGCCAACGCCGGCATGAAATCCATGTTCGACGCCATGAACATCATCTACGGCGAGGACGAGAAGCGCTCGTTCGTCGCGCTGAACGTCCGCTCGCTGCTGTTCACGCTCGGGGCGCTGGCGATCTTTCTCGTCACCTTTCTCATTCTCGTGGCGGCGCCGGTCGCCTTCGCCTGGATCAATCTGCGCGACGGGTTTTTCCTGCTGTTCGCGCTCGTGCGCTGGCCGGCGTTGCTGGCGATCACCATCGTGTTCCTGACCCTGCTGAACCGTTATGGCCCGAGCCGGGCGCGGGAGCGGGCGCGCTGGAGCGTCTGGGGCTCGACGCTCGGCGCCTTCATGTGGCTCGCGGTTTCCGTGCTGTTTTCGTTTTACGTGGGCCATGTCGGCAATCTCGCGGCGACCTATGGCTCGCTCGCGGCCATCGCCGGCCTGATGACCTGGCTCTGGCTTTCGGCCCTGATGATTCTCGTCGGGGTCGAACTCAACGCGGAGCTCGAGCACCGCACGGAGCGCTGGCTCGAGGAGGAGCGGCGCAAACGCGCGGAGCGCTCCGCTGCGCTGGCGGCGAGGCGCCGCGCCGGATTGCCGGGCCTGTGGGACAGGGTGCGCGGGAAATAGACGCGCGATTTCGCCCCGACGTTTTTCAACGCGCGTGGAGACGACCCGGCGGGGCGGCGCGCGGCGGCGGATGATCGGGACAGCCGGCGACGGGCCGGAATGTCCGCGGAAAATGAAAGCTCTCTAGAAAGTCACGATTAATGCGAATCGCAAGAAATGCTTATACTGAAATGGTTATTGCTATTTTCTTGCGCCAATTTACCTTGAACGTAGCTGTTTGCTGAATTCACGCCGTCGCCAATCGACACGATACTCCAATAACCGGACGCCAACGGTACGCCGCGCGGCGGAGCGGCCTTGTCGCTGATGGGCCAATCGCGTCATTTTGCGTTGCGATGTTCCAGTCGCCGCTGTGAGTAACGCAAGCTCATCTTCCAGCGAGCGGCGTTCCCTTAGTCAATTGATCCCACCGCGCGAGGGCATTGGCGACCAACGCCTCAACATCCTCGCGAAGCACATACCCATCGTCGACGAGCCGGATTGCCACCGAGCGCGTTGCCGCCTCGTAGGTGTCGCGGCCGACATACCGCTCCTCGATTGAGAAACGAGGATCGTTTGCCGCTTCCCGCGCGGCGCGCGTGACGGGGAAGGTCAGATATGAGCCGGTCAACGGGAGAAGTTCTTCCGGCTGACCAATTTTTGGACTCCTGAAATTCCACCCCGTGTAGGTCGCCAATGGGACGGCGATGTTTGGCAATCGGACGCCGGCAACCTCGTTGCCGTCAGCATCGACATTCGGAACGAGATGCGGCAGCGGATGCGTCGTGTCGCCAAGATCGGCGCGATATCCGGTCGGTATCGCGAGAGGCGACCGAATGCCGGGAATAGCGGGGAACTCAAGCTTTTCCCTTTGGACCAATGTTCCGTTGGCAAGCTGGGGATGACGACTCGGCGGTGGCGTAACCCCATCATTTGCCCAGCGATGCATCGCAAGCGTAAGCGAGCGCAAGACGAAGCTATAATCATTCGGATTTGGTGGATTGACGCCCTCTCCCGCCGAGGGAAGGTATCCCCCGGGTACGTGCTGCGTTCCCGAAACGAGATAGACACGCGTGGTGTCGGCGAGCGTCGCGTCTTGCTTGCCGTCGAGCGACGAATGAACAAGCGCGGCGGCGCGTCCGCCACCCCAATATTCGCCCGAGCCGTTGACGTAGAAAATTTTTGGCCGCGTCGCCGCGGTCAACTTCTTGAGCAGGCCATCAGTCTTGCCGGTGACGGGATCCGTCTGGTCGAGATCGAGATAGGGAAACAGCGATGCCGCGAAGAATCCAAGGCCATGCGGCCGCGCGAAACGCGCGTTGAAATCGTTCCCGCGCGCCGAGCCCGCGATGGTGGCGATGACGCCGTCAAAGGCACGATTCCCCCGTTCGTCCGTGTTGAACCCCTCGTAAAGAAATTCACGCAGCAACCGGCCGTCTTGCGACGGGCCATAGGCGTAGGTCTGTCGCGCCGACGTGAAAAGGTCGGATCGAGCTTTCAGCGCGCTCGCCGTGTCGCGCAGAGCGACAAAGCCGAGCCCCGCGACTTCGCCGCCGCGCGCGACATAGCTCACCTCATAAACATGCCCGGGCGCAAAGCCGCCGCGCGGCGTGATGGCGGCGCTGTCGGCCACCACCTCTCCATTGACCAATTTGCCAAATTGCCAGTCCGAGCGGGGTACTACGCGCGCTGGCGCGAGGAACCCGCCTCGCTCGGTTAGCACGCTGGCGGGGTCGTCGGGATCGATGGGGGGATAATGGGTCGTGTCGGCATAACGCCCGAGGTCATCGAGTCGGTAGGTGGCATCGGGCGAATTAGGAATAAATAGCGTTGATACACGACCTGTAATTGGCTGATTATTCATGGTGGCCACGGGCGCTTGCATGCCCATCAATCCGTCCCGGTTGGGAATGTCGAATTGCCAGCCGATCCATAACAGGGAAAATCCCTGCTTCATCAAGAAACCGTCTCCGAAATCGGATTCCGACTTCGGATCGTTGACGGCGGTCGCGCGCTGAAGATTGAGAATGTTTTTCCGGCCTCGATTGAGAACGTCCATGAGCACCGCGCCGTTGCCACGCGCACGATCCTTCGGGACCAAAGCATAAAGATCGCTGGAAAATGTCACGCGGCCATTGGCATCGCGCGGCGCTTTGTCAAGATCGGCCACGGCTTGATTGGCCGGCGCCGCGGGATCGACGGAAAAGTACACTTTGCCCGTGATTTTCTCGTACACGCCCGCTTCGCCAAAAGCTCTGCCGTCGAGAACATCCGCGCGTGAGGCTATTTCGATCCGTGTGAGTTCGGCGCGGGCAGCGGGCGATACGGTCACCATGGTCGCCACGACGACAAGCGAGGCCGCAAATCCGTTGGCATTCATGGAATTTTCCTTCCCCTCAATCAGCTGCATGACATGTCGACAATGTCTCGAACATTTCGGCTGCGACCGCATCGTTTATGGTTCGTTCACCGGCGCAGCCCGCCGCGAGAGTTGCGAACCGCATTACACAAACTCTATCAAATCACGACGGCGCATTGGAAAGCAACAGAATGTCCCTCGAGGGTCAAACAGCGACAATCGCGTGCAACAAGCCATGACGCCGCCATGTTCGCGACAGATCGACAAGCGGTCATGCCGCCGTCGTGGCTCGGTAAATCGCTGCGCGCGACACGCCACAGGATCGCGCGAGATCGGCGCCGGATTCGCCCTCGTTGTCTCCGCGGCGAGCTTCCAGCTTCTGCACCTCCGTCATTTTGGGCTTGCGCCCCATATCCCGCCCTCGGGCTTTGGCGCGTTCCCTGCCTTCGTCGGTGCGAGCGCGGATCAAATCGCGCTCGAACCCGGCAAGCCCGCCAGGCACGGCAATCACAAGTCGCTCCGCGCTGGTTGAGATGTCCGCCCACGGGTCAGCGAGGCTGCGAAACTGTCCGCCCGCGTCGATGATCTTTTTGACGATGGCGAAAAGCTCGAACTTCGGGAGCGCACGCTGACCACGCTTTGTGGCCGCATTTTCATTCCGCGACGCGGCGCCCGCGGCGAAGATTTCTTGCCCTGGCGGAAGAGACTGGACTCCCGGCGGATGACCGGCGACTTGTCATTTTCCTCGAAAAAAAGCAGGAAAGCGGGAGTTTCAACTTGGACCGGCGCGTCGTCGAGCGATCCCGCGGGGCTTTCCACCGGGCGGTCGCGGTTCCTTCGAGCCGGGGGATGACGGGGTTGGCGACGATCGGGATCGCGAGACGGGCGGGGGGCGCATTGAACGTGTTATCCGGACATCGCGCCCCGTCGAGCGCGGCTCTCTGGCTGCTGGCGGCGCTCGCTCTGGCGTCTCCCGCGGCCCGCGCCGCGGAGCCGGGCGATTTTCGCCAGTTCCGCATCGTCGTCGGCACCACGGTCGGGGCGACGTTCGATTCCTACGCGCGTCTCGTCGGGCGTCACATCGGCAGGTTCCTGCCGGGGCGCCCGCCCGTCACGGTCGAGAACATGGCGGGCGCGGGCGGGCTCACGGCGGCGAATTATCTGTACAATCTCGCGCCGCGCGACGGATCGACCATCGGCATGTTCGCCCGCGCCCTGCCGGCGTTGCCGCTGCTCGACAGGACGGGCGTTCAGTACGACACGATGAAGCTCAACTGGCTCGGCAATCCGGCCTCGGAAACGAGCGTCGTCTGGGCCTGGCGCACGACGCCGTTCCTGAGTTTCGAGGATATCCAGCGGCGCGAGATGATCGTTCCCGCGTCCGGCCCCGGCGCCGACAGCATGTTGTTTCCCTACGTGCTCAACGCCATTCTCGGGACGAAATTCCGGGTGGTTCCCGGTTATCCCGGCGGGCCCGAACTCTTCATGGCGGTGGAGCGCGGCGAGGCCGAGGGGATCGCCTCGACCTCGTGGAGCAATTTCACCACGGTGAAAAAGGACTGGCTGACGGAGGGCAAGGCGCGGCTTTTGTTGCAGCTTGGCTTGCGCAAGGAGCCGGCGATTCCCGACACGCCGCTGGTTCTGGACAAGGCGTCGAACGCGGAGGACCGCAAGTTGCTGGAGCTGATCTTCTCGCGCAACGAACTGGCCTATCCGGTCGCGGCGCCGCCGGGCGTTCCCGCGGACCGCGTCGCGCTGCTGCGCGAGGCCTTGCGCAAGACCTTCTCCGACGAGGCGTTTCTGGCGGACGCGCGCCGGGAGAACCTGCCCGTCGATTTCGTGTCGGGCGAAGAGACGACCCGCGTCCTCGCGGACATTTACGCCACCCCGCCGGAGTTGATCGACAGGGTCAGGCGCGCCATGAAGGACGGCGGGCGGTAGGGCGGGGGACGGGCGCTTTTACAGCCTTCCCCGGCGGCCTCAGTTCGCGAAGCGGAAATGCATGACGTCGCCGTCCTGCACGACGTAGTCCTTGCCTTCCAGCCGGAACTTGCCGGCCTCGCGGGCGCCCGCCTCGCCCTTGCCGGCGACGTAATCGTCGAAGGCGATGGTCTCGGCGCGGATGAAGCCCTTTTCGAAATCCGTGTGGATGACGCCGGCGGCGGCCGGGCCGCGCGTGCCCTTTTCAATCGTCCAGGCGCGGGCTTCCTTCGGGCCGACGGTGAAATAGGTCACGAGATGCAGCAGTTCGTAGCCCGCGCGGATGACGCGGTTGAGGCCGGGCTCGACGAGGCCGACGGCCTCGAGATAGTCCTTTTGCTCCTCCGCCGGCATGACGGCGATTTCGCTCTCGATCTTCGCGGAGACGACGACGGCCACCGCGCCCTCCTCCGCCGCGCGTTTCTTCACGGTTTCGGAGAAATGGTTGCCCTTGTCGGCGCAGGCTTCCTCGACGTTGCAGACGTAAAGCACGGGCTTCGACGACAGCAGGCCGAGGGCCGAGAAGGGCTTCTTCTCCTCGTCGCTGATTTTGGCGAGCCGCGCCGGCTTGCCCTCGCGCAGCAGCACGAGCGCGCGCGTCATCAGGTCGAGTTGCTCCTTCGCCTCCTTGTCGTTCTGTTTCGCCCGTTTTTCGAGGGGAACGACGCGTTTTTCGAGACTTTCGAGATCGGCGAGCATCAGCTCGGTCTCGATGGTCTCGATGTCGTTGACGGGATCGATCTTGCCCTCGACATGGGTGATGTCGCCATCCTCGAAACAGCGCACGACATGGGCGATGGCGTCGCATTCCCGGATGTTGGCGAGAAACTGGTTGCCGAGGCCCTCGCCCTTCGAGGCGCCGCGCACGAGGCCGGCGATGTCGACGAAGGTGAGCCGCGTCGGAATGATCTGTTTCGAGCCGGCGATGGCCGAGAGCGTCTCGAGCCGCGGGTCGGGCACGGCGACGTCGCCGACGTTGGGCTCGATGGTGCAGAAGGGATAATTCGCGGCCTGCGCCGCCGCCGTCTGCGTCAGAGCGTTGAAGAGGGTCGACTTGCCGACGTTCGGCAGGCCGACAATGCCACATTTGAAACCCATGATGCGTCCGTTGGTTCAGCCGGGCCGGGGAGGGTGCGGTTGGGGGGAGGTTGCGTCGTGTAGCCGATTGCCAGCGCCCGCCGCAAGCGCGGGGCTCAGATCCGCGGATCTCCGGCCTTCAGGCCAAGGCGCACGGCGCCGTAATTCAGCGCCTGCAAGTCCCAGGTGAGCGCGATATGCTGGGCGACCGCGTGAACGTCGCGCCAGGCGCGCTGGACGGGATTGGCGGTCTCGAGGCCGCGTCCGCCGATGACCGGAAGCAGCCGCTCGACGGCCTGGACCGCCAGTTTCGTGGCGTAGCCGACGTTGAGCCGGTAACGCACGCGCTGCTCGTCGTCGGGCAATCGCCGCCGCGCGCCGTCGGCGTTGATCCGGGCGCGGTCCACGGAGAGGATCGCGGTCGCCGCTTCGATTTCGGCGGCGGCCTCGGCGACGCGGGTCTGCACGGTGGGCAGCGCGGCCAGCGGCGCGCCGGCGACGGAGGCCTTGCCGGCGAGATCGGCGACGATCCAGTCGAGCGCGCCCCGCGCCGCGCCGATCGCGGGCCCGACGAGCGTGTGGGAAAACGGCGCGAACAGCGGCAGGGCGAAGGTGTAGTGGTCGTTGGCCCCGGCGCCCGGAGTTTGGCCGAGGCGCGTCGCCATCGTGTCGAGCATCCGGTGGGCCGGCACGAAAACGTTTTCGGCCACGATGTCGTTGGAGCCCGTCGCGGCGAGGCCCGCCGTGTTCCAGCACGCCTCGATCCTGTACTGATCGGGGTGCAGAACGATGAAATATTGCGCGAGGCCGCCGTCCGGCTTCGGCGCCATGGCGATGACGATGGCCGCTTCGCAATGATCGACGTTGCTGGAAATGCGCCAGCGCCCGGAGAGGCGAACGCCGCCCGGCGCCGGCGTGACCTCGGGCGAGACGGCGAAGAACGTGCTGGCGATGGCGGCGTGGGGCTTCGGCCCCCAGATTTCGTCCTGCGCCTCGCGCGGGAACATGCCGAGAATCCACGAATGGCAGGCGGTGACGGACAGCGCCCAGCCGCTCGAGGCGCAGCCGCGGGCGATCTCCATGGCCAGCGCCGTGTGCAGGCCATAACGCGCCTGCGAGCCGCCGTATCGGGCCGGCTGCATGATCCGGTAGAAGCCGGCCTCGTGAAATTCGCGGTTGGTGGCGTCGGGCAGGCGGCGCAGTCGCTCCGCCTCCGCCGCGCGGGCGGCGACGACGGGCGTCAGTTCGCGGGCGCGCGCCAGAAGGGCGCGTTCGGCGGGGGACCATTCGTCGTCGGCGAGGGCGTTGCGATCAGGTTCCATCTCGCGGCTTATGCCGCATCGCCGAGCGTTAAAAAAGTGGTATGGGGGCGCGGGCGGCGCGCGGGGGAGACTTTCATGGCCTTGACGATCGGACGCGGCGGGCGGGCGCCCTTCGTGGCGGAGGGCGCGGCGGAGGGCGCGGCGTGTCCGGGCTGTCTCGCGCGCGGCGCGTTTTATTCCGGCGGCGGCGCCGGTCCCGCGCCGCGGGCGCGCCGCGGCATCGTCGACGTGCACGCGCATCTGACGCCGCCGCGATATATCCAGGACCTCGCGGACACGAATTTGTTGCAGCCGCCGACGCTTGCCTGGTCCCCGGAAAAACACATCGAGGACATGGACCGCGCGGAGGTGTCGCTCGCGATCCTCTCGGTGACGACGCCGGGCGTGTGGTTCGGCGACGTGGAGAAGGGGCGGCGGATATCCCGTTACACCAACGATTACGCGGCGAAGCTCGCCAGCGATCACAAGGGCCGCTTCGGGCAGTTCACGGCGATTCCCCTGCCGGACATCGAGGGGTCGCTGCGCGAGATCGAACACGGGCTCGACACACAGGAGTCCGACGGCGTGGCGCTGTTCACCAATTACGATGGAAAGTGGCTCGGCGATCCCGCCTTCGATCCGGTGTTCGAGGAACTCAACCGGCGCAAGGCGGTGGTCTACGTCCATCCGATTTCCGCGCCCTGCTGCGTGAACGCCTTGCCCTATCTGCCCGACGCGATGATCGAATACGGAACCGACACGACGCGGGCCCTCGTCAACTACGTTTTCGGGGGCGCCGCGCGCCGCTTTCCCGACGTCACGATGATCTGGAGCCACGCGGGCGGGACGATGCCGTTCCTGATCGAGCGGTTCGACATGAGCGAGAAACTGCCGGCGGTGCGGGCCCATGTTCCCGACGGGTTTCGCGCCGGGGCGCGCAAGTTTTTCTACGACACGGCGCAGGCCTCGAACGCGGTGGCGATGGGCGCGTTGCGGCAGGTCGTGCCCGCTTCGCAAATCGTGTTCGGCACGGATTTTCCGTTCCGCTCCGCGAGCGATCACGTCTCGGCGCTCGAGGGCGGCGGCGTGTTTTCGGCGGACGAGTTGCGCGGGATCTGGCGCGGCAACGCGGCGCGGGTCCTGCCGCGACACGCGGGGTGACGCGTCCGCTATTCGGGAACCACCGGCAACAGCAGATGCGAGGGCCGCGCGGGATCGTGATGGATCGCGTGAACGACCGTCTTCGCCGAGCAAATGTGATAGGGAACGTATTCGACGTTCGTCGCGCCGCCGACGCCGGTGGGCAGGTCGAGCGACGCGATGTCGAGCGCGACGCGATGGCCGGCGCGAAAGAGATTGGCCGTGGCCATGATCGCGATCCGGTATTCGACGATTTCGCCGGGCGTGACCGGCTTTCGCGCGGCGCGCGTGAGCTTGTGCCACGGGCGGCCCGGCTTCGAACGCGCCTCGTCGATGGCGCGATGCGACGCCTTGAGCCAGCCGCGGGAGATTTCGCGCTCGGGCATCGCCGGCAAGTCGCGCTCGCCCTCGCGCGCCGTGCGCACCGACGAATCGGGGCCGAGATCGCTGACGACGACGATGAAATTCGTGTCGTCCCGGTCGATCGCCGCGTGAAGGACGAGCTCCATCGGGCCGGCGACCAGCGTGTCGCGCGCGAAGGGTTCGCTGACGTAGCGCAGACGCTGGATCGTCCTCGTTTGCGTGGGCGGCATCTGGACGAACGTGTCGGGCGCGGCGAAATCATCGACGCTGTTCGCCCGCGGCGCCTCCACGCGCAGCCGCTCCCACGAATCGAGAAAGAGCTTCGTCCATTGCGTTCGCGGCGGCGGCCAGTCGGTGGCGGAACGCCATTCGTTGGCGCTCATGACCCAGTAGCGCACCGGCGGTTCGTTCATGATTCCGGTGTCGAGGCCCTTCAGCCAGTGGTCGTGCCAGCGCAGGATTTCGTCGTGGAAGGCGCGAAACGGACGCTCGAGATGCGCGGGGCCGGCGAACAGGAGTTTTTTGGGACCGCGCAGGTTCGCGAACCAGTTTTGCGCGCCGTTGAGATGCGTCTTGTAGCCGCCGGCGTACCAGCCGGCGCCGGTGTAGACGGGGATGTCGATTTTTTCGAAGTCCGCTTCGGCTTGCGTCACCCATTCCTCGCGGTCGTGGGGGTCGAGCAGCAGATCGAAGAAGGAGGGCATGTGCTGGCCCTTCTGCGCCAGCACGTTGAAGACATGCGGATAGATCCGGTAGTCGGGATTTTCCATGGCGGAGCGCCACAGCGCCTCGCGTTCCGGCGACAGCGCGCCGGGCGCGCCCTTGTTCTGGTGAAAAGCCGAGAAGTGAAAAATCAGATAGCGGAAGAGATGCAGCACCCCGCCGGGATGCTCGTCGCGAAATCCGCCGAACGGGCCATACGCGCCGCGCGGATCGAAGGGGAAGATCGCCCGGAGGTGCGGCGGCGTCTGTTTCGCGACATGAAACTGTTCGGCGCCGAAGCCGGAAATGCCGATCATGCCGACATTGCCGTCGCACCAGGGTTGCGTGGCGATCCACTCGATCAGGTCGTATGAATCGAATTCGCGCGATCCCCCGCTCCCGGAGGCGCCGACGCCGCGCGGCATGCCGATGACGTGGACATAGCCGCGCGAGACGAAAAAGCGCGTGTCGCCGGCCTCGAGCGGCCCCGCCCACAGCGGCGACCAGGCGGGCTGAGGCGGCAGGCTTTCGTTGAAGTCCGGGCCCTGCAAGTCCTTGTTGTAGATGGCGAAGGCGAGCAGGGCCGGGAATTTTCCGGGCGCGTCGGGGCGATAGACGTCGATGGCGATCCCGACGCCGTCGCGCATGGGCACGGCGACGTTCTTTTCCGAAATCATCGACTCGTGTTCGGCCGCGCGCGCGTAGCCGCACGGCGGAGAGTCGGATGATTCGATCAACGGGCGCCGCGCGGTCACGGCGTTATTTCCACACGACCTTCGCCGGATCGATGGCGGTGCGATAGACGCCGAGTTCCTTGCCGATGTCGAGGAACACCTTCAAATCCGCGTCCGCGGCCGCGTTGGAGAACTTCGGCCAGCGCGGCGCGTTGAAGCCGAGGTACTTCTTCTCTATGTCCCTGAGGTCGGCCGGGTTCGTGTCGATGTAGACGAGCGCCTCGTCGACCGCCTCGCGGAACCCCTTGACGATCGCGGGATTCTCGCGGGCGTAGTCGCCCGTCGCGATCCAGCCGGAGACGAGAACGTCCGGGTTCACGTCGGCGAAAAACTCCGCCACGATGTTGCCCGCGCCGCTGGCGGCGACGGCGGAACGGATGGGTTCGACCGCGGTCGCGGCGTCGATGGTTCCGTTGCGGATCATGTCGGGGATTTGCGGAATCTGCACCTCGATCAGCGTTACCTTCCTGTCGTCGGCGCCGGCCTTGCGCATCCACTTGCGCAGGAACATGTCCATGACGTTGTTGAGGCCGGAGACGCCGACCTTCCTGCCCTCGAGATCGGCGGGCTTTTCGATCTTCAGGTCCTTGCGCGCGACGAGGCTGATCGTCGGTCGCTCCTTTATGTGCCGCGCCGCGCCCGCGACCAGCACGAGATCGAGCCCGCCATCGACCGCCTGCAACAGGCCCGGCATGGTGGCGACGCCGAGTTGCATCGAGCCGGAGATCAGCGCCGGCGGAACGTTGGTGATGATCGGCACGCGCGAGAGTTCGGCGTCGATGTTGCGTCTGGCGAAATAGCCTTTCTCTTTCGCGACGAAGATCGCGAGATAGTCCGAGGCCGTCGCGTAGCCCATGACGACCTTCGCGGGCTGTGCGAAAGCCGCGGGAGCGGCGAGGAGAGCGGCGGCGAGGGCGGCGAGTTTGAACAGGCGGGTCATGGCGTGCCTTTCGTGGCGGGTGTGTCTTTTTCGTTTCGCGCGAGAGCTTCGAGTTCCACGAGAACGTCGTGGGCAGACGGTTGGCCCTTTTCATGAATGTCCACGGCGAGTTGCAAGCCGGTGGCGGGGCAATACCAGGCCGTGGCCTCCAGTCCGTCGTGCAGCAGGATGCGATGGGCGGCGGGAACCTGTTTCATCGTCGCGCCGACCGCGCCCTCGCGCCAGCGCGAATGGCCGGTGGCGAGAATGAAGCCGGCGGGCGTGGTGACGTGCGTTCCGCGCGCGTCCCGGCGAATGTCCAGCGAGGGGCCGAGCGCGCCCGTCGGCGCGGAGCGGCAGAAGCGTCGTTCATCGCCGGCGAAATCGCCGACGCGCGCGCGCCGCGCCTCGCTTCGCAAGCTCTCGCTCGCCGCGCGGTCGCCGGGGACGACGCCGTAGATGGCGCGCGCCGCCTCCGGCGAGACCGCGTTCGTCGCGACATCGTCCTCGACCGCGGCGATGTCGCGTTCGAGCGGATCGCCAAAGCCGCCGCCGCCCTGCCAGGACACGGCGAACACGTCGCGGTTCGTCATGGTCATCAGGCCGGGCTTGGGACCGAAGGTTTCGAAGCCGGCGTCGCGGGCGCGGCCCTTCTCCACGGCGCCGCGGCCGAAGGTCTGCACGATGGTGGAGCCGGGCCAGCCGCCGCCGAGCCCTTGCGAATTGGGCGCTTCCGCGCCGTGGGTCATCACCAGCGCCTCGGCGCGCTCGATGCCGCCGAGCGTTAGCGCCACCTCGGCGCACAATCCGCCGCGATATTTCCCCGCGCCGCCGGTGTCGCGCGCGAGGCGGCGATGCAGGTAGAACAGCGGCACGACCTGTTCGTTGCGCTCGACGTCGGCGATGGCCGACATTGGCGAGGTGATCGGGCCGCCGCAGGAGACGCCGTCCTTCACCGCGAAGGCCGCCGAGCCGCCCGCGAGCGGGTCCATCAGATGCAGCCCGAAGGGTTCGCCGAACTGGTTGATCCCCCCGAGGTTGAAGGTCGCCATGGCGCCGTCGTTCACGCCCTGCGCGCGATGGGCGTATTTCGGCGAGGCCGCGAGCATCTTGTTGAGCGCCAGCATGATCGCGTTGCCCGTGACCCAGATCGCCTCGACGGTGGCGGAGCCGACGGGCGCGGGAAATTTCGCGGTGCAGACGAGGCCCTCGGGCGCGACGACCTCCACCGGCGCGACGACGCCCTCGTTCCATTGCATGTCGAAGCCGAGCGTCGGCATGACCGAGCCCGTGACGGCGCCCATGAGGCCGGAGCGCGTGCAATTGATGAAGCCGGGCGCCTGCTTGCTGGAGCCGGAGAAATCGAGCGTGAGCTTTTCCCCGCGTTTGATGGCGCGTACGTCGAGCTTGTAGAGAACGTTCGCGTGTCCATCGTGCTCGAGAAAATCGCAGGCGTGGAATTCGCCGTCCGGCAATTCGGCGAGGCGCGCGCGCATTCGCGTGGCGGACGCCTCGATCATGCGGCGGATGGATTGCGTGACGGTCGCGGCGCCATGGCGCGCCACGAGTTCGCTCACGCGCGCGCGCGCCACGTTCAGCGTCGCGATGAAGGCGCGGATGTCGAGTTCGAGCGGGCCGGGCAGGCGCGAGGCCGTGGTGATCATTTCCAGCACGTCTTCGCGCATCTCGCCGCGGTCGATCAGCTTGACGCAGGGAATTCGCGCGCCCTCCTGAAAGACCTCGCGCGCCCGCGGCGACCAGCTCGCGAAATCCATGCCGCCGACATCGGTTTCGTGGGCCTCGACGCCCGCCCACGCGACGATCTCGTCGCCCGCGAAGATCGGGCCGACCATCTGTACGTCGTTCTGGTGCAGCGCGCCGATATAGGGATCGTTGCCGATGAACATGTCGCCGTCGCGCACGACATGCTTCGATTTTCCCGTGACGTGGCGAATGAAGGCTCCGCAGACCGGCGCCTGATAGGCGACCTGGAAACCCATCGAGGCGACGGAGCCGTCGGGCAGGAACAGGCCGGTGAAAAAGTCCGACGCTTCCGTCACCGTCGGCGAGCCCGACACGCTTTGCAGCGCGACGCGCATTTCCTCGGTGATCGCCACGAGGCGATTGCGGATGACCTCGAAGAGGATGGGGTTGAGGGACTTGTCACTCATGGCGCGAGCTCGACGTGGAGGTTGCCAAATTCGTCGGCGCGGGCCTTGCCGCCGGGCGGCACGACGGCGCTCTGGCCCGGAAATTCGACGATGCAGGGGCCTTCGAGGCGCGTGTCCGGCGCAGGGAACGTCACGCGCCAGATTTTCGTCGCGACGGGCCTCGCGGGATCGTCGAAGACGACATCGCGCCAGCCCGCGTCCGCGGGCGCGTCGCCGCGTGTTTTCAGCGGCGGCGGCGGCAGCGAGCCGACGCCCGCGACGCGCACGGCGAGCAGTTCGTGGCCGGCGCCGGAATAGGCCGCGCCATGGCCGAACATCGTGTCGTACATGGCGCCGAAGGTCCGCGTCGCCGCGGCGAAGGCGTCGTCGTCGAAGGCGCCCTCGCCGAGCGGGACGTCGAGATGATGCGTCTGGCCGCGAAACCGCATGGCGACGTGACGCTCGAGACGCGTCCGCGCGCCGGCGCCCGCGGCGGCGAGATTTTCGCGCACCTCGGTCTCCGCGCTTTCGAGGCCGGCGACGACGCGGGCGATTTCCCCGTCGCTGGCCGCGCGCCCCGCTTGCAGGCGCACGTAGGCGGGGCGTTCGGTCGAGAAGGCGAGATCGGAATTGGCCGTGCCGAAGGCCGATTGCGCGGTCGCGGCGGCGGGGACGACGAAGCTTTTCAGGCCGAGTTCCGCCGCCAGCACCCAGGCGTGCGAGGGGCCCGCGCCGCCATTCGCCAGCAGGGTGAATTCGCGCGGATCGTAGCCGCGCTCGATGGTCATGCGGCGCAGCAGATCGGCCATGCGCGAATCGAGAATCTCGCGGATGCCCCACGCGGCCTCCATCAGGCCGAGGCCAAGCGGCCTCGCCACGCGCTCCTCTATGGCGCGGCGCGCGGCGTCGATGTCGAGCGCCATGCGGCCGCCGATGAAATTGGCGGGGTTGAGCACGCCAAGCACGAGATCGGCGTCGGTCGCGGTCGGCTCGGTTCCGCCGCGTCCGTAGCAGGCGGGGCCGGGATTGGCGCCGGCGCTTTTCGGGCCGACCCGCAAGCCGCCGCCGGGCGTGACCGAGGCGATGCTGCCGCCGCCGGCGCCGATGGAATCGACATCGATGGAATGGACGCGAATGTCGGCGCCGGCGATGGAAATGTCCGAACGCATGACCGGGTGCCCGTTGGCGATCACGCCCACGTCGAAACTGGTGCCGCCGATGTCGGTCGTCAGCACGTTCGTCGCGCCGATTTGCGCGCCCATGGCGCGCGAACCCATGACGCCCGCCGCCGGGCCGGAGAACAGCGCGAAGGCCGGGCGGTCGTTGAGCGCCGAGGTCGGCAGCACGCCGCCGGCGCAGGTCATCATCAGAACGGGGCAGCGCATCCCGGCCTCGCGCAGCGTCGATTCGAGTTTCGCGAGATAGCGTCCCGCCAGCGGGCCCAGCGCCGCGTTGGCGGCCGTCGTGGACATGCGCGCGTATTCGCCGACGTTGGGCGAAATTTCGTGGCTGAGGCTGACGAAGGCGCCAGGAAGCTCCTCCGCGACGAGGTCGCGCAGGCGCTTTTCATGGACGGGGTTGACGGTCGAGAACAGGGTGCAGACCGCGACGGCCTCGACGTTCTTCTCCTTCAGCGCGCGGATCGCGGCGCGCGCGCCAGGCTCGTCGAGCGGCGCGATCACCGCGCCGTTGGCGTCGACGCGTTCGTCCACCTCGACGACGAGATGGCGCGGCACGAGCGGCTTGTGGCGCCCGCGCAGGAACGAATCCGTCGCCTCGATTTCGTTGAGGCCGGAGGTGTGGCGGCGCATCCGGCCGATTTCCAGCGTGTCGGCGAAGCCCCGCGTCGTGACCACGGCGGTCTTCGCGGCGTTCCCCGTCAGCAGCGCGTTGAGGCCGACGGTGGTGCCATGGC
This sequence comes from uncultured Hyphomicrobiales bacterium, assembly GCA_903884435.1. Taxonomy (GTDB): domain Bacteria; phylum Pseudomonadota; class Alphaproteobacteria; order Rhizobiales; family Beijerinckiaceae; genus Terripilifer. The sequence continues at coordinate 5,674 of CAISEY010000302.1, read as the reverse complement.
CGAAACGTTCGACGCCGGAGCAGAGCTGTTCGAAGGTGAGCCCGAACGCCTCCGCGGCGACGCGCATGCCGTCGATGACGCCGCCGAGCACGTCCTTCGTCGTCGGCGTCTTGAAAACCCTCACGCCGCCGGCGCTTTCGGCGATCCACAGATCGGTGAAGGTGCCGCCCACGTCCGTGCCAACGAAATAACCCACGGCTTCGATCCTGTTCAGGCGCGTTGCGGACGCCAGCGCAGAACGCGGCGTTCGACGAGTTGCAATCCATGGTTGATGACGACGCCGAGCAGGCCGAGCATGATCAGGCCGGCGAACAGTTCGGCGCTGCGGAAGGAGCGCTGGGCGAGGAAAACCTCGTGGCCGAGGCCGGGCAGGGATGCCTGCATTTCCGTGACCACGGCGAGGATGAGCGAGATCGCGAGGCCCGAGCGCATCCCCGCGAGAATGTCCGGCATGGCCGAGGGAATCGCGATCTTGCGCAGGAATTCCAGCCGCGTGAGGCCGAGCATGGCGGAGACCTCCCGCAGGCTCGCGCGCACGCTTCCAAAGCCGTGGATCGACGACGTCAGCACCGGCCAGATCGAGCCGAAGGCGATGACGAAGGCCGCCATCTGTTCGCTGAGGCCGAAGAACAGGATGGCGACGGGGATCATCGCGGAAGCGGGCAGGGGCCGCAGGAATTCCAGCGTCGGCTCGAGCAACTGGCGCGCCAGCGGCGCGAGGCCGATGGCCGCGCCGAGCACGACGCCGGCGAGCGAGGCGAGAAACCAGCCGACAACCATGCGCCGCGTCGTCGCCAGCAACGGCGGCCAGAGCGAGCCGTCGAGCGCCCGAAGCCAGAGCTCCTCCGCGGCGCGCGAGGGCGCGGGCAGGAACACCGGCGACACCAGCCGGAAATCGGCGACGAGTTGCCAGATGGCGATCAGGCCGGCGGCGAAGAGGATCGGCGGCAGGGCGTTGCGCGCGAGGGTCAAGCGCCCCTCCCGGCTTCGCCGGCGCGCGGCCCGTCGGCGGTTTTCAGCGCGGCGTTGAGCAGAAAGCCGATCAGCGCCAGCCAGAGAATTTGCGCGTACATGAGATCGGCGCGCAGGGATTGCTGCGCCAGCACGAGGGAATAGCCGAGGCCGCGCGGATTGACGGCGATTTCCACCGTCACCGCGACGACGAGGGCGACGCCGAGCGCGATGCGCACGCCGACGTTGACGCGCCCGAAGGCCGCGGGCAGCACGATCTTGAACAGCCTTTCGGCGAAGGACATTTCCAGCACGTCCGCGACCTCGAGCAGGCGCGGCTCGACGCCGCGCACCGCGGCCCAGGTGGCGATCAGGATCGGCCAGGCGGTCGCGTAGGCGACGATGGCGGATTCCATGCGCACGCCCCAGCCGAAGACGAGAAGGCCCACGGGCATCCACGCCACCGAGGGAATGGCGCGCAACGCGTCGAAGGTGGGCCCGGCCATGCGCGCCGCCGGCGTCGACAGGCCGAGCAGGGCGCCGAGCAATATGCCGACGGCGGCGCCGATGGCGAGGCCGAGCAGGGCGGACTGGCACGTCTCCCAGGTGGCCAGAAGAATCGAGCCGTCGAGCAGCGCCGTCCGGCCGGCGCGCGCGATGGCCGAGGGCCAGGACAGGGAGTCGTATTTCAGCCAGCCGGCGCGGGCTGCGAATTCCCACAGGGCGAGGAACGAAACGGGGAGCAGCGCGCCGCGCAGAAAACGCCCCATCTCAATGCCCCTGCAACAGGCCGAAGAGACGGTGGCGGTGGGCGAGGAATTTCGGATCCTCGCGCGTCGTCAACTGGTTGCGCGGGGCCGGCAGGCCGACCTCGATGGTCTCGACGACGCGGCCGGGATGGGCGCCGAGAACGTGGACGCGATCGCCGAGATAGATGGCTTCCTCGAGATCGTGGGTGATGAACACCGTCGTCATGCGCTTTTCGGCGACGAGTTTCAAAAGGTCGTCCTGAAGGGTTTGCCGGGTGATGGCGTCGAGCGCGCCGAAGGGCTCGTCCATCAGCATGATGCGCGGCTGCTGGGCGAGGCAGCGGGCGATCTGCACGCGCTGCTGCATGCCGCCGGACAATTGCGGGGGAAATTGCGTCGCGGCGCGTTGCAGGCCCATGCGCGCGATCAGCGCCTCGACCCGCGCCTCGCGTTCGGCGCGCGCGGGAACGTGGCGCTCGAGCGACAGCGCGATGTTGCCGGCGACCGTGCGCCAGGGCAGCAGGGCGTTGGCGTAGTCCTGAAACACGATGGCGCGCTCGCGCGAAGGACCGGCGACGGGCTTGCCGTCGAACAGGATTTCGCCGCTCGTCGGCTTCATCAGCCCGGCGAACAGGCGCAGCAGCGTGGTCTTGCCGCAGCCGGAGGGGCCGACGATGGTCAGAAACTCGCCCTCGCGCACGTCGAAGGAAATATCTTTGAGCACGGGGCGGTTGGTCGCCGCGCCGAAAGTGACGGAGACGTTGCGCACGCCGAGCGCGGGCGCGGCTCGCGCCTCCCGCGGATTCGCGGCCCGTGCCTCCATGACGCCCATGCGTTCGCCCCTTCGCCGCGGGCCGGTTGGCCCCGGACCCCGCCGCCGACCGTCTTATTGGAAAGCGCGGGAGGGCGCCAGTTTCGGGGGGATTTTTCTCCGCGCGAGGCGACATTTTCGGGGCGACGCGCCGGCGGGCCGGGAACGGGGCGCGCGGGCCGGTCGCGGCGCGTCTGGGTGTAAAGGAGAAAATGGTCAGGGGTTTATCGTTATTGCGACCCGGAAGCCGATAGTGGCGTCGGTGACGTGAGTGTTGAACGCAACGCGGACCGCGGTTCGAAGGAATCTCGGGTCGTTATCCCAAGCGCCGCCTCGAAGGCTTCGCATAGGAAATTTAGCCATTATCGGGTTACTTATTGACTGAAGAGGCAGGCCACCGCCTGGAAGGTCGCCGATGCTTTCCACGTATATGTCCGCGCACCATTCCCAGACATTGCCGATCATGTCGTGGAGGCCCCAAGGATTTGCGCCATGGCGGTCCACCTGTAATGTCCGGCCCTTCGACGTTCGGCTTACTTCGAAAGATCGGTCTCCGTTTGCCCACTTGCCGTGCCACCAGTCGCCCCACCAGCGCCTCGTGGCTGTTCCGGCCCGGCAGGCGTATTCCCATTCCGCCTCGGACGGCAACCTCCAGGCTTCGATCCCCAGCGATGCGTTCAGCCAGCCGACATAGGCCATGGCGTCGTCGTGGCTGACGTTGACGACCGGGCGATTGCCGCGCCCCCAGCCTTCGTCGCCGGGCTGCTTTCGCTGTGTCGCCGCGCAAAAGGCGTCGTATTCGTCGAAGGTGACGGGATATTTCCCGAGCGCGAAGGGCCGGGCGATCCGCATCTGGCGCTTGCCGATTTGCGGAATGCGTTCGTTCGGGAACGCCTCCCTGTCGCCGAGGTCCGATCCCATCCAGAACGTTCCGGCGGGCAGCGCGACCATTTCAGGCGCGAAGGGCGCGTCGCGGAAGGTCTCGAAATCGCGGAGGACGCGCCGTCGGCGCGGCGGAACCCGCTCGATCCCCGCCGGCAGCCCGATCGATCCCGTCACGTCCGCGCCAAAAAAACTGACGCCCGCGACATCGGCGCCGCGAAAATCCGATCCGCTGACATCGGCGTCGGTGAAATCGAAGCCGCGGAGGTCTTCGTTCCGAAGGTCGAGATCGCGCAAGCCTGATTTCGTGAAATCCCTGGCGGGATCGAGACCCGCGGCTTCGACGAGCGCGCGAAAGGACGGTTCCGTTTCGCCGGCGATCAGGCCGGAGAGGATCGATATCGCCTCAGATATGTTTTCGGGCGGCGGGGGGGCGGACTTTTTCATTTCTTGCCTCGCTCGGTCACCGGAAATTCGCGCACGGCGCGGCGCGTGTCGGGCAGAACGAGATTCTTCTCGATGAATCTCGCCAGCACCGCGTCGGCGAGCTTGCCGAGGCGCGGCGAACCCGGTCCCGCCCTGGCGCCAGGAAAGCAAAGCCCTTCGGTCGACACGGACACTTCGATTCGCGCCCGCAATTTGTCCGCCTCGACCTCGGGAGACGCCACGGCGATGGTGGCGTGGTAATTGTCGTAGACGCAGGGTTGAAGCGCCTGCTCGCCGAGACGGCCATTTTCATCTGGCGCGTCGGCCTGGACGAGGATTTTATCCGCGTTGGACCGGTCGAGGTAATAGGTGTCGTGCGTTCCCACGCGATGATTTTCCAGCGATTGCGCGCGCTCGATCCGTCCTGGTCCCTCGTTGGAAAGGGCGAGCGTGACGCGATAGACGCCGAAATCGATGGGCTTGCCGGCGTCGAGAATGTAGAGTCGTTCGACGAAATCCACCTGCGCGAAAACCTGGCGCGCCGTGGCGTCCGGACCGCGCGGTTCGATGAAAACCTTGCAGTCCTGAAGATAATCGTGCGCCGGAAACTCGATGGGCTTCTTCGTCCGGCGCGGCGGTTCTGCCCGCGCCGCGGGACGCGCGACGGGCGTTCGCGTGACCGCGCGGGCGGCTGCCTTTCGCTCGAAAGCGAGACGCCGCGCGATCATTGCCTCGAACTCTCCCGCGATGGCCTCGATGGCGAGATCGCGCTGCGACCCGGTCATGTTCAAAAAGTCCTCGACCGGGAGGGATTTTCGCTGACGACGTTTCAAGTCGTTGTAAACGGCCATGTCGTCGTCGTCGTATGTCCCGAGATTGAGCTCGCTTATTTCACGCGTGACAATCGGCAGGATGTAGTCGCCGCGCGGCAGCGTCTTTTCGATTTTCCGAAATTCATTGTACTCCGCGCGGCAGTGCTTCGAAGCCATCCAGCCTGGCGTGAGAACGACGATGAGGAAATGGGAATCGCGCGCCGCTTCGAGATAGGTTTCGCGCCAGTCCTGGCCAGCGCGAATCTCGTTCTCGGCGCGCCAGACGTCCAGCGAATGCGGCTGGAGTCGAGATTTGGCCCGCTTCTCCAGTTCCACCGAACAATGATCGATCAGTGCGACATCCGTGCGGGCGTCGTGCCCGGCGTGCGAGAAAAACGCCCTGAATGTCCTGCCCGTCGCCATCGTGGCCGCTCCGATGTTCGAATGGCAGAATGCGGGGCGACGGGGCGGCTGGCAAGCCCCGGGCGCCGCGATGGGCCGCGTCCCACGCGGGCTTGACCTCGCGGATTAATGATATAAACATATCCTTATATCTACCTCAGAGACAGCCATGCGCGCGACCGAAACCACGGGATTTGACGGCGTTCTCGCCGGGCTCGAAGCCGCCGCCGAGGTGACGCGGCTGCGGCTGCTGGCGCTCTTGGCCGAGGCGGAGCTGACGGTTTCCGAACTGATGACCATTCTCGGCCAGTCGCAGCCGCGGATTTCCCGGCACCTCAAGCTGCTCGTCGAGGCGGGGCTCGTCGAGCGTCACCGCGAGGGCGCCTGGGCGTTTTTCCGCGTCGCCGACCGCGGCGCGCCGGGCGATCTCGTGCGCGCCATTCTCGCGCATATCTCGCCGGCGGATTCCGTGCTGGCGGGCGATCTCGCGCGGCTGGCGGAGGCGCGCCGGGCGCGGGCCGCCGAGGCGGCGCGCTATTTCGCCGATCACGCCGCCAACTGGGACCGGCTGCGCTCGCTGCACGTCGCCGAGGACGTGGTGGAGAAGGCCATTCTGCGCGCCATCGGCGACGCGCCCGTGC
>CAISEY010000301.1 GCA_903884435.1 uncultured Hyphomicrobiales bacterium | reverse complement strand
CGATGGCCGCGAGAATGAGCGACACGCGCTCGCGCGTCGCCGGCGCGCCGTCGCGCAACTTGCCAATCAGGGTTTCGGCGGAATGGGCGAGATTGGCGAGGCGCGGAAGGCCGAGAAAGCCGCAGGTTCCCTTGATCGAATGGACCAGGCGGAAAATCGAGGCGATGATCCGGCCGTCGGAGGGCTCACGCTCGAACTGGACGAGTTGCGCCCCGACGGCCTCGATCTGGTCGCCCGTCTCGGCGAGAAATTCCTTGAGAATGTCTTCCATTCGTCCCGTCCGGCCGCGCGCGTCGATGAAACGCACCGGTGACGGGAGATTGACGGAAAGGAGTTAAGGGAGCCTTGACTCCCGGGCCTTTCAGGCGGCCGCCTCTGAATTATTCGGCGTTTCCGCGGCGATGGCGTCCGGCGTCGCGGCGATGACGATTCCCTCGGGCGCCACGTCCACCTTGAGCGACATGCCGGACGCGCGCGCGACGAGTCCGGTGTAGAACGCCTGGATGCCGTGCGCGTCGACGCTGTCGTTTTCCGGCGTTCCCGCCAGCAGCGCGGGCACGGCGTGGGCGAGACGGGCGTTGGTTCCCGTCGCCGAGACCTTGATCGCCGCGGTCTCGTCCGCGCCCGTGATCGTCACGTTGATGACGCCGCCGCGCGGGATCGCCGCCGCCGCGATGAGGCAGAGGTTCAGCACCAGCTTGACCTTGTTCTTTGGCATCAGCACGCGCGGCGCGTTCCACTCGAGCTTCGTGCGATCGTCTCCGATCAGGTTGCGCGTCACGTTCTCGGCGTCGCCGGTGTCGATCAAGGCGCCGGCGGACCCCGCCGCTCCAAAGGCGAGACGGCAGAACTGGAGGCGGGCGGAGGCCGTGCGCGCGCTCTTCTTGATGAGATCGACCGCGAAGGCCCGCATGTCCGCGTCCTTCTCGTCCTCGAGCACCTCGAGTCCGTTGACGATGGCGCCAACGGGGCTGATCACGTCGTGACAGACGCGCGAGCAAAGCAGGGCGGCGAGATCTAGGGCGTCGAGCGCGAAAACCGACATGGGAATCATCCGTTCAGAGGCGCCTCGCGGCGCGGGGGTTGGCGATGGGAAACTCGTGGAGGACGCCCGGCGGGCCGGGGCGTCGAACGCGAAAAACGCAACGGGCTTCTCGCGGCGGCGGTCGCGAATCAGTCGCGTCGCGACGGGTACAACCAGCGGCGGCTTTCATAGCCTCGGAGACAAACCTTGCAAAGCCGTCGTCCGCGGCGCGGAAGCACGGCTTGTCCTTGTCACACGTCTTCGGTTAACCGACCGTTGACGCGCGATTTGCATTCGGCGTCCCGTTGCGGTTGCATGGCGCGACGGCCCGCCGAATCGACGGGAGCGGGACGATCTGGCGCGGCGCGCCCCGGGCGGAGGCATGGGAAAGACTTCAACCTCCGGTCCCGACGCCCTCGCCGCCGTCTTCGCCGCCATCGCGCTCGAAGCCGCGGCGCCGGTCATGCGCGTTTACGCGCGGGGCGCCGAGCCCCGTCTGAAATCCGATCTGAGCCCGGTCACCGAGGCCGACGAGGAATCCGAACGCGTCATTTTCGCCGCCCTCGCGCGCGCCGCGCCAGGCGTTCCCGTCGTCTCGGAAGAGGCCGTTTCACGCGGCGAAATCCCGCCATTCGGGCGCGAGTTCATCCTCGTCGATCCGCTCGACGGCACCCGCGAGTTTCTCGGCCGCAACGGCGAGTTCACCATCAACATCGCGCTGGTGCGCGAGGGCGTGCCCGTCGCCGGGGCGATTTACGCGCCGGTCGGCGAAAAGCTCTGGTTCGCCGGCCGCGCGGCCTGGGCGGTCGACGCGGCTCCGGGCGCGCCCCTTCCCGCCCCCGCCGCCTGGCGCGCGATCCACACGCGCGCGCCGCCGCCGGAGGGCCTTGTCGCCCTCGTCAGCCGCTCTCACCTCGAGGAGCGCGCCGAGGGATTTCTCGCGGCTCGCGCCGTCGCCGGACGCCGCGCGGCGGGCTCCTCGCTGAAATTCTGCCTGCTGGCGCAGGGCGAGGCCGACGTCTATCCGCGGTTCAGCCCGACGATGGAATGGGACATCGCCGCCGGCGACGCCATTTTGCGCGCGGCGGGCGGCGCGGTGCTCGGCGAGGACGGAAAGCCCATGCCCTACGGGCGGCTCGCCCGGGGATTTCGCAATGATGGCTTCGTCGCCTGGGGACGCGCGCCGGTCACGCCGCGCGCGTGAGCCCCGCCATTGGCGCGACCTTGCCGCTGCCCGGAAACACGTCGGACGCCAGATGTTTTCCATCGACGCGCAGATGATCGCGCAGCACGCCCTTGAGCGCGGCGCGAATGTCCGTCGTCGCGCGCAGGTCGCGGTTTTCGTGAAGGTTGGCGTCGCCGAGGCCCGGCCAGTCCGCGATGACCCGCCCGCCATTGAGCGCGCCGCCCGCGAGCAGGGCGACCGTGCCCGTGCCATGGTCGGTGCCCTCGGCGCCATTGATGCGCGCGGTGCGTCCGAACTCCGTCGCGAGGACGACGATTGTCTCGCTCCAGGCCGGCCCGAGGCCGGTTTCGATCGCCGCGATGGCGCCGTCGAGCGCGCCGAGCAAATTGGCGAGCGCGCCGCTGGCGATGCCCTCGTTGATGTGCGTGTCCCAGCCGTTGAAGGCCATGGCGCCGACCCGCGGCCCGTCCGGTCGCGAGAGATAGCGCGCCGCCGCGCCCGCCGCTTCCGCGAAGGCGGCCCGCGCCGCTCCGGGCGCGGGACCGGCGCGCTCCCCCTCCGCGCCGTCCTTGCCCAGGGCCAGCAAGCGCAACCGCCCCTCGAGCGCGGCGGCGAGCGCCGGATCGGTCTTGCCATAGAGATCGAGCAGGCGCTGCGTCGTGTCGGCGCTCGCCGGCGCGAGTCGCTGCGGTTGCCACGAAAACACCGGCGCGGGGCCGCGCGCGACGAGCGGCGTCAGAGGCCCCACCGCGAAGGCGCGCCCCTCGCCCTTCACGCCGCCATCAGCCTTCAGCCGCGCGAGGGCGCGGTTGAGCCAGCCGGAATCCGTGAAGCCCGGCTTCTCCATGCCGCTCTCGAGAATGTCCTGCCCGTCGAAATGCGATCGTTCGCGGTAGGAGGTCGAGGCGGCGTGGATGAAAGCCGCCTGTTTCGCCCCGTAAAGGCGATGCAGGTTCGGCATCGCCGGATTGAGCGCGAAGAACCCGTCGAGCGGCAGCGGCGCGATCTTGCCGCCCGGGACGAGCGCCTTCTCGCCGCGCAATTTCACCCAGCCCGGATCGCCGACCGGCGCCACCGCCGCGAGCCCGTCGAGCGCGCCGCGCAGAATGATCACGAGCAGCCGCGGATCGCGCCCCTCGGCGCGGGCGAGGGCGGGCAGGCCGCCCCAGGCGAACAGCGCGCCGGATTTCAACGCGTCGCGGCGGGTGGGATGAAACGGGGCCATGGTCATCTCCGCAGGAATTCAGGGGCCATCAGCAACAGGGCGAGCGCCTGCTGCTTGCTCTCCGCGCGCCCGATGGCCTCGCGCGTGCCGGCGGACGCCAGCGGCCCGAGCGCGGCGTCGACGAGGGCGCGCGGATCGAGCCGCGCGGCGTTCGTCTCGGCCCAGGCGGAAGCGATGTTGAGCCGCTCGCCGAGCCCGTCGATCCAGCCGCCGGCCTCGTCGGCGAAGCCTTTGGGCGACGCCGGACGCCACGCCGGTTCTCCCAGGGTCGCGTGGGCGCCGGCGAGGCGCTGCACCGGCGGACGCGCGCCGGTGATCCGCAAGGCCGAGACGATCCATTCCGAGGGACGCTTGAGCTTGACCCGCTCATCGCTCCACGCCTCCGGCGCCTGAACGAGCGCGCGCGCCACCTGCCCGAGATCGCCGTCCGTCTCCGCGAAGACCTTCGCGAGCTTCTCCACCAGCGACGGCGGCGGCCTGTCGGCGACGAAATGCGCGGCGAGCTTCGTCGCGACATGGCTGGCGGTCGCCGGATGGCGCGCGAGATCGGCGAGAATCGCGCGGCCCTGGCCAGCGCCCGTGTCGGCGTAGGCGCGGCCAAGAATGGTCTTCGCGCCGGGCTCGTGCATCCGCGGCACGTAGGCGAATTCGCCGCCGTGATCGGATTCGCCCAGCGCCGGCGCGTTGGTCCAGCCGGTAAGCGCGAAAGCGAATTTTGTCACGTCTTCCTGGGTGTAGCCGCCGCGCGCGCCAAGGGTGTGCAATTCGAGGATTTCGCGGGCGAGGTTCTCGTCGATGCCGCGGTCGCGGTTCACCCCGGCGACGGAATTCGGTCCGATGGAGGCGGAATTGTCGAGATAGATGAGCATCGCGGGATGACTTTCCGCGGCGAGCAGCATGTCGGCGAAACGCCCCGTGACGAAGGGCCGGATCGCCTCGCGCTCGTAGGGCCCGGCCATGCTCTGCACCTTGTCGGCGGAAACGCAGAAATGGTTCGACCAGAACCAGACGAGCCGCTCGGCGAAGCCGATGGTCGCGCCCGCCGCGGCGTCGATCCGCGCCTTGATTTCATTGAGCAGCAATTGTTGCGGCATGGCGGGCCCGGCGGCGCCCGGCTGTTCCGCGGGCGCCTCCATCGCGGGCGGCGACGATCCCGCCTTGCGGCGCGCCTCGAGCTTCTGTTTCGCCTGCCGTTCCGCGTTGAATTCCGCCACGGCGCGAAACGCCTGCGTGGCCGAAGGCAGGCCGGCGGCGGAGATCTGCCCCGCGCCCGGCGCGTCGAGCTCCGCCAGCAAGGCGCCGCGCGGATCGCCCGCGATGGCGCGGATCGAGCCGGGCCGGGGCCCCATGCCGAAGCGGTGCAGGGCGAGCGCGGCCTGCGCGTCCGGACTGGCGGTCATCGGCGAACCCTCCACGCGGCGGCGCACGCGACGCAAGCGACGCCCACGTATCATAAACCCGACGGGCAAAAGCCGGAAGCGGAATCAGCCATCCGACGATCCCGGCTTTGCAACGGCGGCGAGCGACGGGCCGGCTCGCGGAGCCCTCTTGTCGCTG
>CAISEY010000300.1 GCA_903884435.1 uncultured Hyphomicrobiales bacterium | reverse complement strand
TGCGCGCCCATTGCGCCAGCCAGGCGTCGCGCACGGCGGCGATTTCCGCCGCCTTCGCCTTCGCGTCGCGCGGCTCCCGGATGCGTCCGGCGAGTTCCGCCAGCAGGGCGTCGAGCGTCAGCGCGCAGTCGCCGAGAAGCCCGACGCGCGCCTCGACGTCCTTGTTGAGGTGTTTCGGGTCGAGGGTCGCGTGAATGATCTTCTTGCCTTTCGGCATGGCCACGCCGAACGCCGTCTCGCCGAAGGAGCAGCCGAGGCCGATGATGACGTCGGAATCGTCGAGGAACTGGCGCACCGCGCGCGGCATGGCGGCGCCGCCGGCGCCCAGCGCGAGGGGATGATTTTCCGGGAAGGCCGACTTGCCCTCGAGCGAGGTGCAGACGGGCACCGCGAGCAATTCGGCGAGGGCGCGCAATTGCGGCCAGGCCTTCGCGTAATGGACGCCCTGTCCGGCGTAGATCACCGGGCGCTTCGCGCTCGCGAGCATTTCCGCGGCCTCGCGCACGGCGTGCGGATCGGGGCCGTAGCGCGTCGAGATCACCGGTTTGTAGTCGAAGTTTTCGGGAACGTCCTCGCCCCAAACGTCGCGCGGCACCTCGACGACGCAGGGCCCGCCGCGGCCGTTGCGCAATTGCGTGAAGGCGCGGCGGAAAACGTTGGCGACATCGGCGCCGGAGGTGAGCTGTTCGACGGATTTCGTGAAGGTGCCCATGGATTTGGCGGCGGAGAAATTCGGATCGACGTGGCTGAGCTTGCGGTCGTAGCCGCCGGGAATCAGCAGCATCGGCACGCTCTCGCTATAGGCCTGCGCGATGGCGCCGAGCGTGTTCTCGACGCCGGGTCCGTGCTGCATGACGAAAACGCCCGGTTTCGCGCCGGAAGACAGGCGCGACATGGCGTCGGCCATGTGCACGCCAGTCCGTTCCTGGCGCACGACGACGGGCTTGATCTTCGCCGCCGCCGCCGTCTCGAACATGCGGTTGACGGGGTAGCCGATCATCGTGTCGACGCCCTCGCGCTTGAGGATTTCGGCGATTGCGTCTCCGGCGTTCATGGCGTTTCCCCTTTGTGTTGTTTGCGTCAGACCAGCGCGATGGCCGCGACGAGGCGGCCATAGTCTTCCTCTTGGCGATGGACGGAGCGGCGGTAGCTGTAGAAGCGCTCTTCGTTGGAACAGGTGTCGAAGCCGAGATTTTTGAATTTGCCGATTCCCGCGCCGACGAGGCGCATCCCGATGAAGCCGGGAAGGTCGAACAGCGAGTGGCCCTCGCGCATGGAATCCACGAAAAATCGCGCGTATCCGGGCGAGGACGCGACGAAACGCGCGACGAATTCGGGGCCGACCTCGTAGGACGCCGGGCCAATCGTGGGGCCCAGCACCGCGGAAACGTCGCCGCGCGCCGCGCCGAGCTTCTCCATGGCGTCGAGGGTCGCCTCGAGCACGCCGTTCAGCGCGCCCTTCCAGCCGGCGTGGCAGGCGCCGATCACTTGCGCGCGCGCGTCGCTGAACAGGATCATGCCGCAATCGGCGCCGGTGACGCCGAGCGCGAGGCCGCGCGCGCGGGTGGCGAGGCCGTCGCATCGCGGGCGCTCGCCGGGCGCCCAGGGCGCGTCCACCGCGAGCACGTCGGGCGAATGGATCTGGTAGGGAACCAGGAGGTTCGCGGCCCGCACGCCCAGCGCCCCGGCCATGCGGCGGCGGTTCTCCGCTACCGCGCTCGATTCGTCGTTCGAGCCGACGCCTCCATTCAGCGAGGCGTAGAGGCCGCGGGAGACGCCGCCCTCGCGGGTGAAGAAAGCGTGGCTGACGCCCGGCGACGTCAACAGTCCGCAACGCAGCATGGGCGGCGTTTCGCGAAAGGGCGCGTTCATGGCGTGGCCTGATCCTCCCCGAAGCCGGCCGGCCTCGGCAGGCCATGCTGCGCCACCGCCAGCACTTTGAAAAGTCCCCCCATGCCCCGCACCTTGCCGGCGGCGAGTTCGACTTCCTCGTCGTCGGAGACGAGGCGCACCAGCGCCGCCTCGATGTCGGCGGCCTGTTTCGCGGTCGCGTTGCGCATCAGCGCCTCGGCGCGTTCGACGATGCCGAGGCCGAGGAGAAATTGACCCTGCGTCACCGGGCCGAAGGTCTGCGCGCCGCCGGCGCGCGCCGCCCGCGCCAGCGCCGCGAAATCGACATGTGCGGTGAGGTCGGCCTCGCCGGGATCGCGCAACGGATCGACGAAGGCGTGGCGGCGCATCGCCTGGAGGGTTTCGCCGAGGCAGGTTTCGGCGTGGCCGTAATCGACGATCAGCGCCGCGCCGCCCTGTCGCGCGAGGCGCGCGGCGAGCGCCGTCATGGTTTTCTGCGCGATCGCCGCGATTTCGAGGATTTCGCCCTCAGGCGCCGTCGCGCGCAGGGAGTCCTCGGGGACGGGATTGCGGGTGAAGGCGAAATCGCCGCGCGCGTCGAGCCCGACGAGCCGTTCGCACCAGCCGTTCGCGGCCTTCACGTAGTGGCGCACCGGCAGGGCGTCGAAAAACTCGTTGGCGATGACGATCGCCGGGCCCTCGGGCACGGTGTCGAGTTCGTGGTGCCAGGTCACCGGCGCGCCTTCGTGTTCCAGGCGGGCGCGCTGGGCTTCCGCCAGAACCGGCGAGGTTTCGACGAAATGCACGTCGAGCGCGGCCGGAAAACCGCCGAGGGCGCGCGCGGCGCGCAGGAAATCCTGCATCAGCACGCCGCGACCCGGCCCAAGCTCCACCAGCCGGAGCGTGGCGGGCGCGCCCATGGCGGCCCAGTATTGCGCCGCCCAAAGCCCGATGAGTTCGCCGAACATCTGGCTGATTTCCGGCGCGGTGGTGAAATCGCCAGCGGCGCCGAGGGGATCTCGCGTCATGTAATAGCCATGGGCGGGATGGGCGAGCGCGTAGCTCATCCAGGTTTCGAGGGGAATTGGCCCCTCCGTCGCGATGATTTCGCGAAGGATCCGCGCGAGCTCGCTCATGCCGGCGCCTTTTCCCGGCGCGCGCTGGCGAGAAGGAACAGCAGTCCGGCGAGGATCAGCGGCAGCGAAAGCAGCATGCCCATGGTCGCGCCGCCGAAGAGAAAGCCGAGTTGCGGATCGGGTTCGCGGAAAAATTCGCAGAAAATTCGCTCGAGACCATAAAAAACTCCGAACAGACCGGCGACGCGGCCCGGTCGTTTCAACGCGCCGGCGCGCACCGCGATGGCGAGCAGAACGAACAGCAGCGCGCCCTCGAGCGCCGCCTCGTAGAGCTGGCTCGGGTGGCGCGGCAGCGGGCCGGCGTCGGGGAAGACCATGGCCCAGGGCACGTCGCTGGCGCGGCCCCAGAGTTCCGGCTTGATGAAATTGGCGACGCGCCCGAGCAGCAGCCCGATGGGCACCACGGTGGAGCAGAGGTCGGCCACCGGCAGCACCGGAACATGGTTGCGCCTGGAGAACAGCCAGACGCCGAAGGCGGCGCCGACGAGGCCGCCGTGGAAGGACATGCCGCCTTTCCACACCATGACGATCTCTTCCGGATGCGACAGGAAAACATCGGAATTGTAAAACAGGACGTAGCCCAGCCGCCCGCCGAGCACGACGCCCAGCGCCGCGTAAACGAGGAGGTCGTCGAGGCTGGCCACGGAGGGCCGGACATCCTCGCCCCAGAGCGCGTCCTCCGCGACGAGGCGGCGCGCGTACCACCATCCCCCGAGGAGGCCCGCGATATAGGCGAGCGCGTACCAGCGGATTGGCAGCGGCCCGAGCCACACCGCGACGGGGTCGATCAGCGGATACAGGATTTCAAGAACGGGCATGGCGTGATTCTGGAACCGTCCCGGTGATGCGCCGGGCCCGAGAGAGCGTCAAGGCGAGGCTGGTCAGGAGAGCCGTTTCAGCAGCAGGGCGCCGATGGAATAGCCCGCGCCGAAGGAGCATACGAGGCCATGGCCGCCGACGGGCGTCTCGCTCCGGGTCCGTTCGAAGGCGATGATCGAACCGGGCGCAGCGACGTTGCCGATGTCCGCCAGGGTGATCGGCACGCGGTCGGCCAGTTCGTCGCCGGCGACGTGGCGCATCAGCGCGCGGTTCATCTTGATGTTGGCCTGGTGCAGCCAGAAGCGGTCGATTTCGGGCACGCCGACGCCGGCGCGGTCGAGGAAGCCGCGGATGAACTTGCTCGCGGCGGTGACGACTTCCCTGAACACCTTGTTGCCAACCTGGGTGACGAGTTTGTCGTCGTCGCCGGCGGTGTCGGGATTGGCGCGGTTGAGAAAGCCGAAGTTGCTGCGGATATTGCTCGACATTTCCGTCCAGATTTCGCTGCGCTCGATCTCGAAGAGCGGCGAGGTTTTCGCGGCGGACGCGGGCCCGGCGCCGATGACGACCGAGGCCGAGGCGTCGCCGAATATGAAATGCGTCTTGCGGTCGCGGAAGTTCAGGTGCCCGGACATGATTTCCGGGCTGCACACGAGCACGTTGCGCGCCGCGCCAGACCGCACCATGCCCGCCGCCAGATGCATGGCGAAGGTCGTGGAGGAACACGCGACGTTCATGTCGAAACCGGCGCCGGGGCAGCCGAGCGCCCGCTGGATTTCGATGCCGATGGCCGGATAGGGCCGCTGGTGATGGGCGCAGGAACATATGACGAGGTCGATGTCGGAGGGCTGGAGGCCCGCGTCGGCGATGGCGAGCCGCGCCGAGGCGAGGCCGAACTCCGCCTGGATGGAGAGTTCCTCGTCGGCGCGCTCGGGCAAGAAGGGCACCATGCGCGCCGGATCGAGAATGCCCGCCTTTTCAAGCACATGGCGCTCGCGCACGCCCGACGCCTCGACGATGAAGGCGGCGTTCGAGCCTTCCAGAGGCGGCTCGCCGCGCGCAACCCGGCGTTCGTTTTCCGAGGCGACCCAGCGGTTGAAGCTCTCGACAAGCTCCTCGTTGGTGATGACGGGTTCGGGGATATGGACGCCGGTTCCCAGCAGGAGGGGCCGTGTGGTCGGGGAAGTCATGCGGGACGCGCCTTGATGGCCGGATGCAATTTTCGCGCGCAAAATAGACGGAAGGGCGGGGGGCGTCCACCTCCGCGCGGGCTGCTGAAACGGGGCAGGTCCGCATCCTGATTTTCCGGGGCGGGATGGAACGGTTTTAAAGCCGCTATCGGAAAATCTTCAGATAAAGCTCCTGCCATTTCGGCATGGCCGCGTCGAGTTCGTCCGGGTTGAAATAACGGGCGCGGAACTTGCCGTCGTCGGGGCGCAGGGTCGGCTCGCGCGGCGGCACGGCGGGATCGACGGGGATGTAGTCGGCGTCGCGGAAAATTTTCTGCGCCTCTTCCGACTCGAGGAAATCGAACAGCAGCTTGCCCGCGTTCGGGTGCGGCGAGTTCGAGGTCATCTGCACCACGTTGAGCACGACCGTCGCCGGCTCCATGGGGATCCAGGCGCTCGGCGCGCCCTGTCCGGCGCTGATGACCGCGTGATGGTTGAACATTTGCAGGCCCATCGAATATTCGCCGGCGATGATCTGGTCCATGATCTGGCGCGAGGCCGCGTCGACGTTGACGATTTTCTGAGCGCTCAGCTTTTGCAAATAATCGAGGCCCTTCCGTTCGCCCATTTCGGTGAGCGCGGCGCCGACGAAGCCCGGCGCTCCCGAGGCGGTGAGGCGCGAGCTCCACACCATCTTGCCGCGCCATTTGGGGTCCAGCAGATCCTCGAATGTTTTCGGCTCGGTTCCCTTTTTGATGAGTTCCGTGTTGAAGCCCGGCGTCAGCACGTAGATGTTCGACGCCGCCCAGTAATTGTTCCTGTCCCAGTATTGTCGTGGCAGGCGTTTCGCCGTGTCGGGAATCCATTTTTCGACGAAACCCGCCCGCACCAGCGCCGGAAGGCCGAAACTGTCGAACAGGTCCGCCTGCACGCGACCGGCCTTCGCCTCGTTGGAAATGCGCAGCCCGATATCGTTGGGATCGGCGCGGACGTAATCGACTTTGATCCCGTATTTCTTCTCGAAGGCCTCGGACGCCGGGCGGGTGAACTGGTTGATGATGAGCGTCGTGTACCAGGTGACGCTTCCTTCCTTTTTCGCCGCGTCGACAAGCGCCTGATCGGCCGCTGACGCCGGCGACGCGAGCGCGCCCAGCATGATGGCCAGAATGGCGCGCGCGCCAGGGCCGGATTTCCCGCTCATCGTGACCTCCCGGATGATTTTCGTCGAGCTTGCCACCGCGCCGCGTCGGGGGCAATGGCGTTCGCGTGTGTTCCCGCGCACGGTCGTCGATCGCGATTCGGGCGACATTTCCGGATCGTCGGGATTTTGACACAGGAGGCTCGCTTGCAGGAACTTTCGCGCGGAAACAATCAGGCCGACGTGCTGTTTCTCCAGCGCATGCTCAACAAGCGTCGCGCGTCGCCGCGGCTGGCGGAAGACGGCGATTTCGGACCGCGCACGGAGGCGGCGGTCGTCGCCTTCCAGCGCGCCAGCCACGTTCGCCACCCCGATGGCGTCGTGCGCGGCGAAACATGGTCGAAGTTCGGACGGATCATCGAGCACGATCACCGCGCGCGCGTCCAGATGTACGCGCAGCCCAACAACATGTCCTGCTGGTCCGCCGCCGCGACGATGATGACCGGCAACGTCATGTCGGTCGGCCCGGGCGGCGCGCGCACGGCTCCGGCGGGCACGTTCGCCGACGGCTCCACGCGCGACGCGGGCGGCCTTGGCGCCTCCATCGACAATGTCGAGACCTTCCTCGCGAGCCTGCGCTGGAGACTGGTCAATTCCGGATCGGCGCCCGGCGCTCAGGTGCTTGTCCAGGCCCTGTCGCGCGGGCCGGCCTGGGCGGCGATCGTCGGCGCTTCGGGCCACGCCATCGTGCTGACGTCGATCTGGAGCGACGGTTCGCCCGACGGGACGGTCGTGCGGATCGCCGATCCCTGGCCGCCGGGGATTGGCGCCTTCTACGGATCGACCTACGACCATAATCAACTGACGCTGCGCAGCGGCAGCTTCCGCAGCCGCGGCGGCGTCCAGTTTCTCGCGCAGCCGGCCGGCGGCTAGGCTCGCGCGATCCCTTCCACGGCGCCCGCGATGGCGAAGAGATCGGCGTCCTTCCAGGAAAAGCCCATGAGTTGCAGCCCGACGGGCAGGCCGTCTTCCGACAGCAGGGGCAGCGTCAGGGCGGGAACGCCGAGCACCGACGAGTTGACCGCGAAAATACCGTCGCCCGTGGAAGCGAGGCCCAGCGGCGCCGGGCCGGTGGCGGGCAGGGTGACGCAGGCGTCGACGCGCGCGGCGAGTTTCGCGTAGGCCGCGCGCAGCGTCGCGCGCTCCGCCAGCGCGCGATGGTAGTCCGAAGGTTTCATCTTCTCGGCCTCGGCGAGCCGCTCCAGCATCGGCTTGCTCATTTTCGAGGCGTCACGGTCGCGGTAGATGTTCATCGGCCAGATGGATTCCCAGCCGTTGATCTCGCGCGTCACGCGCATGCAGATCGACAACGCCTGTTCGACGTATTCGATCTCGGGCGCGTCGGCGCGCGTCACGATTTCGACGCCGGATTTTTTCAGCCGCGCCAGGGTTTCGCCGAAGGTCTTCCCGAGCGCGTCGGACACCTTCGGCCAGGCTGGCGTTTCCAGAAACGCCAGGGTTTTCGGCTGGCGCGGCGCCGGGACTTCGAGCGGACCGGGGAGGCCGGGATAACCGGCGTCGCCTCCGGCACGGACGGATATTTCGCTCAGCGCCCGCCACACGTCGGCGCGGCTCGCGCCAAGGGCGCCTTGCGCCGACTGGCTCATGAAATCATGGCTGCCGCCGCGGTTGATGGCGCCAAACGACGGTTTGAAGCCGACGACGCCGCAGAAACTCGCGGGCCGCAGGATCGAGCCGAGAACCTGCGTGCCGAGGCCGACGCTGAAAAAGCCCGCCGCGGCGCCCGCGGCCGAGCCGCTCGACGACCCTCCTGGCGTGCGCGCGAGGTCCCAGGGGTTGCGCGTCGGTCCGGGGAACGACGCCGCGAATTCCGTGGTCACGGTCTTGCCGAGAATAATGGCGCCGGCCTGGCGCAGGGCTTTCACGCTGGCGGAGTCGCGGCCCGAGCGCACGCCGGCGAACAGCGGCGAGCCCATGCCCGTGGGCATGTCTTCCGTCTCGATCACGTCCTTGACGCCGATGGGCATCCCGTCGATGGCCGAGAGCTGATTGCCGGCCTTCCAGCGCGCCGTCGAAAGATCCGCCGCCGCGCGCGCCTTCTCCGGCTCGAGATGCACGAAGGCGAGCACGTCCTTTTCGCGCTCGTCGATGGAGGCGAGGCAACGCTCGAGAAAGGCGCGCGGCGTGTCCGCGCCGGTGGCGAAGGCGGGCGTCGCCGCGATGTAGCTTCTCGATTGCGGTTTGCTGGTCATGGCGTTGCTCCGTGGTCATTTCGTCGATGTGTAGGCGAGCGCCTCGGTGGCGCGGCGCACCACGTCGGGCGGCGTCGCGTAGATGCGTCGCGCGAGCGCCCGCAATTCCTCGCCCGAGACCGGATTGACCTCGAGTTTCAGTTTCGTGGCGTCTGCGACGAGGTCCGGATCGGCGAGGGCCCGCATGAACGCCTCGCGGAGCAGTTCGACGCGCGCGGGCGGATTGCCGGGCGCCATGACGAAGGGGCGGCCAAACACCTGCTGGGCGTAGACGAGCTCCATCACGGCGCGCGCCTCGGGCGTCGTGGCGAAGTCGATGGATTTCGGCACGCCGAGCGCGTTGGCCTTCGGCAATCCGCGCAAGTGATTTTGCGACAGCATCCGGATGAAGCCGTTGTCGAGCCAGCGGGGTTGTTGCAGCAGCATGGCCGAATAACTCAGGCCGCAGACGCCGCTGACCTCGCCCTTTTCGATCGCCATCAGGATTTCGCGCGTGCCGGGATAGCCGGACACGACCCGGAACCTCGCGCCAAGCAGGGCGTTCAGCATCGCGGGCTGTTCTCGCGTCGCGCCGCCGTCGGCGCTGGCTCCGACGACAAGCTCCTTCGTCATTACGTCGGCGAAACCAGCGTGGCCGGAATCGGCGCGCGCCCAGCACATGTCGACCTCGCTGTTGGCGCTGCCGACGAACTCGAATTTCGCGGGATCGTGGCGCAACTTGTCCCTGTCGATGTAGAGGCCGGCGGCGATCGTGCCCGGCAGCACCAGCGCCATCGCCGTCGCGTCCTTCACGGGCAGCGAGAACAGATGGCCCGCGGCGAGATTGCCGCCGGCGCCGGACATGTTGGAAATCGCGAAGGAGGGATTGCCGGGAATGAACCGCCCCATGTGGCGGGCCAGCAATCGCGCGTAATTGTCGTAGCCGCCGCCCGGCGTGCTGGCGACGACGATGGAGATCTGCTTGCCCCGGTAGAAGGAGTCTTCCTGCGCCCGGGCGGGAGCCGCGACGAGAACGAGAAGGAAGAAAGCTCGAAACAGTCGATTCATGGAAACGCGCCAGCCTTGTTCGATCCCGGGGCAAGCAATATGCCGCCGCCCGCGGTCCGGGTCGAGGGCGTTTCGCTTCCTTCCCGCGTCGTCGATCCGCGGCGTGGCGAAGGTTCCGGCGCGGCGGCGCGCATTTCCGCCTTGCGCGGCCGCCCCCGAAGCGCCATGTGACGCATCGCACGTCACGGAGTTCGCCATGTCCAGAAGCAGCGGTCCCTTTTTCGACGATTTCGCCCGCCTGATGTCGGACGCAGCGGGCGTCGCCCAGGGCGTGCGGCGCGAGATCGAAACGGTGGTGAAAACCCAGATCGAGCGAATGCTGTCGGGGATGAACGTGGTCACGCGCGAGGAATTCGAGGCCGTGAAGGACATGGCCGCGACCGCCCGCGACGAGAACGAAAAGCTGGAAAAGCGCCTCGCCGACCTCGAGGCCAGGCTCGCGGCGCGCCGGCCGGATTGACGGGGCCTCCGCCGCGACCTTAACTCGGGGCCACGGGAGGATTCGATGCGTTTCATGAGCTATCGCGCCGGCGGCGCCGAACGGTTTGGCGTCGCCACGAACGGGGGCGTCGTCGATCTCTCCGCGCGCTGCCGCGGCGAATTCCCGGGGCTCAAGGAGGCCATCGCGGCGGGCGCGCTCGACCGGATGGGCGCGCTGGCGAGCGGCGCCGCGCCGGACCACGGTTTCGGCGACATCGAGTTCCTGCCGCCGATCGAGCGGCCCGGCAAGATTTTCTGCGTCGGCATCAATTACGCCAGACGCAACGCCGAATATGGCGATTCAACGCCGCAGGCGAAATATCCGAACCTGTTCATGCGCACGCCGGAGAGTCTCACGGGGCATCGCGGCGCGATCATCCGCCCGCGCGTGTCGGACTGGCTCGACTACGAGGTCGAGGTGGGCCTCGTCATCGGCAAGGCGGGACGCTACATCGCGCGCGAAAACGCCCTGTCTCACGTCGCGGGCGTGACGATCGTCAACGAGGGCACGCTGCGCGACTGGCTCGTTCACGCCAAGCTCAACGTCACCCAGGGCAAGAATTTCGACAACAGCGGGTCCATCGGGCCGTGGATGGAGACGGCGGCGTTGCCCGACGACTACCGGTTCGAGTTGAAGACCTGGATCAACGACGAATTGCGGCAGGACGACTCGACCGACAACCTGATCTGGCGCTTCGATTTCATCGTGCACTATCTCTCGCAGTTCTCGACGCTGAAGCCGGGGGACATCATCTGCACGGGCACGCCGACGGGCGCGGGAAATTACTTCGATCCGCCGCGCTGGCTGAAGCCGGGAGACCGGATCAGGATGGAAGTCAGCGGGATCGGCGTGCTCGAAAACAGCGTCGCCGACGAACCGAAAACGTGAGCAGCCCCATGCGCATTCCCGCGACCGTGCACACGCCGCCCTTCAACATCACCCGCGCCAGCCACGCGGTGTGGAGCGTCGCCGACCTCGACGCGAGCGAGGCCTTCTACACGCAGGTGCTCGGCCTCGTGGTGACGGCGCGGGAGGGCGACAGGCTGTATCTGCGCGGCGTCGAGGAAGTCTGCCATCATTCGCTCGTGCTCGCGCGGCGCGCGGGAAAGCCGGTTTGCGACCGGATCGGGCTGCGGGTTTACCAGGACGACGATCTCGACCGCGCATTCGAACATTTCTCGAAGGCGGGATTGCCCTGCGCCTTCGTCGAGGTTCCCCACCAGGGGCGCACGCTTCATGTTTCCGACCCGCTCGGCACGCCGCTGGAATTTTGCGCCAGCATGCCGCTCGTCGAGCGACAGTTGACGCAGTTCCACACCTATCGCGGCGGCTGCGCGCAAAGGTTCGATCATTACCAGCTCCTGCTGCCCGACGTCGCGGCGGCGGGGGACTTCTACATGGGGCTCGGGTTCCGGCTTTCCGAATACATGGTTGACGCTTCGGAAAACCCGATGGCGTTTTTCATCCAGCGCAAGGGGAATCCGCACGACATCGCCATCATGAACGGGCCGGGGCCGCGTATCCACCACGTCGCCTACACGACCGTCGACGTGCACACGCTGATCCAGGCTTGCGACGTCGCGGGATCATTGGGTCATGGCCGCAAGGTCGAGCGCGGTCCCGGGCGACACGGGCCCGGCCACGCGCTGTTCGTCTATTTCCGGGATCCGGACGGGCATCGCGTCGAGCTTTTCAACACGCATTATCTCACGCTCGACATCGAGAACGCGCCGGTGCGCTGGGACCCCTCGAACATCCACCGCAACCTGCCCTGGGGACTTCCGGCGCAGCGCGCCTGGTTCGAGGAGGCGACGGAGTTCGCTGGCGTTCCGCTCGCCGCGCCCTCCGTGAAGCCGAATCCGCTGACGCTCGAGCGGTTTTTGATGGAACGGGCGTGAATTCGTTAAAATGCCGTTGATCCGCGCGCGGAAATCTCGCGCGTGCGTCGAATTGCGCCGGCTGAATTCAGCCGATCTTAAGTTCCCCAGGGTCAATTAACCTCCGATCGGGTCGTCCGATTTTGGTTTTTTTACTCCGGGAGGGCGCCATGCCCAGGCCGCAATTTCTGCCTGTTCTGATCGTCGACGATTCCCGCACCACCACCGCGGTCATCCGCGCCTGCCTCAACGAACTGGGCATCGACAACATCGACGAGGTGGATTGCGGCGAGGCGGCCCTGAGGATGATCGGCGTCAAGAACTATGGCGTCATTTTTTCCGACTGGCACATGGCGCCCGTGAACGGGCCGGATCTTCTGAAGGAAGTGCGCGCGCGCACCGGCGCGATCCGGCCGAAGTTCGCCTTCGTGACCATGGACGATCGCTGGTCGAACATCACGACGGCCCGCTCGCTCGGCGCCGACGCCTTCATCGTCAAGCCCGACAATCCCGGCGCCATGCGCGGCAAGATCGGCGCCTTCATGAACACGCGCGTCTGATCCTTGCCGCCACGGTGGAGCGATTCGTTCGCCGCGAGGGGCGGGCTTCTCCGGTTATCCAGCAAAATCGCGCTGTTTCGAGCCAAAATGTCCCGAAGTCTCGCAAATAGAGGGGTGTTTCGTCGGCAACCCCTTATTTTCCGGCTTGCGTGCGTGTAGATTCAGTCAGGTTTACTGATTCGAGGAGAGAAACATGGCAAAAGCCGCAGCACCCGCAAAAGCCCCCGCCGCTCCCAAGGCTCCCAAGGCCAAGGTCGATACCGTCACCCTGAAGCACATGGCCGCGACCATCGCGGAGAGCCACGAGATCGCCAAGAAGCAGGCGAACGCCATTCTCGACGACTTCGTCGGTCTCGTCGGCAAGCACCTCAAGAAGGGCGCCCGCATCCGCATCGGCGGCCTCGGCATCCTCCAGGTTCGCAAGCGCGCCGCCCGCATGGGCCGCAATCCCGCCACCGGAGAGGCCATCAAGATCAAGGCGAGCAAGAAGATCGCTTTCCGCGCCGCCAAGGAGCTGAAGGAATCGGTCTGATCGCGGTTCTCGCCGCCGGACATTCCGGATCGACGAAGAGCGCGCCCTCGCGGGTCGCGCTCTTTTCGTTTTGGGGCCCGGCGAATCGGCCCCGTTTTCG
Source organism: uncultured Hyphomicrobiales bacterium (assembly GCA_903884435.1). Classification (GTDB taxonomy): domain Bacteria; phylum Pseudomonadota; class Alphaproteobacteria; order Rhizobiales; family Beijerinckiaceae; genus Terripilifer. The sequence goes on along the minus strand of CAISEY010000300.1, from coordinate 42,226 downwards.
ATTCAGCGCAACTTCGGATACCAGGCGCGACCGTTGTCGCCGAGAATCTTGCGGCGGCCTTCTTCCGAAACATGCGGATTGAAGACCCAGTTCAACGGGTCGAAGGTCGCGTGCGGCCAGTCCGAGGAGTACAGGAGGAAATCCTCGCCGCGGCACATTTCCATCAGATATTTGAAATGCAGGTCGTGTTTGGGGAAACAGACCGGCTGGCTCGAGAACCGGATGTTCGATTCAAAATATTCGCTCGGCATCTTGTCGAGGAACCGCTCGCCGGATTCGAGCTTGCGCTCGACGAGTTTGATGTCGCCAGGATGGCTCAGGTAATAGTCGTCGGCGCGCGCCATGAATTCCGGCAGCCACCAGAAGCCGCCTTCCTGCATGACGACGCGCAAGGTCGGGTATTTGTCGAACAGACCCTGCATGATCATGCTGCCCACGACGGTCATGCCCGTGCAGACCGACGACAGGCCGACGAGCTCCGTCCATGTGCGCGTGCCCTGCGCCATCGGGGTGAAGGCCTGCCAGAAGGTGCCGATGTGCGAGATGACCGCGAGGTCATGCTCGACGGCGGCGTCGTAGATCGGGTCGTGTTTCGCCGAGCCGAGCGGCTCGTAATTGCCGCCGAATTCGGTGTAGACGCCAACAAAGCCGGGATTCGCGCCATGGCGCCTGATTTCCGCCGCGCCCGCCTCGGGATTGCGGTGGTTGATCATGATCGAGGCCTTGATGCGCGGGCTCGCGGGCAGGACTTCCTTCGCCATGAAATCGTTGAAGGCGGAACAGACCGCCGAGAGCATGGCCTGATGGAACATGCTCTGCGGGCGCTGGAAGCCGGGGGAGAGAATCACGGTGTCGACGCCGATCTCTTCCATCACGCGCAGGACGTGTTCCGCGCGGGAAGCGCGGCCCAGAACCTCCTGGCCCGTGCCCTCGAGGCCGATGGCGTATTTGGGCGTGTAGTCGCCGCCCACGAGGGGCGGCTTCGTCAATTCGCTTTTGAATGGCTCGCGCAGGTATTTGCGCAGATCTTCCCACTCGGGGATGAAATGGAAGTCGGTGTCGAGCACCTTGTAGGCGCGGCCGCGCTTGTCGATGGGATCGGGGTGAATGCGTTTGGCGACTTCGCGCCGCGGGTCGGTCATAACGTTCATGTGCGTCTCCCGGCGATTTCTGGCTGGACTATATCCGCAAGATCACGTCGTCGCCATCCAGGGCGACTTCGTATTTGCGCAGGCCCTGGCGCGGTTCGGTCTCGAGCTTGCCGTCGGTGAGTTGCCAGTTCCAGTGATGCCAGGGGCAGCGCACCATTTTTTCGGCTTTCATCACCTCGCCGTCGCACAGCGACGCCCCCTTGTGCGGGCAGGAATTGGCGATGGCGAAGACCTCGCGGCCCACGCGAAACACCGCGACTTCCCGCCGTCCGGCCTGAACCGCGATTCCCTTCCCGTCCGGAATCTCGTCGAGCTTGCCGATGACGTATTCCCGCATGTCCTCGCCTCGTGTTTTTGGCCCCGTGCTTTTGTTCGCGCCGATGATCGCAAAGCGGCGCCCCCGTGTCCACCCGCGGCCGGATGACGAATTGCCGCTGCCTATTCGATCATCTCGCGGTCGAGGTGAATCATGTTCGCCTTCGCGCGCGTCATGGCGGCGACGATGGCCTGAACGCTCTCGCCCGGCTGGGCGCGCACCTCGAGCCCCTGCTTTTCCGCTTCCGCCAGCAGGAGCGGATCGGCCATCGCCGCGTCGAAGGCGCGGCGCAGGGCTTCGAGTCTTTCGGGTGGAATGTCCGGACCGAGCGTCACGGCGCGGCCGACGGCGACAAGGGACGAATAAAACCGCAGGATTTCGCGATCCGCGTTGTTTCCCGCGAGATCGGCGAGCAGGGGCGCGTCGAGATCCGGCTCGGCGCGCAGGCCGACCTGCGCGAAGACGTTGACGCTCCCTTCGCGCAGCCAGTTGGCGCGATAGGCCTTCAACGCCGCCCAGGAAACGCCGGCGCGGCCCGTCACCTCGCCGCGCTCCAGCGCGAGGTCGATGGCGTCGCCGGATTCATAGCCGTGGATGATCCTGAACTTCGTGCCGAGCACGCGGTTCATGATCGCGGGATAGATGCCGCCGAGGGAGGAGGGCGTCGTCGAGCCCATGACGAGTTCGCGCGATCGCGCGTCGGCGAGGCTGGCGACGCCGCTGGCGCGCCAGGCCAGAACGGTGTTCGCGGCGCTGCTCATGTTGCCGAGCCAGTTGAAACGCGCGAGATCGAAACGCGCCTTGTCCGAGCGCGACACCTGAACGAGCGGCAGGCTCTGCACGACCATCAGCATTTCCGTGCCGTCGCGCGGGGCTATGTTGGCGAGATAGTTCGCCGCCACCAGACTCGCCGCGCCGGGCATGTTGACGACGACGACGCCGGGCTTGCCGGGAATGTGACGGCCCAGGTGGCGCGCGAGAAGGCGGCCATAAATATCATAGCCGCCGCCAGGCCCCGTGCCGACGATCATCCTGACCTGGCGTCCCGCGTAAAAGCTCGCGGCGTCCTGCGCGCGCGCGGCGAAACACGCCGCGAGACTGGCGGCGAGGCCCAGCGCGAGGCGGAACCGGGCCGCCGTCATTTGCCGCTCACGAGCGCGCGGGCGCGGGCGATGACGCCCGCCGGCGCCGCGTAGGCTTCGCTCACGAGTTCGCTCATGCGCTGGCCGGAAACCGGATCGATGTCGAGAAGCTGCTTTTTGGCTTCCTCCAGCAAGTCGGGGTCTTTCATCGCCCTGTCGAAGGCTTCGCGCAGCGCGGCCGCGCGGTCGGCGGGAACATCGGGCGGCGCGACATAGGGCCGGCCCATCTCGTTTGGCGAGAGCATGAGCCGCAGCGCCTGTTTGTCGCCGGGGTCCGTCACGAGATCGGTGAACAGCGGCGTGTCCGGCAGGGCCCGGTCCTTGTCGAGGCCGATCTGCATGACGATGTTGACGAGCTTTTTGTCGATCCAGTGTCCGTGTTCGGAAACCAGGTTGAGCCAGGAGCCGCCGCAACGGCCCTGAATTTCGCCGCGCTCGATGGCGAGATAAAGGTCGTTCTGGCTGCGATAGCCCACGACGACGCGCATTTTCGCGCCGAGCATCGAGGCGATGGACGAATAGAACGTCGTCAGTTCGGCGCCGCCGCCCGTCGTGCCGACGAGGACTTCCTTCTTCCTCCAGTCGTCGAGCGTGGCGACGCCGGAATCGGCGCGGATCATGCAGATGTCGACCTCGCGATTGGCAGAGCCGACGAAGGTGAACTTCGGCCCCTCGAATTGCGCGCCCGGCAGGCCGAGCAAGGGCATGAGGGGCACGAAGCGATGGCCCGTGCCGAGCGCGGTGCCGTCGCGCGGGGCGACGTTGTAGATGTAATTATAAGCGGTGAGGCTGCCCGCGCCCGCCATGTTCTGGGGGATGACCGTCGGATTGCCGGGGATGTACTTGCCGACGTGGCGCGTCACCAGCCGCGCGTAGAGGTCGTAGGCGGTGCCCGGCTCGATGCCGATGATCATCCGCACGGTCTTGCCGCGATAGAAATCGGCGACGGATTGCGCGCGCGCGGCAAGCGTGGCGAAATGAAAGGCGATGACGCAGGCGAGCGGCAGGAGCGGCGAACGTTTCACGACATATCCCTTGATGAACGGATCCCGACCGCGAGATTAGGATTATCGCGCGTGCGTTGTAAATTTTTCCGGCGACCGACGACCGCGCGGGAGAGGCGAGGCTCTCGCGCGAATTCCGACTATAATCCAGCGCCGCGATTCGCGGTCCACGTCGGGAGACCGTCATGAAACTCTGGAAATTCGCTTTCCTCGCCGCCGCGCTCCTTGGCGCCGCGCCCGCTCTCGCGCAGGCTCCCGCGGCCCCGCGCGCGCCGGCCGCGCCGGCGGCCCAGCTCGTCGACATCAACTCCGCCACCGCCGACCAGCTCGACGCGCTGAAGGGCATCGGCAAGGCGCGCGCCGAGGCGATCATCAAGGGCCGTCCGTGGAAGGGCAAGGACGACCTCGTGCAGAAGGGCGTCATCCCGCAGAACGTTTACGACGACATCAAGGACAAGATCATCGCGCGGCAGAAATAGCCGCTCCATCGTCGGCGAACGACGCGGTCAGACCACGCCCGCGATCCGCAGCGCGATGGCGAAACTGGCGCAGGCCAGCAGAACGAGCACGGCGGCGGCGGGCGCGGCGTCGCTCACGCCTCCGAAGACGAGCGTGTACGTCGCCTTCATCAGATTGTTCGACGCGGTGGCGATCAGGATCGCCGCCGAGATGGCGGTCGTCGTGATGCCGGAAATGCCGCCCTGCGCGAGGTTGAGCACGAAGGGATCGATGTCGGCGACGCCAATGATCGCGGCGAGCCAGTAGACGCCGTTGCTGCCGAATTGCGTCGTGACCCAGGTGGACACCAGCGAGATGACGACGAAGATAACCGCGAAAGTGGCCGCCGCCGCGACTTCGAGCGGGTTTTGATTGTTGGCCGCAGCCTCGTTCGCATCGACCGTCTTCATCATTTTATATTGCAGCGCGCTGACGATCATGGCGACGAGCGAGAGGCCAATCATTGGCGTGGCGAGCCGCAGGCCGAGCGCGAAGTCGAAGACGGCGACAATCGCGAGAATGCGCAAGTACATGATTCCCGTCGCCAGCGTGATGCCGGCGAGCGCGCGGTCGCGCGAGGCGGGGTCGCTTTTCGCCTTGCGCGCGAGGACGACGGTTGTCGCCGTCGATGAATAAAGCCCGCCGAGCGCGGCCGTCCAGAGGCCCGCGGCGGCCCGCGGCCAGTAACGCTGCGCCAGATAGCTCGCGTAGGAGAAGGCGCATACGACGACGAGCGCCAGCCAGACCTGTCGCGGCGTGACGCTGGTCAGCGTCGTCACCTTCTCGCCGGGCAGCAGCGGCAATATGATGCCCGAGAGAATCAGGAACTGCACGGCGGTGTTGATTTCCTTCTGCTCGACGCGGCTGGCGAGCGCGTGAAGCTGTTCGCGTCCGGTCAGCAGAAGCACCGCGGCGACGGTTGTCGCGACGGCCAGCCAGTTCGGCATCGCGAGGGCGATCGCGCCCAGCAGATAGGCGTGGACGTTGAGCAGGAGAACGACGATGCCGACGTTCGCCTCGCCCTTTTCGTCCCGTTCGCGAATGTGCGTGGTGTAGAAAGCGGTCATCCACGCGCCCAGCACCAGAAGGCCGGCGGTGAAGGGCACGAAGCTTTTCGGATCGAAGAGATAGAGCATCCCGCCGGCGATCGCCAGAATCGGGAACGTCCTGATGCCGCCGGGCCGCCTCGCGTTGTCGTGAGCGAAAAACTCCTCGAAAGCGAGGCCGAGAAACAGGCTCAGGCCGAGCAGCAGGGCGAAATTCGTGACGGGGGGCAGGGTTGGCATCGTTCTTGGCCTCGTTGCCGTCGCGTGAAACTAGAGCGCCGATTCAATCCGGCGACAGAGCGTCTTCAGCACTTCTATCCGCGTCCAGTGCTTGTCCTGGGCGGGCATGACGACCCAGGGCGCTTCCTTCACGCTCGTCCGTTCGACCATGTCGCACACGGCGCGTTCGTAGTCGTCCCATCTGTCGCGGTTGCGCCAGTCTTCCTCGGTGATCTTGAAACGCTTGAACGGCGTGTCCTCGCGCAACTTGAATCGCTTCAGTTGTTCTTCCTTCGTGATGGTCATCCAGAACTTCGTGACGATCGCGCCGGCGTCGACGAGTTCCTTCTCGAAATCGTTGATTTCGTGATAGGCGCGCATCCAGTCGTCCTCGGCGCAAAAGCCCTCGACGCGCTCGACGAGCACGCGTCCATACCAGGAGCGGTCGAAAATGGTCGTTCTGCCGTTGCGCGCCAGATTGCGCCAGAAACGCCACAGATAGGGCTGCTGGCGCTCTTCCTCGCCGGGCGCCGCGACGGGAATGACCCGGTAGAAGCGCGCGTCGAGCGCGCCTGTGATCCGGCGGATGGTGCTGCCCTTGCCCGCCGCGTCGCTGCCCTCGAACACGACGATCGCCGAACGACGGCGAAACTTCTTGCTCCGCGAGAGTTCGTTGAGACGGCCTTGCCATTTTTCCAGCGCGGTCTGGTATTTCCGGTGCGAGAGCGTCTTCGAGAAGTCGATCGATTGCAGGATCGTGCGCCCGTCGATGGCGGGTTCGGGCAGCGCCGCGGGCCGGCGCGGCGCGGGCTTGCCATCCGCGAGCCGTTTGGCGAGGGCGTCGAGAATCGATTGTCCGACGGTGAGGTAGCGATAATTCGCGTCCGTTCCCTCGACCACGGTCCAGGGCGCGGCCTCGGTGCTGGTGATCCGCAGCGCGCTTTCGCAAACGCCGCGGAACTTGTCGTAAAGCTTGAACCGCTCCCAGTCCGTGTCGGCGACGCGCCAGGTGGTGCGCGGGTCGCTTTCGAGCGCCTTGAGGCGCTTTCGTTGCGCCTTCTTCGACAGGTGGAACCAGAACTTCAGTATGAGGGCGCCCTCGTCCGCGAGCATTTGCTCGAAGCGGACGATCTGGTCCATCGACCGGGTGAGGTCCCCGTCGTTCGTGCGCTCCATCACGCGCGCGATGATGGGGTCGGTGTGCCAGGCGCCGAACAGGATGCCGATTCGCCCTTTTGGCGGCAGCGCGCGCCAGTAGCGCCACATGCGCGGCCTTTCGCGCTCCTCGTCGGACATATCCCCGAAAGCGACGGTGTGGATGTGGCGCGGGTCCATCCACGCGTTGAGGATATTGACGGTTTCGCTCTTTCCCGCGCCATCGACGCCGCCGATGATGATGATCACCGGGAACGTCTTGTTGGCGAGGAGATCGTATTGGGCCTTCAACAGGGCCTCGCGCAGCACGGCTTCGCGCGCGAGGAATTCCGGTTTCGGGACGCTGTGGCCGATTTCCGCGGATTCGAACATCGGCGATTACCTCCGTAGCCGGCGAACGAGGCGTTTGTTGTTTGCCTTCGCCGCCCGGCGATTCCCGACCCTCGACAAGCCTGGTCCTTATCCGACTCCCTGACAAGGCGGACCCGTTGTCGCACCGCGGATTTCGTCTCCGGCGACGGCCGGCCCTGGCGGGGGCGCGGCGGGCGCGCGCCACCCGCCGCCGCGGCTCATCCGATGAATTTCAGCCTGTCCCTCCACTTCGCCGCGATCTTGTCCGAGTAGTCCTGCGCCACCGTGTTGACGCGCGGGAACTTGTCCTTCCAGTGCCAGGGGCGCACGGCGTAGATGATGATGCGGGAGTTGGTGATGTCGTCGATGGCGCGTTTCTCGGGACTGATGACCGGGTCGATGTAGCCGGAAAAGCATCCGTCGATGATGTCGGTCTGCGTGCGCGGGTCCCAGCGCGTCGCCATGGCCCAGAGAATTTCGCTCGGATCCTCGATGTTGATGTCGTCGTCGACGACGATGGTGATGCGGCCGAGATAGGAGCCGGGGCCGGAGCCCGTCGCGACAAGCCCCGCCATTTTCGCGTGGCCGGCGTGCATCTGCGTGATGGAGATCACGTTGATGAAACTCGAGCCGCCGCCGTTTGGCTTCCAGACGCCCTTGACGCCCGGAACGCCCGCGCCCTCGAGCGCGTCCCAGAGACTCGCCATTTGCGTCAGGCTTGGCTGGCGGCCGGGGAAGGTCGGCTTCGCCGGCGGCTGCCCGATGACGATGGGGTCGTTGCGATGATAGATCGCGCCAACGCGCACGACGGGCTCGGGATGGGCCTCCGTCGTGTAATAGCCGGGCCATTCGGCGAAGGGACCCTCGAGCCGCGTTTCTTCCGATGGCGGCGGCATGAAGCCCTCGAAGGCGACTTCCGCGTCGGCGGGAATCGGCAGGCCCGTGAGTTCGCCGCGCACGACGCGGACGGGTTTGCCGAGGCGGCCGCCCGCGATGTCGAATTCGGAAACGCCGTATTTCGTTTTCGCGGAGGCGACCATGCCGAGGATCGGCGCCTGTCCCACGCAGACGACCATTGGACACGGCTTGCCCTTCGCCCACCATTTCTCGCGGATGAGCGAGCCATGCTTGCCGGGCTCGATGAAAACGGAGAGCGTCCTGTCGTCCTGAATCATGACGCGATAGGTGCCGATGTTCACCCAGTCGCTGTCCGGATCCTTGTTGATGATGATGACCTCGGTGCCGATGTACTTGCCGCCGTCGTGCTCGTGCCAGTGCCCGGCGGGAAAGAGGTTCACGTTGACCGCGTCGCCGCGCAGGATGTTTTCCGTGACGGGGCCGCCGTTGACGTATTCCGGCGGAATCGGATTGTCGCCGCCGCCGCCCTTGCGCGACGCGCGGTATTTCCTCAGCGCGTCGACGCTGACGTCGCCCGAAAACAGGCTGGAGAACCGCACGTTCATCAGAACCTTCTGGTTCGACGGGTGGCCGACGATGTCCTCGAACAGCAGCAGCGGCGGATGCCGGTGCTTGAGACTCAATTCGTAGAGAGCGCCCATCTCGAGATGGGTGTCCGCGCCCTTGACCACCTCGAGCTCGCCCCGCTCCCTGCCGATGCGAATGAGTTCGCGCAGATCGCCAAGAGCGGCGAGACGGTCTTCGTCCTTCACGTCCAGTGTCACTTGATTCTCCTGAATGCCCGGGCGTTCATTGCGCCTCGAGCCCCTGTTGCCGGAACATTTCATTGATGAAGTCGAGCGAGGCCCGCGGCGTCGCGCCCAGCGTCGTCATCAGCAGACTCACGTCCTCGTGAGGCATGGGCGTGAAATCCTCGCTCTGGCGCTTGCCCTGCTCGACGAATTGCGGATCGCGCATCACCTTCGACCAGGCGTCTCGATACATGTCGACGATCGGTCGCGGCGTCGCCGGCGGCAGCGCCACCCATTTGTCGATGGTCGCGATGGATGTCCAGTAAGCGAAAGCCCTGGCCTGAATGTCATCCGTGATCTTGCCGTCCATCAGGTCGGCGAACAGCGCGGTGTCGCCAAATTCGCGGCGCGGAACCTGGCGGCCGCCCTCGAGCGCGCCCGACTGCACGAGAAGGCGGAAGCGCGGATCGCGGGCGAATTTGGCGATGTTGTGAAGGCCTCCTTCGGCCGTCATGTCGATTTCGCCGCGCTCCAGCGCGGTGAGCAATTCGACCGTCGAGGGATAGCCCAGCACCCAGCGCGCGTTCCAGCCGAGAAACCGGATGCCCCAGGCCGTCATTTGCATGCCGGAGCGGGGCAGTCCGCTGAGGGAGCCCATCGCGACCGGCGGCGCCGACTTGTCGTACAGGCGCTTTTCCGCCTCGCGGTTGACGATCGTCACCGTGCCGCCGCGGCCGATGCCGCCAACGAGAATGAATTTCGTCGGGTCGAATCCGGCCTGCGGCTTGCGATAATGCAGCGGATCGGCCTGCGTGCTCGCGCCCATGGTGATCGTCAGTCCGTCCGGCGCGACTTGCGAGGCGAAAACCTTGCCGGCGGTGAGGCCGTCGGCGCCGGGCATGTTGCGCACGACGAACGCGGGCGCGCCGGGCAGGTGTTTCGCGATGAATTGCGCGATGAGGCGCCCCGTGAGATCGGTGCCGCCGCTCGGCGCGAAGCCGATCAGCATGACCGGCGACTTGCCCTCGAAGAAAGCCGCCGGCTGCTGCGCGCGCGCGGGGACGACGAGGAGAGCCAGAGCGAAGGCGGCGAAGGCCGTTCTCATGTGGCTCTCCCGCCGCCCGTCAGTGGCAATCGCAATCGACGCCGGCGAGATGGCCGCAGGCCTTCACCGCGGCGATCATGTCTTCCTGCTTCTTCGCCTTCTCCCGCTTGTATTCCGGATCGGCGGCGTCCTTGTGCGCGGCGAGCGGCGCGTTGCCGTAGAGCGCGTCGACGAACCCGGAATCATCGACGCGACGGATGTGGTGCGTGTCCCACAATTCCAGCGGATTGACCTTCAGCGCGTCCTTGTCCTGGCGCTTGGCCTCCTCGTAGACGTTGGCGATGGCCGCCATGGAGGGATAGAGCTTCGGTTCGAGCAGCGGCGCGAGGCCCTGCCAGATATAGGTGGCTTGCGCGTGGTTGAGCTGGCCTTCCTTCGTGTAGCGGCGCTGGATGATCTCGATGGATTTTTCCGGCTGCGTCTTGAAGAAATGCACGCCCTCGACCAGGCCCTTGATGAACCGCTCGACGATGTCGGGATGGCGGGCGACGAAGCCGAGGCTCGAGGAAATCGTGGTGAACCAGATCATCGGCATGGCGTCGATGTCGATCACCTTGAGGCCGGCGGCCTCGGCGAAGAGATGCGCCGGCGGCGTCATCAGGGCCGCGTCCACCTTGCGGTCGCGAACCCAGTGCCACAGCGGCTGGCGCTCCTCGTCCTGCGTGTTGGCCTCGTCGTCCATCTGCCCCTTTTTGTGCTTGAGCATGTTGAGGAGTTGCACGTCGTCGCGATCGACATCGAGGCCGCGCTGTTTCAGTTGCAGCCAGTCGTTCAGCCCCGGATGCGAGCCGCGGGTTCCCACCACCTTGCCGCGCAGGTCGGCGAATCCGTTGATGCCCGAATCCGGCCGCACGACGAGTTTGGAATGAACCTTGTTGACGGTCTGCCCGAGATAGACCCAGCTGTCGCCGCGGGCGCGGTGGCCATAGGTCGAGACATGGTTGCCGCCGACGAATTCGACTTCGCCGGCCGGCACGGCGCGGTGCGCCTCGGTCGAGGAAATCTTCTTGTCGTAATCGACGCGAAGCCCGTGCTTTTCCCACGCGCCCGATTCAGCCACGACGTGCAGGAAGGTGAGATGGCTGCTCGAGCGATAGGGAAAATTCACGTGGTCCATGGACGTCCTCCAGTGTGTCTTGATGTCGCGGAATGATGGCAGAGCGCCCCGGGCTTGTCCAGAAACGGAGCCCGGGCCTCACCCCTCCCGATAAAATCCCAGCGCTCTCAGCACCGGCGTGTCCTCGACGCTGAACAGAACCGCGTCGTTCGTCTTCGAGGTGTTGACGAGGCGCGTGCGCGCGAAGTTCGGCGCGACCAGGCTGTCGTTCCTGCCGAAGGGAATTTTCTGGTCGCCGGCTTCCAGAACGCCCTCGCCGCGGACGACGAAATAGACCGCGCTCGACGTGCGACGCCGCGAGGCGCCCTCGAAGCCCGGCGGCAGCAACAAGGCGTGGCACGAGAGCGTCGACATCGTGGGGCCGCCCGTCTCCGGATTGAGGTAGTCGAAGCGATGGCCGTCGTGCGGGTCGAGCGGCGCCGCGCGCAATTTCGGCTCCGTGTCGCGCCACGCGTAGCGCAATCGCGCGTGCGGCCTGAAGTCCGCCGGAAGGGCCGGCTGGTCCTCGCCGGCTCCCGGTTCGTAGAAAGCCTGGTTCAGATTGAGCACGAGCGGCACGTCGAGCACGTCGAGCCAGTAGACCGGCCGGTTCGAATTGTTGTGATGATCGTGCCACGACCAGTTGGGCGTCAGCACGAGATCGAAGTCCTCCATCGTGCAATGTTCGCCGTCGATGATCGTCTCGAGCTTGCCGTCGCCCTCGATGATGAAGCGCAGGGCCGCGATGGAGTGGCGATGCGCCCGGGCGGTTTCGCCGGGCACGATCATCTGCACGCCCATGTTGATCGTGTGCGTGGCGCCGCGCGCCAGGCCGGGATTGTGGAAGAGCAGGGAGCGGCGCGCCTGTTTCGCCTCGCGCATGACCTCGCCGGCTTCCGCCATGTGTTCCATGACGGTCGCCCACGTCCATTTCATGGGAACGCCGGCGGGCTTCGGGCCGCCGATCGCGGCGTTGAGAAAGCCCTCGGACAGCCATTGCCCGCGCATGTTCGAGCGGGCGAGCTTTTCGTTGAAGGTTTCGAGCGGCGATTGTTGCATGAGGTGTGTCCGTTGGATTCAGTCTGTTTCGAGGCCCTGCCCGCGCAGCATGGCGGCGATGAAATTCACGGCTTCCGGCGGCGTGCCGCCGATGGTGCGGACGAGCGCCGCGACGTCCGTCCAGGCCATCGGCGTGAAATCCTCGCTGATTTTCTGGCCGAGTTCGATGAACTCGGGGCTGTGCATCGCGTCAGCGTAAGTCGCGCGATAGACATCGACCAGCGGCTTTGGCGTCGCGGGCGGCAGGGCCACCCATTTGTCTATGCTGGTCATCGCGCTCCAGAACGTGAAGGCCTTTTCCATGAGCGGCGTCGTGACGCGTTTCGCCACCATGTCCGGAAACATCGGAGCGTCGCCGAAATCGGGACGCGCGACGAGTTTGCCGCCGTGGATCGCGCCGGACTGGCTGAAGGCGCGGAAACCGCCGAGATTGATCAGCTTTTGATATTGCTGGAGATTGCCCGTCGAGGTCATGTCGATCTCGCCGCGCTCGAGCGCCAGCAGCAGGTCGTTGGTGCTCTGGTAGCCGACGACCCACCTGACGTTCCAGCCGAGCAGTTCGACGCCCCAGGCCGTCGCCTGCATCCCGGAGCGCGGCACGCCCACGAGGGAGCCCATCACGACGGGCTTCCGGGTCTTGTCGAACAGACGCGCTTCCGCGGCCTTGTTGATGATGAGCACGGTGCCGCCGCGCCCGGCGCCTCCGATCATTTCAAACGTCGCGGGATCGAATCTGGATTGCGGACGGCGATAGTGCAGGGGATCGGCCTGCGAACTCGAGCCCATGGTGATGGTCAGCCCGTCGGCGGCGGCCTGCTGGGCGAAGAAGTTCATGCCGGTGACGCCATTGGCGCCGGGCATGTTGCGCACGACCAGAGCCGGCTTGCCCGGCAGATGGTCGGCGAGGAACGAGGCGATCAGCCGCCCCGAGGAATCCGTGCCGCCGCCGGCTCCCGCGCCGATGATCATGGTGATCGTCTTGCCCTGGAACGATGGCGCTTCGGCCGCGCGCGTGGCGCCCGCGGCCAGAAACATCGTCAGACAAGCCAGCAATCGCTTCATTTTCGCGGCCTCCGGGCGCGCCTCATTCACATTCGCAATGTTCGCTTTCCATGTGGCCGCAGGCTTTCATGGCTTCGAGAATACGGATCTGTTCGGCGGCCTTTTCAGCGGCCTTTTCCGGATCGATGGCGTGACCGCGGCCGCGATTGACGCCATAGAGCCGGTCGGTGAAACCGGAGTCGTCGATGTGGCGCGTGTGGTGGAGATCCCACAGCGCCATCGGGTTGACGCGGCGCGCGTCGGGATCGCTGCGTTTGGCCTCCTCGTAGACGTTGGCGATGGCGGCCATCGACGGGAAGAGGCGCGGCTCCAGCATGGTCACGGTGTTTTGCCAGACAAAGGCCGCCTGATCGCGATTCATCTGGCCTTCCTTCGTGTAACGCTCCTGAATGACCTTGATCGAGCGCTCACGCTCGGTCCTGAAGAAGTGAATGCCCTCGATGACGCCCTTGAGAAACCGGTCGACGAGATTGGGATGCTTTTGCACGAAGCGCATGCTCGACGAGATCGTCGTGAACCAGATCATCGGCAGTGGTTCGATGTTGATGAGCTTCAGGCCCGCGGCTTCCGCGAAGAGGCTCGACGGGGGCGTCAGCAGGGCGGCGTCGACCTTTCCGTCGAGCACCCAGCGCCACACGGGCGCGCGCTTCTTTTTGGTCGCGACGGGGGCCGAGCCATCGTCCGGCTGGGCCTCCTCCGAGGCGAGGCCATCGACTTCCCTGACCAGCTCCACCTCGTCGCGATCGACGTCGAGGCCGCGTTGTTTCAGCAGCAGCCAGTCGTTGAGTCCGGGATGATTGCCGCGGGTGCCGACGCGCTTGCCGCGCAAGTCGGAGAGGGTGTTGATGCCCGAATCCGCGCGCACGCAAAGCGCGAGATTGTAACTGTTGACGGTCTGGCCGAGATAGACCCAGTCGTCGCCTCGCGCGCGGTGGCCATAGGTCGAGATATGGTTGCCGCCGACGAATTCGATCTCGCCATTGGCGACGGCGCGGTGCGCGTCGTTCTTCAAAATCTGGAAATCGTAGTTGACGTCGAGTCCGTGTTTCGCCCAGGCGCCGGATTCGTTGATCACGTGCAGCAGCACGAGATGGCTCGACGCGCGATAGGGAAAAGATATCTTGTCCATGTAGTCCTCCCGTTGTCGCGAACTCTATCCCCGACGCGTGGCGATGAAAAGCGCCCGCGTCGGGATGGCTTGACGCGCGGATCGAGGGCGGCGAGTCTGGGCCCGGTGCGGTCCGGGGAGGCGAAATGATCGGTGTGGCGCGCGTGTCGGGGCTGGCGATCGCGCTGGGCCTTCCGGGGGCCATCGCCGCGCGGGCCCAGTCCGTCGAGAGTTTTTACGCGGGCCGCGTCGTCAAGATGGTCATCGGCACGGCCAGCGGCGGCGGATACGATCTCTACGGACGGTTCATCGCCCGCCACATCGGCAAGCACATTCCGGGCAGGCCGAACGTCGTCAACGTCAACATGCCCGGCGCCGCCAGCATCAACGCCGCGAATTATCTCGCGAATGTCGCGCCCCGCGACGGCACGGAGATATTGACCATCGTGCAGACCCTGCCGCTGGTGCAGGCCGCGCGCAACGACAAGGCGCGTTTCGACCTCGCCTCCTTCAACTGGATCGGCAACGCGGCCTCCGCGTCGAACGTGTTCATCGCCTGGCGGGATTCGAAGGTCGCGAGCATCGAGGACGCGCGCCGGCGTGAGCTTGTCGTCGGAGCCACGGGGCCGACCGCGATCGGCTATCTTTATCCGTCCATCGTCAACAAGACGCTGGGCACGAAGTTCCGGATCGTGACGGGCTATTCCAACGGCGAGGCGGCGGACCTCGCCATGGAGCGCGGCGAAATTCAGGGCCGCGCCGGCGCCTCCTGGGCCTTGCTGAAGGCGACGCGCGCGCGCCGGATTCGTGACGGGGAGGTCAACGTCTTCCTCCAGGTCGGGCTGAAAAAGGAGCCCGACCTGCCGGACACGCCCTTGTTGACCGATCTCGCGCGCAACAAAAACGAGCGCGACATCTTCGGCTTTTATTCCGCCATGACGGCGGTTTCGCACGCCTTCGCCGTGGGGCCCGGCGTGCCGGCGGACCGCGTCGCGGCCTTGCGGCGCGCCTTCGACGAGACGATGAAGGATCCCGAACTGATCGCGGAAGCGAAGACGATGAACCTCGAAATCGACCCGCTCCCGGGCGAGGAGGTTCAAAAAGCGGTGACGGCCATGGCGCGCGCGGACCCGTCGATCCTGATGCTCGACGCGGGCGCGCTCGCGTCGGACAAGTAGCGGCTTCAGGCGACCCGCGGCGGCAGCGTCTCCAGTTCCTTCTCGTAGACGGGCTCCATTCGCGGCGCGAGGCCATGCTTGCCGAGCTCGCGGGCGAATATCTCGCGGATTTTCGGGCTTTCGTCGGCGTAGTCGAGCTGGTCGCCGCCCAGCCTCCGGCTGATCCAGCACATCATCACGCCCTGCGCGTTGCGTTGCGAACCGTGCTTGAAGGCGAGATAGCGGGCGGGCGTCGGACCCGCGTTGAAATGCTGGTGAAACCACCCGTTCGGCGGCACGATCAGCGTGCCAGTTTCCCAGTCATAGCGGCGCGGCTCCTCGCCCTCCGGCCACATGAGCGAATAGCCCTCGCCCGAGAGAACGATGACGTGGGCGCCCGGCCCGTGCGCGTGCGCCTTCTTGTAGGTGCCGACGGGAAATTGCGAGATGTGTCCGCCAATCGAGCCTTTCGCGAGGTTGAACCGGATCATGCCGGAGCCCGCGCCGCGTTCGGCGCTGGAAGCGACGCCGACGTTCACCGTGTCGGGAATGAAATTGGTCTCGAGCCGCAGGCCCTTCTGCTCGCCGGCTCGCGTGAAATAATCCGGCTCTCCGCCGAACCGGCTCCTGAAATCGTAGTCGGTTTCGAAAACGAAGCCGAGGTCCTCGTAAAGATTGATCACCGGCGGCGCGTTGGTGACGGCGACGAACCGCGCCGGCGCCAGGCCCGATCCGTTGAAATGCTGGTGCCAGGCATTGAGGGGAACGCCGAAGATGGCGCCCGCCTTCCATTCGAAGGTGACGCGCTTGCCCTCGCCGTTCCACACGGTCGTCGAGCCGCGCCCGTCGAGCACGTAGATCATCTCCTCGTAAAGCTGGCGTTGCGGCGCGAGCTTGCCGCCGGCGGGGATTTCGCAAACATAGCAATCGTTCGTCGTGCGAGAGGCCTCGTGATTGATGTAGAGGCCGGCGCCGCCGCGCCGCGCCCAGGACTTCAGTTCGGCGCGTTTCAGGTTGCGCACGTAATGGGCGTCGACGATGTCGAGGCCCTGGCTCCGCACCCAGCGCAGATAGGGCGTGTCCTTTTCCCTCGCGAATTTTTCCGCGAGTTCGTTCGAGACGATCGCATCCTTCGCCAAGGCGTCCTCCTGATCGATTGTCAGTCCGGATAACATATCTCGACAGGCGCTTCAAAGAATGGAATTCTTGGACCGCGCGACGCGCGCGGGAGGACTTCATGAGCGGCAAAGGAACGCCCCTGACGAACGTGGAACGGCTGGCGCGGCTCGCGTCCTGCGGTCCTGAGTCCGACATGGGCAGGCTGCTTCGCCGCTTCTGGCAACCGGTGGCTGTTGGCGCGAAGCTCGAAGCCGGCAAGGCGCGCGCCCTGAGGGTTCTTGGCGAGGACCTGACGCTTTATCGCGGCGCGAGCGGAAAGCCGTATCTCGTCGCCGGGCGTTGTCCGCACCGGCGCACGCTGCTGCACACGGGCTGGGTGCAGGGCGAGGAAGTTCGCTGCATCTATCATGGCTGGAAATTCGCGGGCTCGGGACAATGCACCGAGGCGCCGGCGGAAGGCGACGAGACCGCCGCCAGGATACGCGTCGTCTCCTATCCTCTGCATGAATATTGCGGGCTGATTTTCGCCTGGATGGGCGAGGGCGAGCCGCCGGCGTTCGAACTGCCGCGCAAGGCGGAATTCGAGAGGCCGGGCCTGCTCGTGATCGCGCGCGAGCAGATCTGGCCGATGAATTTTCTCCAGCAAATCGAGAATTCGCTCGACGCGGTTCACGTCAGTTTCGTCCACCTCGCGGGTAAAGTGGGCCCGTTCGGCGAGGCGGTGACGGCGAATATTCCGACGCTGGAATATGTCGAAACCGATTCCGGCATCCGGCAGATCGCGACGCGCGGACCCGGCAACGTGCGAATCAGCGACTGGAGCTTTCCCAACAACAATCACATCGTCACGCCGGGTCGTCGCAAGGACTCTCCCTGGGTTCATCGCGGCGTCTGGAACGTGCCGGTCGACGACACGCACACGCTGAAATTCGGCGTTTACGCGATCCCCTCCGAGGGGCCGGAGGCGGACGCCGAAACGCTCGCGCATTTCGACGCGCATGGCGATTACAATCCGGCCGAACATCACGACGCGCTGTTCGAGGGCCGCGGCTGGCCTTCCGATCCATCGCTGCAACTGACGCCGGCGCAGGATTACGTCGCGATCATGGGGCAGGGCGCGATCGCCGATCGGGAGCATGAACGACTCGGCAAGTCCGACGCCGGCATCGTGTTGTTGCGCCGCATCATGCAGCGCGAGATCGAGGCGATCCGGGCGGGAGAACCGCCCAAGATCTGGCGCCGGGCGGCGCGCGAGGCCGAATTGCCAAGACAGGGCGGCGCGTCGGCCTGACGGCCGGCGCGAAAGAAGACAAATAAATCGCGGGAGGGATGGTCATGGCGCTTCGTCGCGCTTGGATTTTCGGGGTCGCTTTCGCGGCTTTCGCCGCGGGCGGAGCGCGCGCCGAGGACGACTTTTACAGGGGGAAGGTCGTCACGCTCGTCATCGGCGATCCGCCGGGAGGCGGCGCGGACACCTACGCGCGGCTCTACGCGCAGCACTTGCCGCGCTTTCTGCCCGGCGCGCCGTCGGTGGTCGTGCAGAACATGCCTGGCGCCTCGTCCGTCGTCGCGGCGAACTACGCGTACAAGACCGCGCCGAAGGATGGCACGTTGCTGGTCATGCCGCAGGCGGCGGCTGTCTTCGCGCGCATGTTCGGCAACCAGGCGGCGGCCTATCAGCCGGACGAGTTTCAATGGGTTGGCAATCTCGACCAGGCGACCGGCACCTGTTCGGCGTGGAAGGGGTCCGGTCTCAAATCCTTCGAGGACTTGATCAACAAGCCTGTCCTGCTCGCGGCGGTGGCGCCCTCGGGCGTCGCCAGCGAGTATCCGCGCGCGCTCAACGCTCTCTACGGCACGAGGATCAAGGTGATTCACGGCTACGTTGGCACGGGCAACATCGTCATCGCCATGCAGAACGGCGAAATCCAGGGTTCTTGCGCGTTCATGGTGAGCGCGCTGAAATCGGCGTTCCGCACGCACTTCGAAAACGGCGACCTGACGCCGATTTTGCAGGCGGCGCGGCGCGATCCCGAATTGAAGGGCGTGCCGCACATTCTCGATCTCGCGCGCGACGACGGGGAACGCGAAGTCATGCGGCTCATCTCCGATCGCGACATCATGGCGCGTTCCATCGCGCTTCCGCCCGGCGCGCCGGCGGACCGCGTGGCGACAATGCGCCGCGCCTTCGACGCGATCATGAAGGACCCGGCGTTTCTGGAAGGGGCGGCAAAGGCCAATCTGCCGATCTTGCCGAACACGGGCGCCGAGATCGAGGCGCTGGTGAAGCGTATGATGGCCGCGCCGGCGCCCGTCGTGGCCCGCGCCCGGGCCGCGCTCGAGTTCGGAATCACCGAGAACGTCGATCTCAAGTCGCTGGCGGGCGCGATCAGCAAGGTCGGGCGCGATTCCATTGAATTGACCGACGCCGACGGCACGGCGAGGACGGTGAAAATGTCGGGCGCGGCGACCGCGATCATGGTCGCGGGCGCTCAAGGCAATATCGAGGGACTGAAGACCGGAATGACCTGTTCGTTGCGATATTCCGCCGACAACATGGCGCAGGTCGTCACCTGCAAGTAGGGCGCGGGCCTCCGGTCATCTCGCCGCGCCCGGCCGCGGTTCGAGGCCCGCCAGGCGCGGGGCGACTTCCGTCATGAAGGCGCGCATCGAGCGGGCGCGGTTTTCGTTGCTGCCCCAGTCCTTGCCCGCCATCAGCAACAGCACGCCGAATCCGCCGGTTTCATCGAAGAAATTCTTGCATTGCTGGTAGACGGTCTCGCCGTCGCCGCAGAAAAACGCACCGCTGTCGATGAGCGAGTCCATGGAGAGGTCGGCGCGAGTCTGGCCGGGCGCCAGGTGCGCGTCGAGACGGCCCTGCCGGGCCAGCGCGCCAAGATCTGAATCGCGCAGTTCCTTTTTCGCCTGTTCCCGGGACTCCGTGACATAGATGAACCTCGCCGCGCGAATTTTGCGACGGTCGGGCGCCTTCCCGCCGGCCGCGTCAAGATAGGTTCGCATCATCGCGGTCATCTGCCGTTGAGTCGGCGTCCAGCTCAGCAACGGCAGGAAGTCATATTCAGCGGCGAGTTCGAGCGTTGAATCCGAGCGCGAACAGGCGATGCCGACTTCCATGTAGGGCTTGCTCAGCGGCTTCGGGATAATGTGCCAGTTCTTGCCCCGCCAGATCTTGCCGTTCCAGTCGAAGGGCTCGTCCGCGGTCCAGGCCTTGAGGATGAGGTCGATGGCCTCGCGCATCATCTCGCGCTGGTTGCCGGGCAGTGGCCCGCGCTGACCGCCGCCGTCGCCAATGCCGGCGCCGAAGCCCGCCATGTAACGGCCGTCGCACAAATGGTCGGCGGTGGCGCAATCGGTCGCGACCTGGAGGGGATGATAAAACGGCAGCGGACGGATTCCAGGACCAATCTTGATGTGCTTCGTGCGTTCCAGAGCCTTGCAGGCGAAGAGATCCGCGTTTGGCAATTGATCCGGCGCCTGAAAGCCGACGAAGGTTCCATGTTCGGAAATCCAGGCCTCGCGCATGCCGAGCCCGTCGGCGAGAACGACCTCGTCGAGATCCTCGAGATATGAGGTTCTCGCGACGGCGTTTCTCCGTTGTCCGTTGGAAAACAATCCGAATTGCATGACGGCTCCCTGAAATTGTCGCGCGCGTTCTCGCGCCGGCTACTTTTCGACTTCCTCGCGGTCGAATCCGAGCGCCCTGACGACCGGCGAATCGTCGATGGAATAGAGCAGCGCGGATCGCGCGCCGGGATTGCGGTGGCGATGCCAGGTCCAGATCGGCACGACGAACGTGTCGCCTTCCTTCCATTCGAAGGTCGTGTCGCCGATCTCGCTGACGCCCTCGCCTTCGAGGACGTGATAGGTCGTCGCGTGAACGTGCCGGTGCGCGCGGCCGTTGAATCTGGCGCGCAGGCGCTGGATTTCGCTGCCGAGCGTCGGCAGGACCGGCCCGCCGGTGAAGGGGTCGGTGTAGGTCAGCACGATGTCGTCGAAGGGATCCGCGGGCGAGTCCGCGAGCGTTTCCAGAACGCGGGCGGTCTCGGCCCAGGGATAGCGGTGGCCGCGCTGGCGCGGGCCGGCCGGTCGCGCCCCGCGCGGGCGCAGGGCGCCGGCGTTGGCGTTGCTCCATTCGACCGGGCGCGTGCGCGGATGGAAGTTGTCGCCCTCGTAGGGCTCCGAAAAGCCGGCGCCGAAATGGTTGATGAGCGGCGACACCGCGCCGTCGAGCCAGATCGTGTCCTCGTCGCTCTCGTTGACGTGGTCGTGCCAGCACCAGTTGGGCGTGGTCACGAGATCCCACTTGTGCATGGGGAATGGCTCGCCGTCGTTCGACGTATGGGCTCCGCCGGAGCCCTGAACGACGAAGCGGATGGCGTCCATCGTGTGCCGGTGCGCCGGCGCCTTTTCGCGCGCCTTCAGCAACTGGCAGCCGAGATAGTAGTGCGGGGCGGTGCCGAGCTTGAGATCGGGATGCTGCAACCCGACGAAGCGCCGGTGCGCCTCCTCCTTCGGCACGTGATCGACGGCGGCATAGGCGATCTCGCGCAGGGATTGCCAGGTCCACAGACGAGGCGCGTAGCTCGCCTTCGGTTCGCGGAAGCCTATGCTGCGCGTGGGGATCATCCAGTAGCCGACCATGCCGCGGCGACGAACCTCGTCGTCGAAGGACTCGCGGTCGCGGTTCCAGTCGTCGTTCACCGCGGCGGGATTGGTCGAGTCGAGCGCCATTCGTTCCTCCGTGTGTCTTTATTGCCCGGGGCCGTAGCTCACGAGATCGCTGCGCGTCAACGTCACGCGGCGGGAAATCAGCGGCGCGTTCATCAGCAGCCACGCGTTGGAGAGGCGGATGAAATCGCTCTCCGCGCCGACCGCGTCGAGCACGACGACGGCGTCGTAGCCGCGTTGCGCCGCGCCGGCGGGGGTGAACATCATCGCGCCATGGCCCGCCGTGCCGACCATGATCAGCGTCCTGATCCCGCGCGCGTCGAGGATTTCCGCCAGGTCGGTGCCGATGAACTTGTCGGGCGTGCCGGCGACCAGGGGTTCGCCTGGCAGGGGCGCGACCTCGGGCAGGATTTCCTCCGGCGTCGCGTGGGCCGACAGCGCGTGCAGAACATGCGCGCCCGCCGCGCGCGCCTGTTTCAGCATCGCCGCCGCCGTCGGGACGATGGCGAGCGCGCCGGGCCGGTCCTTCGCGTTGCAGGTGTGATGGACAATGTCGACGACGAAAAAGCCGGTGGTTTTCGGGTCGAGGCGCACGGGCCCGAGAGGCGGCGCGGCCGGCGGCGCGACGGAGGCCCAGCGGTCGAGGATGGTTGGCGTCATGGCGGCCTCCGGTTTTTCGCGCCCTATCTGAGCGCCTCGTTGACGAATCTGTTGGTCCAGATCGCCTCTTCCCTGATTTCGACCGCCGGCATGGCGGGATCGGCGACGGCCTGTCTGAAAAAGTTCTGCGTCCTCGTCCAGTCGGCGAGCGTTTGCGGGCGCGGACGAAAGCTCTCGCCCATGTCGCGAATCGCGGCTTCGAGATCGCTCCGGTCGAAATCCGCGAAGCCGCCGGCCTTCAGCGTCTCCGCGGCCTCGCCCGGGTTCGCGCCGATGAATCGTTGCGCCTCGACGAGCGACTGGACGACACGGGCGACGATCCCCGCGTTCGCGTTCATGTAGTCGCGCCGCGTCTGGACGCCCGTGAACAGGACGCCCGCGAAGTCCGGAATTTCCTTCGCCGAGACGAGAACGCGGCCGACGCCGAGCCGTTTCGCCGTGAAGCCCGAGGGCGGCGAGAGGATAAAGGCGTCGATCTGGCCCGCCTGCATGGCCCCCAGCAACTGGGCGACGCCGCCAGCCTGGACGCGGTCGATGTCCTTTTCCGGGTCGAGGCCGCCGTGCCGGAACATCAACCGGGCGAAGCCCTCGCTCGAGCCGCCGGCGACGATGGCTCCGAATCTCATGCCCTTCATTCCGGCGATGCGATCTCGCGCCGGCGCGGCGGGGTCGATGCCGCGCGCCTTGATGAAGGCGTCGGACACCACGAGATCGACGGTGAGGTCGTGGACCAGCGTGAGCACGCGCAGGACGCGGCCCGTGTCGGCGACCTTGAGAAATTCATAGGGATCGGCGGCGAGGAACTCGACGCTGCCGGAGATCAGCGCCGCGTTGGCGGGCGGGCCGCCGCGGAAGACCGGCAGATCGACGTCGAGGCCGTATTTTTTGAACACGCCGGCGTCGCGGGCGTAAAACATCGGCATGGAGACCACGGCGAGCACCGGCTGGGCGATGCTGACCTTCGTCAATGGCTGGGCTTGCGCGACATGCGCCGCGAGGAAGCCGCACAGGACCGCGAGGCGCGCGGCCAGTCGCTCGATCTTTCGCATCTCCCAGCCTCCCCTCGCTCGTCCCGGCGTCTTGAATCACAGGCCGACCGGACCCGATCCGTGATCCGGCAACCAGCGCAACATGCGGCGTTCCGCCACGCCGATCAAGGCGGTCAACACGCCTATGAGGCCGACGATCATGATGACGCCCGTCCAGATGCCGTTCACGTTGAAGGCGCCGGAGGCGTTGATGATGTAGAAGCCCAGCCCCGCCTTCGAGGCGATGAACTCGCCGAGCAGCGCCCCCACCATGGCGAAGACGATGCTGGTTTTCATTCCGTCGAAAATGCTCGGCGAAATGGCCGGCGCGACCACGTAACGGATGACCTCGAGCCGGCTGGCGTTCATGATGCGCGCCTGGTGGATGAAGTCGGGCTCGATCTGCTTCACCGCGGAGAAGACCGCGTAGAACATCAGGAAGAACACCATGGACACGACGATGAACACCTTCGATTCGATGCCGATGCCAAGCGCGATGATGATGATGGGAGCGATGGCGAGCTTGGGGATGGCGCTGAGCACGAGCAGATAGGGCTCGACGATCCGCGCGAGCGCGGGCCGGAAGCCGAGCCAGAAGCCCGCGGCGCCGCCAGTGAAAATGCCGATGACGTAACCGATCAGGATTTCGCTGAAGGTGATTTGCGCGTCGGTCCAGATGCGCGGCTTCCTCACCTCGCCCCAGAAATAGACGAGGATGGCGCCCGGCCTGCCGACGAAGCGCGGATCGAACAGAAAGTTCGCCGCGAGCTCCCACAGGAGTAGGATGACGACGGCGGGAAGAATCCGTTGCAGGATTGTCCTGATCATGCGCCTCACGCCCTGTCGCGCAGCAGCATTCGCTGCAGCGGCTTGTAAAGCGCGTTGAAGCCTTCGTAGTCGTAGACCGTCAACACGTCGCGCGGGCGCGGCAGCGGCACTTTCACGACTTCCAGGATACGGCCCGGACGCGGCGAAAAGACAACGATGAGGTCCGACAGGGCGATGGCCTCGACGAGATCGTGGGTGACGAAAACAACGGTGTTGCGAAGCTTTTCCCAGAGCCCGAGCAGGTGTTGCTGAAGCGTCAGGCGGGTTTGCGCGTCGAGCGGACCGAAGGGCTCGTCCATGAGCGAAACCGGCCTGTCGGCGATCAGCGCGCGGGCTAGCGAGCCGCGCTTCTCCATGCCGCCGGAAAGCTGGCGCGGAAAGTGGTTCTCGAACCCCCGGAGTTCGACCAGCCCGAGCCATTCGTCGGCGCGACGCGCGCGTTCAGCAGCGCCGAGTCCCGCGATCTTGAGCGGAAGTTCGATGTTGTCGCGAAGCGTCATCCACGGGAACAAGCCCTTGCCCTGGGGCACGTAGGAAATCCGGGTGTTGATTCCCGTGACGCGCTGGCCGCGGCAGGTCACGGTTCCCTCGGTGGGCTGTTCGATGCCGGCGAGCAGTTTGAGAAGCGTCGATTTTCCGCAGCCGCTCGGGCCGATGAGGCTGATGAAGGAATGATCGCCGGGCAGCTCCAGGTCAATCCTTTCGAGCGCCGGCACGGGCTCGCCGCGCGCCTCCCGATAGACCTTGCGGACGCCCTCGAAGCGGATATTGCCTCGCGCCGTCGCGGAATCCGCCGGGCGGCCTTCGGCGACCTCCATTCACTTTTCTCCCCTTGTCGTCCCCTGGCGCAAACTAGCTTGATCGTCTTCGCGAGCGCAAGCGGACCAGACTTTTTTGTCGCGGCGCCGGATGTCGCGCGCGCGTTGACGCCACCGTCGCGCGCGCCCTACAATTGCCAGGCGGCGCTTCACGCGACGCGGGAGGCAATTTCAGGGGGGGAACGCCATGGAGACGGCCGCGTCATCGCCGCGCCTCCTCGAGTTCGAAAGAAGGATCGCCGCCTTCAACTTGCGCGGGCAGTGGCAGGCGGACGCCAATCGTCCGCAAAGCGTCGGCAAGAACGCCGACGGCAATCTCTACATCCAGCCGACGCCATCGGGCGTTCCGCACGTCTGGCGCTGGAAGGACATGCAGCCGTTTCTTCGCGAGGCCTGCGAGGCCATGCCGGAGAGCGAGACGGCCCGCCGCGCGCTGATTTTCACCAATCCGAAACTGCCCCGGGGCACGACGCACACGATGCTGTCGACCCTGCAAATCGTGCGCGCCGGCGAAGTCTGCTGGGCGCACCGGCACATGATCAACGCCTTGCGCGTCGCCATCAAGGGCGGGCCGGAGGTGTTCACCATCGTCAATGGCCGCCCGCTGGCGATGCATCCCTACGACGTGCTGCTCACGCCAGGCTGGACCTGGCATGATCACCACAATCAGAGCGGCGAGGACGCCGTGTGGCTCGACGCGCTCGACGTACCCTTCACGCTGGCGACCAACCAGAATTTCTACGAGGACTACGGCGACGTGGCTCAACCCGTCGCGCGCGACGACGCGACCTTCTCGCCGTTGATGCGGGGCGCCGCGGGCAAGCCCGCCGACGACGCGCGCCCTTACCGCTACGCGTGGAGCGACATGGAGCGGCAGATCGCGGCGGGCGCGGGCGAGACGCCCGATCCGCGGCGCGGTCGGGTGATCGATTATGTCAATCCGCTCACCAACGGGCCGATCCTGCCGACGATTCACGTTACAGCGCAGGTGTTGCCGCCCGGTTTCGAGGGCGGGTTTCACAGGGAGACCGCGAGCTCGATGTCCTTCGTCGTGCGCGGGGAGGGGCGCACCGTCTTCGCCGATGGCGAAATCGACTGGGACACGCACGATTCCCTCGTGACGCCCAACTGGACCTGGCGCCGCTTCGTCAATCGCTCGAAGAGCGAGGCCGCGGTGCTGATCAATCTCTCGGATTCTCCGATCCTCTTGGCCTTCGGCTTTTATCGGACCGAGGACGAGACGAGCCCCCGCGCGCCGTCGCGACAGCTCCGGCCCGCCGCCGGATAACAACGCCAACGGATATCGAATGACCGATTATCTCCTCTGCAAACAGGACGAAATCCCCGAGGGCAAGGGCCGCGCCTTCGAGGCGGGGACGCGCACCGTCGCGGTGTTCCGCTCCAACGGGAAGTTCTTCGCGGTGGCCAACAAGTGCCTGCACCGCGGCGCCTCGATGTGCGACGGCGCCATCGCCGATGGCGGGGCGACGATTCGCTGTCCATGGCACAACTGGACCTTCGATCTGGCGACCGGGCGCAACATGCTCGATCCGACCGAAACGATTCGCACCTATCCCGTCCGCGCCGAGGATGGTCATCTCATCCTGACCGCCTGAGCCCACACAGACAGAGGGACCGTCATGAACGAAGCGTCGCACGGCGGCTACCAGGCCGCGAAAGCCGTCAATCCCGATCCGATCAATCCCAAAATTCGCAAGATGGAGGTGATCGACACGGATTTTCACTTTTCGCCGCCGTGGCCGGTGATCCGGAATTACCTGAAAGAACCCTTCAAGAGCCGCATCTGGCACTATCCGGCGGTCGGCCTCGAATACAATCCCGAGCCGGCGAACGAGAAGCCGGGCGTTGGCCAGGACGCGCATGGCACGGCGGGAACCGGAGCCGAGGTGCTGCGCGTTCTCGACCAGTTCGGCACCGACACGGTAATTCTCAATCCGGGCTACAACCGCCCGATGAGCGTGTTCAGCGAGCCGGTGCTGGCAGCCTTCTGCGCGGCGCACAACGATTACATGATCCGGGAGGTTTTTCCGGTCTCGCCGCGCATCAAGGGCAACATCATGGTGTGCCAGCGCAACCCCGGGATGGCGGCCGAGGAAATCAGGCGCGTCGGCCATCATCCGCAATTCGTCGGCGTGTTCAGCGAATTCAGCGCGCTCTACGAGCAGATGGGCAACGCGCGGTTCGATCCGATCTTCGACGCCATGCGCGACTTCGATCTCGTGCTCACCGCGCACAGCGGGGGCTGGTTCAATCATTTCACGCCGCTGTTCAACGGCGCGCGCACCTGGATCGAACTGTTCGGCAACGCGCCCATCGCCAATTGCATCGTGCATCTCGCCGCGATGATCGTGCAGGGCCTGTTCGACAAGTATCCGAAGCAGAAAATCCTGTTTCAGGAGGGGGGAGTCTGGTGGCTCTCCGACTTCATGCTGCGCGTCGATGATTTCTACGTGAGCGCGCCGGGCGACATCGCGCTCGTCGAGCGCAAGCTGGCGGCGGGCGAGCGTTATCTCAACAAGCTGCCGAGCGAGTACATCCTCGAGAACGTGCGCTTCTCGACCCAGCCGATCACCATCCCGAAAAATCCGAAACACTTCGGCTGGATGCTGGAACTCTGTCACGCGAAGGATCTGTTCTGCTTCTCCACGGACTGGCCGCACCAAACCATGGACCCGGCGAACTGGGTGGTCGAACATCCCGACCAGATTCCCGAGGACATGCAGAAGGCGATCCTCGCCGGCAACGCGCGCAAGCTCTACACGAGGCTCTGACGGGCGGCGGATTTCCGCGGGTTCAAAAATTTTCACGCGCCAGTGGACGCGCCGCCCCCCGGCGCGCCATACTGTCGCGGACCCGTCCGGCGAGCCGGACGACTTCGACACGGGAGGCGATGAATGGCGAGTGAACGCAAGGAGCGGCTGGCGAAGACGGACCACTGGGGTGAAATTCTCGCGCTTCGGGATCGGCAGCGCGAGCAGATGAAGGACGCCATCCAGGTCGTGCGCGACGACGATCTCCCGCAGGAGACCAATCGCCAGGGGCTGATGCGCTGGTATCTGCATCCCTCCATCAAGGACACGGTGCTCAACACCATGCTGTTCTTCGAACAGGAAATCCCGCCGGGCAGCCGCTCGGGTCGCGTGAAGTTCCAGGGCGGCCAGGTGCTGATGATCATCGAGGGCGAGGGCTACACGATCCTCGACGGCGTGCGTCATCCGTGGAAAGAGGGCGACGTGGTCAACCTGCCGCTGCGTCCGGACGGGATCATCGTGCAGCACTTCAACGCCAGCAAGGACAAGCCGGCGAAATTCGTGGCGGCGGAGCCGAACTGGTTCGATTGCGTCACGGTTGATCGCGGCTCGGGATTCGAGCAGATGGAAGACGCGCCGGAGTACAAGAAATAATCATGGCCGAAACGCATCACGGGCACGCCCACACGCACGGCGGCAAGGCGCACGCGCACGCCACCGTCGACCACCTCGCCAACGAACAGTCGCTCGGCGCCCGGCTGATCATCAAGCTCGACGCCGACCTGATGAAACTGCTCGACGCCGGGGTCGGCGACACCGTGCGGATCGCGACCGACCGCGGCCGCTCGCTGATCGTGCGGCTCGGCGAGCCGAACGACGCGGACAGGGGGCACAAGATCATCCGCCTCGACCGTTTCGCGCGGCAGGCGCTCAAGGCGCATCTCAACGAGGACATCGAGATCGAGCGCGCGGACTTGCAGCCGTTGAAGAAGCTGGAGCTGCTGCCCGCCGTCGACGTGTCGATGGCGCACGACCTCGTGCCGCACCTGAAGAAAATGCTGGTCGAGAGCCGCACGCCCGCGAGCCAGGGCGCGATTCTCTACATTCCCTTCCAGAACTCGCACGCCGGCACGACCTACGAAGTCCACAAGACGCCCGACGGCCCCGGTCTCGTGACCGAAGACACCGACATCGTGCTGCACTATCACGACTCGCACATTCCCGACGGCGCCTTCGACATCACCTACGAGGACGTGGGCGGTCTCAACACGCAGATCAAGCTCATCCGCGAGCTCGTGCAGCTTCCGCTGAAACATCCGCACGTCTATCGCCATCTCGGCATCAACGCGCCGCGCGGCATCATTCTTTACGGGCCTCCGGGCTCCGGCAAGACGCATCTGGCGCGCGCCGTCGCCAACGAGGTGGACGCGCGCTTCTACTACATCAACGGTCCCGACGTGATCGGCACCTACACCGGCGAGACCGAGGCGAACCTTCGCCGCATGTTCTCGGAGGCGAGCCATCA
This sequence comes from uncultured Hyphomicrobiales bacterium, assembly GCA_903884435.1. Lineage (GTDB taxonomy): Bacteria > Pseudomonadota > Alphaproteobacteria > Rhizobiales > Beijerinckiaceae > Terripilifer. The sequence continues at coordinate 13,670 of CAISEY010000300.1, read as the reverse complement.
CGCGCCATCGATCATCTTCATCGACGAACTCGACGCCATGGCGCCGAAGCGCGGCGAAACGGGATCCCAGGCGGATATTCGGACCGTCACGCAATTGCTGTCGCTGATGGATGGATTGAAGCGCGTCGATTCCGTCGTCATCATCGGCACGACGAACCGCGTCGACGCCGTCGATCCGGCGTTTCGCCGTCCCGGTCGCTTCGACCGCGAGGTTTTCATCGGTCCGCCCGACGCTCCGGGACGCCGCGAAATTCTCACCATCCAGACGCGTGAAATGCCGCTTTCCGACGACGCCCTGCGCTATCTCGACGAAGTGGCGCGGCGCACGCACGGCTATCTCGGCGCGGACATGATGGAGCTTTGCCGCGACGCGGGCCTCAGCGCGCTGCGTCGAAGCGCCGGCAATTTGCAGGATCACCGCGCCGCCTTCCGCATTCCCGTCGAGGATCTGCGCGTCGAGAAGGAAGACTTCGAGACCGCGCTGGCGCAGACGCGGCCCTCGGCCCTGCGTGAAACCCTCATCAGTGTTCCCGACGTGGCCTGGAGCGACATCGGCGGCCTCGAGGACGTGAAGAAACGCTTGCAGGAAACCGTTGAACTGCCGTTGCGCAATCCGGGGCTGCTGACCGCGAGCGGCCTGCCGCCGCATGTCGGCATGTTGCTGCACGGGCCCTCGGGCACGGGCAAGACTCTGCTCGCCAAGGCCATCGCCAACGAGTGCGGGGTGAACTTCATTTCGGTCGACGGGCCGGAAATGTTCACCAAGTGGCTGGGCGAATCCGAGGAGGGCATCCGCCAGGTGTTCCGCATCGCGCGGCAGGTGGCGCCCGCCGTGATCTTCTTCGACCAGCTCGAATCGATCGCTCCGGTGCGCGGCCAGAACATCGGCTCGATGACGGCGGATCGCGTCGTCAGCCAGCTTCTCGCCGAACTCGACGGCGTCGAGCAATTGTCGCGGGTGGTCGTCATTGGCGCGACCAACCGAATCGATCTGATCGATCCGTCGATCCTGCGTCCGGGCCGGTTCGGCCTGCACATTCCCGTTGGCATGCCCGACGAGGAAACGCGCGCGAAAATCCTGCGCATCTGTCTGCGCTCGAAGGCGGCGGAAGCCGCCGGAGGACTCGACGACGTCGTCCAGACGCTGGCGCCGATGACCGAAGGCTATTCGGGCGCCGATCTGCGCCACCTCTGCGACGAGGCCAAGCGCATCGCCATCCGCAAGACCGGGTTCACGCGCGCCGCCGCGCCCACGCGCGAGGACGCGCTCGAGGCGTTGCGCCTGTCGCGCGTGTTCCACAAGGGAGAGAGTTCCAATGGCCGAGATTGAAAGAACGCGCGAACGCGAGCGCCCGCCGATTGGCGACAATCCCTACGAATCCGTCATGCGCTATCGCAAGGCGATGAAGGAGCGCAACCAGAACGGCCCCGTCGTGTTGCGCGCGGACGATCGTCCGTATTTCCAGGCGCGGCAGGGCAAGTTGCGCTTCTTCCTCGATCCCGTGAGCTTCAAGGACACGCCGCTGCAACACTGGCGCGTGTTCACCCACGAAATCCGCACCAAGTCCGGCCGCCACGTCCACCAGGGCGGCCTCGTGATCTACGTGGTGTCCGGCGTCGGCTATTCCATCGTCGATGGCGAGCGCGTCGACTGGAAGAAGGGCGATCTCGTGTTGCTGGCGCTGAAGCCGGGCGGCGTCGAGCATCAGCATTTCAATCTCGATCCGACGACGCCGGCGGTCTGGGCGGCGTTCATTCACACGCCCATGCAGGAATATCTCGCCAGCGATCTCGAGCAGAAAGAGACCTCGCCGGACTTCAAGGAAAGCTGATCCGCGAACGCGTTCATCGGGCGGCGGCGCCGCGCACAGGGAAGTTTTATGTCGAAGCTGGTTGACGAAGAAACGCGCATCGCCGCGCTGGGCGACATTCGCAAGGCCATCGAGGTCGCCGGTGAGATCGGGGAACTCGACATCATCGAGGGCGCCGACCCGGATCTCGAAATGGGCGCGCTCTACGAGTTGAGCCTGCAAAAGCCGGTGCCGCCGGTGTTGCTGTTTCGCAAGATCAAGGGCTATCCCGACAATCATCGCGTCGTCGTCAACACGCGGGCGTCGCGCGTGTTCAACGGCGGAATCGGGCTCGATCTCGTGCGCAGCTTCCGCAAGGGAAAGCGCAAGAGCTCGGAGCCGATTCCGCCCGTGCATGTCGAGACCGGTCCGGTGATGGAGAACGTGCTCACCGGAAACCAGGTCAACATTCTCGCCTTTCCCGCGCCGAAATGGCACGCGGGCGACGGCGGCCAGTACATCGGCACCGAATGCATGGTGATCACGAAGGATCCGGATGGCGACTGGGTGAATTCGGGCACCTACCGCGTCTCCGTTCGCGACGAGCGCACGCTCAGCATTTTCATCGAGCCGGGCAAGCACGCGGACATCATCCGCAAGAAATACTGGGCGCGCGGCGAACATTGCCCGATGGTCATCAGCGTCGGGCAGGCGCCGGCGCTCGGCGCGGTGTCGGCGCAGACATTCCCCGAGAACGTCACCGAATTCGCGGCGGCGGGCGGGCGCATCGGCCGCGCCATCGAACTCGTCAAGGGCAAGATCACCGGCATTCCCTTCCCGAACGATTGCGAACTCGTCTACGAAGGTTTCATGCCCTCGCCGGAGGAACTCACGATGATCGAGGGGCCCTTCGGCGAATGGCCCGGCTATTACGCGGCGACGGGTCCCGAACCCGTGTTGCAGGTGAAGGCCATCTATCACCGCGACGATCCCATCATGACCGCGTCGCCGCCGGCGCGACCGACGTTCCCCGGCACCTATTTCGGCACCGCGGGCTCGGCGCTGATGCGCGCGGCGTCCCTCTGGGACGAACTCGAGGCGGCGGGCGTGCCGGGCGTCAAGGGCGTGTTCAAGATGCCGGGCGGCGGCTCGCGCTTCATCAACGTCATCGCCATCGAGCAGATGCACGCGGGCCACGCGAAGATGGCGGGCCTCGTCGCCATCGGTTGCGGCTCGGCGAGCTACCTTGGCCGCATCACCATCATCGTCGACGACGACATCGACATCACCAATCCGGCGGAAGTCATGTGGGCCGTGGGCACGCGCTGGGATCCGAAGACGGCGACCGACATCATCGACGGAATGTGGACCGGCTACATCGATCCCATGTTGTTGCCGGAACGCCGTGAGCGCGAGGATCTGACCAACAGCCGCATCATCATCTACGCGGTGCGTCCGTTCGCGTGGAAGGATTCATTCCCCAAGGTAAACCAGATCCCGAAGGAATATTCCGAGGAGATCGCCAGGAAATGGGCGGGGAAAGTCAGTTTTCTCGATAAATAAGCGAACTTCGCGCTTCGGGGGATGGCGATGGGCGTTCGGCTGCTTTCGCTTGCTTTGCTTGGCTTCGCCGCCTCCGGCTCCGGATCGCGCGCGCAACCCGCGACGGATTTTTACAGGGGCGCGACGATCCGGCTGATCGTCTCGGCCGGTTCGGGGGAAAGCTACGATTCCGCCGGGCGTCTCGTGGCGCGCCACCTCGGCAGGTTCGTGCCGGGCAATCCGAAAATCGTCGTCGAGAACATGCCGGGCGCCTCTGGCCGCGTCGGCGCCAACTATCTCTACAACGTGGCGCCCAGGGACGGTTCGACCATCGCTGGCCTGTTGCAGACCGTGGCGATGGGCCAAGCGATTGGCGAGGGCGGCGTTCGATACGATGTCGCGAAATTCAATTTTCTCGGCAGTCCGATCACCCCGACCGACGTGTTCGCCGTGCGGCGCGGGGCCGGCGTCGCCTCCATGGACGAGGCGAAGACGAAGGAAGTCACCATCGGATCGACGGGCGTGACCGCGCAAAACTTCGTTTTTCCGGCGCTCGCCAACCGTTTGCTGGGCACCCGGTTCAAGATCGTCACCGGATACAATGGCGCCAACGACATCAACCTCGCGATCGAGCGGGGCGAGGTTCAGGGGCGCGGCGCCTTTCCCTGGGGTCAGCTCAAGGCGACGCGGCCGGACTGGATCGCCTCGGGCGAGATCGTGTTGCTGGCGCAGACGGGACTCAACAAGGATCCGGACTTGCCGAACGTTCCGCGGTTCATCGACCTCGCGGGCGTGGAGGAGGCGCGGCGCGTCTTCGAGTTTTTGTCCCTGACAGCGGAAATCGGCCGGCCTTTCGCGGCGCCGCCGGGCGCGCCCGCGGATCGCGTCGAGACCCTGCGCGCCGCCTTCGACGCGATGACGAAGGACGGCGACTTTCTCGCCGACGGCCACCGCGCCATGGAGGAAATGCTGCCGAAGAGCGGCGCGGAAATCGCTGGCCTCGCGCGGCGCGTGGTCGCGTTCGACACGGCGGCGGTCGCGCGTTTCAAGGCTATTCTGGCGGGCCCGCCATAGCGGCGTCCGCGCTTCACGGTTTCGTCAAAATGGCGTCCCTGAAGCGTTGCACGACATTGTCGGGCGTCGCCGCGACGCGCGCGATGCGTCTCTGCATTTCCGCTCCATCGAGCGGATTGACGCCGAAATTGAGCTGTTTGGCCTCGGCGAGAAAGGCGGGGCTGGCGATCATCGCCGAAAAGGCGTTGCGCAGAATGTCCACGCGGTCGGCGGGCGTTTCCGGCGGCGCGATGAGATAGGAGCCGGCTTCCTCGGTGCGGACGAGGAAGGAAATGGCCTCGCGGTCGAGGTCGTTCGTCGCGAGTTCGACCAGCGTCGGCGTGTCCGGCATTTCCGCGTCGCGCCGGAGCGTCATCTGGAACAACGGGCGAATTTTCCGTTCGCGAATCCAGTCCGGTTTCGTCAACACGAGATTGGTCCACGAATTGGCGCCCACCGCCTCGACCTCGCCGCGCTCCAGCGCCATGTTGACCCCGCCCGAGCCCTCGTAGCCGCTGACGATCCGGAACCGCGTGCCGACGAACGCGTTGGCCATCGCGGGATACATTTGCGTGGAGGTGCCGGGAGCGATGGACGCGGTGAGAATATCGCGCTTCCTGGCGTCCTCGATGGAGGCGAGGCCCGAGGTGGCCAGCGTGTAGAGAAGGTGCGCCGGCGCGTCGCCGCGGCCGATCCAGTTGAAGCCTTCCGATTTGTATTTCACCTCGCCCGGCGCGAGGAAGGGATTGAGCGGCAGGGAATTCAGCGAAACGGCCAGCGTCGTTCCGTCGCGCGGAGCGACGTTGTAGAGGTAGTTCGCGGCGCGAATGCCCGCCGCGCCGGGCATGTTTTGCACCACGACGGAGGGCGCGCCGGGAATGAAATTGCCGATGTGCCGCGCGAAAAGCCGGCCATAGAGATCGTAGATTCCGCCGGCGGGCGCTCCGATGGCGACGGTGATCTGCTTGCCGCGATAAAAATCCTGGGTCTGCGCCGCGGCGGGGGCCGCCGCGCACACCGCGATCGCGATCGGGATGGACAACCGGATTTTCATCGCGTCCGCCTCGCGGCCATTCGTTCCTCCCCCCGATTGCGTTGCATCGCTTGTCGAACCGACTTAGCATCCGGCAACGCTTTTGTTAAACGGGGAGTTGGGGGAGATGGGCGCACTGGCACGCCTCGCGCGCATGGCCGCCGTAACAGGGCTGTTCGCCGCCTGTCTCGCGCCGGCGCTCGCCCAGACGAGGGTCGTCATCGCGCTGCCGATCAGCTCCGCCGCCATGGCGCCCGTGTTTTACGCGCGCGACGCCGGGATCTTCAAACGCAACGGGCTCGACGTGGACTTGCCGATTCTGCGGGGCGGTCCGCCGACCTCCGCCGCGCTGCTCTCCGGCGACGCGCAATTCATGACGGGCGCGGGTTACGACTTTCTGCGGCTCGTCGATTCCGGGCGCGTCGCGCGCGTGCTCAATTTCGTGTCCGCGCTGACCAATGAATTCGTCGTGTCGGAGAAATTCATCAAGGCGCGCGGCATCGATCTCCAGGCGACGCCGAAGCAACGTCTCGCCGCGCTGAAGGGATTGCGGATGGGAGCGGTTTCGCTCGGCGGCGCGAGCGAGAGTTTCGGCCGGTGGCTGCTGAAATTCGGCGGACTCGATCCCGACAGGGAGCCGCAACCCCTGCAGATTGGCGGGCTGCCGCAATTGCTCGGGGCCATGCAGGCCGACGCCATCGACGGATTCGTGATCTCGCCGCCGTCGGGCAAGATGGCCGCGCGGCTGGGGGTTGGCCGCACGCTCGTCGATTACAAGGAAATTCCCGAACTCGACGGCTACCAGTTCATCGGCCTCGACGCGCGGCCGGACTGGATCGCGGCCAATCCCGCCATCGCGGAGAAGGTGATCCGTTCGGTGGTCGAGGCGCAGCAGGCCATCGTCGACAAGCCGCTCGAGGTGGCGCGCCGCCTGAAGGAAGGCAGCATGAACCAGAACGATCTCCAGGAGATCGAGGACGCGCTGACGCACATGGCGCTGTCCTACAAGCCGCAGCCGATGACCGCGGAGAAATGGGCGCACACGCAGGAACTGACGCGGCAGTCCATCGGCGACGGTCCGATGTCCTCGTTCAAACTCGTCGAGGACACGCACTGGACCAACAAATTCTACAACGCGGTGTCGAAATGAAAGCGCTCCGGTCGATCCTCGCCGGCGTCTGCGCGGCGCTGGCCTCGTGTGGCGGCGCGGGCGCCCAGGAGATGTTTCGCGGCAAGACGATCCGTATCGTCGCGGGCTCCGTCGCCGGGGGCTATTACGACAATTACGCGCGATTGATGGCCCGCCATCTCGGCGACCATCTGCCGGGCAAGCCCACCATCATCGTCGGCAACATGCCCGGCGCCTCGGGCGTGCAGGCGGCGAACTACATCCAGGAAGTCGCGCCGAAGGACGGCACGGCGCTCGCCACCTTCAACAAGTCGATGCCGTTCTACGAGGTCATCGACGCGCCGGGCGTGCGGTTCAAATCGAAAGAACTCGCGTGGATCGGGGCGCTGAGCCAGAGCGTCGACACGATGGTCATGTGGCACACGACCGGCGTGAAGACGGTCGAGGACACGAAGAAGCGCGAGTTCGTGCTCGGCGCGGTGAGCGCCGTGGGCACGACCTATATCTATCCCGCGCTGCTCAACGCCACGATTGGCACGAAATTCCGCATGGTGACGGGCTACAACGGCGGCATTCTCATCGATCACGGCATGGAGAAGGGCGAGGTCGAGGGGCGCGGCTCCAATCAATGGGCGTCGTGGAAATCCGAGCACCCGGACTGGGTGAAGGAGGGCAAGATCGTGCCCATCGTGCAGATCGGCCTGCGCAAGGAGCCGGACCTGCCGAACGTGCCGATGCTCACCGACCTCGCGCGCAACGACGAGGAGCGCCGCATTTTCGCGTTCATCAGCGACACGTCGGCGCTCGACGGGCCGCTGGTTGGCCCGCCGGGAATGCCCGCGGAGATCACGCGGGCGCTCCGGGCGGGCTTCGACGCCATGGTGGCCGATCCCGAGTTCGCGCGCGACGCCGCGCAGGCGGGCGTCGATCTCTCGCCGCTCACCGGCGCGCGCACGGCGGAGCTCGCGGCGCGCGTCGTCTCGGCGCCGCGGGATCTCGTCGAGCGCGTCAAGGGCATGATCGCGGCCCAACCGGCGAGCGGCGCGCCGCGCTGAACCGGCGCCTTGCCTCGCGCGGCGCGGACTGGCATTCCCCGCGCATGAACGAGGCCGGCAACACCATCATCGTCTATGTCGACGCGGACGCCTGTCCGGTGAAGGACGAGATTTACAAGGTCGCGGCGCGGCACGGGCTCAAGACCTTCGTTGTCGCGAATTCCTTCATTTTCACGCCCCGCGATCCCATGATCGAGCGCGTCACGGTCGCCGAGGGGCCGGACAAGGCGGACGACTGGATCGCGGAACGCGTCGCGCGCGGCGCGATTGTCGTCACCGCCGACATTCCGCTCGCCGCGCGTTGCGTGAAGGCGGGCGCCGACGTGATCGCGCCGAACGGGAAGGCCTTCACGGAAAGCTCGATCGGCATGGCGCTGGCGACGCGCAACCTCATGCAGGACCTGCGCGAGACCGGCGCCGTGACGGGCGGTCCGCGGCCTTTCGCGAAACAGGACCGTTCGTCGTTTCTCTCCGCGCTCGATCTCGCGATCGTCAGGCTGAAACGGGCGGGTTTCGGCTGAGGCGTCCACTTTTGCGGGCGCGCCGGAAATGCCATTGTGGCCGCGAAAACGCGCTCCGGGGGATCTTCGCGCATGAGCTTCAAGCAACAACTCACCTGGCGAAATCTCGATTCGCTCTATGAAGCGAGCGCGGCGTCGCAGATCGCGCGCTACGCCGCCGGGCTGCGCTTCGAGCATTTGCCGGACGATGTCGTCCACCACGCCAAACGCAGCCTGCTCGACGGGCTGGGCTGCGCCATCGGCGGCTATGTCGCGCCTGGACGCCCCGCTTGCGAAGCCGTCGCGAAGGCGCTCGGCGGCCCCCCCGAAGCCACTGTTTTCGGCTCCGGCTTTCGCACGGGCGTCGCGAGCGCGACGCTCGTCAATTGCTTTTTGACGCGCTTCCTCGAGTTCAACGACGTCGGCGGCGGCAATCACAACGAGGAGGCGATCCCGCCCCTGCTCGCGATCGGGGAGCGCGAGGGGTCTTCGGGCAAGGATTTTCTCACGGCGCTGGCTCTGTCCTACGAACTCGGGGTGCGCGTCGTCGCCAGCGTGCCCGGCGCTTCCGCCGGCTGGGACAAGCATGGCTGGTCCACCGACGCGCGCGGCGGGCTGTCCATGCCGCCGGCGATCGGGCGGTTGCTGGGCCTGACGGAAACGCAGATCGCGCACGCCATCGCGATTTGCGCCAGCCGCGGCGTGCCTCTCGGCATTCTCGACGCCGACAGGGAAGAAAATTCCATGGCGAAGAACCTTCGCTTCGGCTTCATCACGCGCGAGGCGATCACGGCCTGTCTGCTGGCGAAACAGGGCTTCACCGGGCCGCTGCGCGTGATCGAGGGCGATGGCGGCTATCGCGACGGCATCCTGCGCGGCGACATGGACCTCGCGGCGCTCGTCGATTTCACCGGCTGGCGCATTCGCGACACGCGGTTCAAGCGTCTGTGCGCCAATGGCAGCACGCAGGGCCATCTGCACGCGACGATGGAAATCGTGATCGCGAACGACCTGAAGCCCGCCGACATCGAGAGCGTGCGCATCCGCGCCGGCGCGCGCGAGGCGCGGCACACGACGGCGCTGGCGAAGAAATATCCGCGCAACGCGGAGACTGGCGATCACAGCGCTTTTTTCGCCAACGCCTTCGCGATCAAACATCGAAATTTCGGGCCGGATTCCGCCGATCCGAAACATTTCATCGACCCGGAGATCGTCGATCTCATCGAGCGGATCACGGTCGAGCACGATCCGGCGTTGCCGCCGCGCGGCCGCGTCGGCATCAGCGAAATCCGCACGAAGGACGGGCGCGAGTTCACCTGCAAGCGCGACGCGCTCGTCGACGTGCTCGACGATTCCGAACTCGAGGCGAAGTTTCTCGATCTCGCGCTACGGCACATGAGCGGGACGCAGGCGCGCGAACTCATCGACGCCGTCTGGAGCATCGACACGGCGCCGCGGCTCGACCATCTCGCGCGATTGATGGTCTTCGCGCGGCAGGGAGACGCGAAATGATGGTTCGAACGTTCGCGGCCGCGCTGCTTCTCGCCTCGCCCGCCGCCGCCGCCGATTTTTATCAGGGCAAGACGCTGACGATCATCGTCGGCTTCACGGCCGGCGGCGGCTACGATCTCACCGCGCGGCTGTACGCGCGGCACTGGGGCCGGCACATCGCGGGCAATCCGTCGGTTGTCGTGAGCAACATGCCTGGCGCCGGCAGCGCGGTGGCGGCGACCTCGCTTTACAGCGCGACGCCGCAGGACGGCTCGCGGGTCGGGATCATCGCCGGCGGCGCGGTGATCGAGCCGCTGCTCGGGCAACAGGCGAAATACGACGCGCGCAAGTTCCAGTGGATCGGCGGGCGCAGCACCGAGCCGAGCGTCTGCGCGCTGTGGCACGAGGCGGCGGTGAAAAAAATGGCGGACGTCTACACGATCGAGGCCACCGTCGGCGCCTCGGGGCCGGGGTCTCGCACCGTGACTTATCCGCGACTGCTCAACGACCTGCTTGGCGCGAAGTTCAAGGTCGTTTCCGGCTATCCCGGCGGCGCCGAGATTTCGCTCGCCATGGAGCGGCGCGAGGTCGATGGCCATTGCGGTCTCGCCTGGGGAAGCGCCAAGGGGCGGCTCGCCGACTGGCTGAAGGCCGGAAAGCTCAACATGATCACGCAATTCGCGTTGACGCGCGCGGCCGACTTGCCGGACGTGCCGACCGCCGGAGAACTGGCGAAAAACGAAACCGACCGCAAGGCGATCGAGTTTCTGGAATCCGACGCGGTGCTCGCCTGGCCGATGCTGGCTCCCCCCGGCGTTCCCGCCGAACGCGTGGCGGAACTGCGCGCCTCCTTCGAGGCGATGCTGAAGGATCCGCAATTCCTCGCCGACGCGGAAAAGCAGGCTCTCGACATCGACCTCGTCCCTGGCGCCGAATTGCAAAAGGTGGTGGACGACGTTTACGCGACGCCGGCCAGGGTGATCGAAATCGTCAGGAAGACGATGGCGGAATAGGGCGGGCCCCCGCGGCGCGGGGAGAGGGGATTGCGACGCCGTTGCGTTCACAAGCAGCGCCCGCGGTCGTGACCTGGAACGGGACGCCGGGTTAACGGAGCGTTGTATTCACGCGGCGCGAGCGCGCTCGCGCGTCCGTTTTCCGGCGGGCCGCGGTCCGGACCGCGCGATATATCGCGGGAACAAAGCCGCGCCGCCCCAGGGCGAGCGATTCGTGCATGGCCTGTTCACGTTTCGCGCCGGACGTTAACGCGGCGTGGTTTTCCACGCGCCGGAACCCGCCCGGCGGCCGGTTCCCGGTTTGACGCAAATGATTAACGCGCCGCGTCGCGCGCGTCGCCGGCCTGCCGCGGCGTGTTTGTATCGCGCCAGTTTCCCGCGCGCGGGGCGCCAGATATTGTGTGAACAAAGCCGCGTCGCCACGGGGCGAGCGATTCGTGCACGCCCTGTTCACGCTTCGCGCCGGAGGTTAACGCCGGCGCGGGCGCGGGGCCTCAGGGATCGAGCGAGGCGGTGTAGGCCGCGATGTTCATCATGTCGTCGACCGAGAGATTGGCGACGACCTGTTTCATCAGCGCCGACGAGGGACCGGCGCGCTCGCCCGATTTCATCATGAAAAGCTGGCGCACGGTGTAGGTCGCGGTGCGCCCGGCGATGGGCGGAATGTCGGCGATTCCCTTGAGGTCTGGACCGTGGCAGATCGTGCAATTGACGGTCTTGCCGGCGACGCCCGCGACGAGTTCCGCGCCCTTCGCCAGCGAGCCCTTCGGCACGAAGGAGACAAAGCCCTTGCGCGGATCGCGGTAGAGCACGATTTCCTCGTCCTCCGGCACGGTGATGATGCGATTGCCAATGGGCTCCGTTCCGCCGGCGGGATGCACGAGCCGCTTGTTGCCGCCGCCGACGTAGGTCTTCGGCACGGTGTCCGTCTCGACGACGCGCACCCACTTCGTCGGCTTGAGCGAGGCGAAATAGTCCGCGGCTTCCCTGATTTCCGCGTCGGTGATGTTTTGCGCGATCGTCAGCATCGAGCCCGAGCCCTTGCGCGCGCCACTCTTGAAATCAGCCATTTGCCGGGTGAAATAGGCGACGGGCAGGCCGGCCACGTAGGCGCTTTCGTCATGGCCCGTGCCGATGGGCAGATGGCAGGAGCCGCAGGCGCGCACGTTCGGGGCGTTGCCGTTGGCGATGACTTTCGGCAGTTTCGGATACATTTCCGGAAACCAGTCGGGGATGTTGAAGAGATCGTCGGCCTGCGCGCGGGTATATTGCTTCGTGGAGCCCGGCGCGCTTCGCGGAGCCGTGCTGGTCTTCACCTCCGGCTGTTCCTTGTCGGTCACGGGGAAAGCCCACGAGGGTTTTTCCTGAGCGAGGGCGAGCGCGGGCAGCAGGGCGAGCGCGAAGGCGCCGGCGAGCAATTTCATGGATGTTCCTCCCTGGATACGGACCGGTCTGTCGCGGACCCCGGTTATAACCGGAATGGACCGCGTTGAACGCGAGACTAGTCCAGTTCGGCTCCGGGCGGAAAGGGGCAATCGCCGCTCACCCCGCCTTCGTCACCCGGGCGATGATCGCGTCGAGCTTCGCCAGCAGCGCGGGGTCGCGCGCGGCGGGCGGCGTGATCAGCGCCGTGTCGAGGGCGCGGTCGGAGCCCGCGGGGCAGGGCTCGTGCTCGTCGGGAAAATCGCGCAGCAGGCGGGCCAGCAGGCGCGCGGCCTTCCCGGCGTTTTCATGCACGACCTTGATGACTGAGGCCACGTCCACCGCGTCGTGGCCGGGGCGCCAGCAATCGAAATCCGTGACCATGGCGATGGTCGCGTAGGACATTTCCGCCTCGCGCGCGAGCTTCGCCTCGGGCATGGCGGTCATGCCGATCACGTCGTAGCCGAGGCCCTTGTAGGTCAGGGATTCCGCGAGGCTGGAGAATTGCGGGCCCTCCATGCAGACATAGGTCCCGCCGCGGGCGCAGGCGATCCCCTCCGCCCGCGCCGCCGCCTCGACGCGCGCGACGAGCGCCGGCGAAACCGGCCGCGCCATCGACACATGAGCGACGCAGCCATTGCCGAAGAACGAGCTTTCGCGCGCGAAGGTGCGATCGACGTACTGATCGACGAGCACGAAATGGCCGGGCGGGAAATCCTCGCGAAAGGAGCCGCAGGCGGAGACCGAGACGAGGTCGGTGACGCCGGCGCGTTTCATCGCGTCGATGTTGGCGCGGTAGTTGATGCCGGAGGGCGAGAGCGCGTGGCCGCGGCCGTGGCGCGGCAGGAACACCGCCTTCGCGCCGCCGATCTCGCCGAAGCGCAGGGCGTCCGACGGCTCGCCCCAGGGCGTCACGATCCGCTCCTCCCGCACGCCTTCGAGGCCCGGCAGGTCATAGACCCCGGACCCCCCGATAATGCCGACAATCGCCTTCGCCATGTCATTCTCCCGTGCGGCGCCACGCATAGCCCCATGGGCGAAGCGCGGGCAAGCCGGATGAACTGTCAATCGCCGGGACGTGACTTGCCTGTGACAGACAATCGCGCGAGGGTTCGCCTCGCCGCAGGAGGGTCGAACCATGCATGTCATTCGCCGCAAGGGCTGGGAAATCCGCGAGAGCGAGGCGACGCCGGAATCCGTGTTCCTCAGCCGCCGCTCGTTGATCAGGGCCGGCGCCGCGTTCGGCGCGGGGACGATCGCGCCGGGCCTGTCGAGCCTCGCGCTCGCCGCCGACGATCCGACCGCCGGTCTCTATCCGGCGAAACGCAACGAGATTTACAAGCTCGACCGCGATCTCACGCCGGAGGCCGTCGCCTCGCGCTACAATAATTTCTACGAATTCGGCCTGTCGAAAAACGTCTTCGCGGCGGCGGAATCGCTGAAGACGCGGCCCTGGACGGTGAAGATCGACGGGCTCGTCGAGAAGGCGAGGGACGTTGGAATCGACGATCTCGTCAAGGCGATGCCGCTGGAGGAGCGGCTCTACCGGCACCGCTGCGTCGAGGCCTGGTCGATGACCGTGCCGTGGACGGGCTTTCCGCTGAAGGCGCTGGTCGTTTTCGCCAAACCGCTGTCCTCGGCG
>CAISEY010000299.1 GCA_903884435.1 uncultured Hyphomicrobiales bacterium | reverse complement strand
AGTATTTCCCGCAGTTCCTCGGCTTTCGCCGAACCGCCGGGCTCGCGCGTCGTCACGCATTCGATGCCGCGCAGGGCCAGTCGTTCGGCGAGCATCCGCGCCTGGGTCGACTTGCCGGCCCCCTCCCCGCCCTCGAGCGTGACGAAGTTGCCGCGTCCCGCGCCGGCCCGTGTTTTCTGAGGTTCCATCATCACTGGTGGAAGACGTATTTGCGAACGAGTCCGCCGCCGAGTTCAAGCAGCGCGTCGAGGGCCCGGCGTTGCAGCGGGCCGGTTTCGACGGTCTCCCCCGCGTTCAGCGGCGTTTCGAGCGCGAGCGTGTTGCCGCGGAAAAGCTTAAGCCTCGCGATTTCCTGCCCCTCCGTGACGGGAGCGGGAACCGGGCCCGAATAGACGATGCGTCCCGAAAGGCGCTCGCTGGAGCCGCGCGGGACGAGAATTTTCACCGGGCGCGGCGTCACCAGCGGCACGCTCATCGTCGCGCCGCCATACAGGCGCGCGTCGCCCACGGTTTCGCCGGCGTTGAAGACGGATTTCGATTCGAAGGACCGGAAGCCCCATTGCAGGATCTTGCGGGCCTCCTCGGACCGGTCCTTCGCGTTGCGCATTCCATACATCGCGAGAATCAGCCGCTGGCCGTTTTGCACCGCGGAACCGATGAGCCCGTAGCCGCTCACTTCGTCGATATTGCCGGTTTTCAGTCCGTCCGCGCCGATGTCCATGCCCAGCAGCGGATTGCGGTTTTGCTGCTTGATCTTGCTCCAGGTGAATTCCCGCTCGGAGAAAAACCGGTAAAAATCGGGATAGGCGCCGATGACATGTCCGGCGAGGAGCGCCATCTCCCGCGGCGTGACCTTCTGGGCTGGATCGTCCTTGCCCCACGCGTTGCGGAAATTCATGTTTTGCAAGCCGAGTTCGCGCGCCCGCTGCGTCATTTTCTGCGCGAAGGCGACTTCGGTTCCGGCGATTCCCTCGGCGAGCGTGATGGCGGCGTCGTTGCCCGACACAATCAGCAATCCGCGCAGCAAATCCTCGATCTTGATCCGCGAATGCAGCGCCGCGAACATGCTGGAGCCGCGCGACAGCGCGCCGCCGGTTCGCCAGGCGTTCTCGCTGACGACGAATTCGGTGTCGAGCGCGAGCCGGCCCTCGCGGATTTCACGGAACACGAGTTCCGCCGTCATCACCTTGACGGTCGAGGCCGGAGTCACCGGCTGGTCGGCGTTTTTCTCGAACAGCACGGACCGGGTGTCGGCGTCCATCAGGATGACGGAGGGCGCCGTCGTCTGGAAGGTTTGTTGCGCGGCGGCCGGCGGCGCGCGAAGCAACAGCGCCGCGAGGGCGGCGATCGCGACGCTCAGGGTGCGGAAGAAGGCCATGACCAGGGTCCCGACGCGCCGGACGGTGGGCCCGGAGGCCCGCGCGTCGCCTTCATTTGCACGTTCGTCGCCGCGAAATCAACGCGCGCGCGAAAGCTAGCGCGACGGCGGCAGCGGCGCTCCGGGGTCGGGACGCGGGAACGGGACTTTCGCTCTGCCCGCGGCGACCGGCGCGGCGGATTCCGCGTAATTCATCGCCGTCGTCGCGCGGCTGGCGGCGATGGGCGTCGAGGCGCCCGGGATCGTTCCGAGATCGAAGGGACGCGGCGGCGGGAGCGGCGTCTTGCCCGGAGGAAGCGGCGTCGAGGGCGCGGGAGGCGGCATGACCGCGGCGACGGTGGTCGTCGGCGCCTGGCGGACCGGCGCCGGACGCGGCTCGATGGCCGGCGGCTCGGAAGCGAGGGCGAGACGTTCGGGCGCGGGTTTGGGCGGCGGCGGCGGTTCGCTTCGCGCGAACAGAGTCGGGAAGCCGAAGCCGGAACCGGAGCCGGAACCGTCGAGCGTCGCGGGCTGTCCGTCGGTGCGCAGCGTCGCGAGGAGTTTCTGGTCGTCGGACCCTTCGAGGCCGGCCTTGCCGACGTAATCCACGCGGATTTGCGCGGTGCCGGCCCGTTTGAAGTCGAGGACTTCCGCGACCCGCTGCGACACGTCCATCACCCTGCCCCCGTGATAGGGACCGCGGTCATTGACGCGCACGATGATGGACCGGCCGTTTCGCGTGTTGGTCACCCGGGCGTAGCTGGGCAACGGCATGGTGGGATGCGCCGCGGACAGCGAGGTCATGTCGAAGACCTCGCCATTGGCGGTTTTACGACCGTGAAACGCGCCCCCGTAATAGGACGCCATGCCGACCTGGCTTTCGCGCGGTTGCTCCGAGGGGAAATATCGTTTGCCCGCGATCGTGTAGGGCCTGCCGACGAGATATTGCCCGCCGCCGCGCGGCACCGGCCGGTCGTCGCCAATCACCCGGGGACTGGCGCGGCCATAGCGGCCTTCCGGAAAATATTCCGTCGCGGACCGCTCGATCCGGGTTCTCGATTGCTGCACGGGCTGCGCGCAGCCCGCGAGCGCGGCGACGCCCGCGATGGCCAGCAGCGCGCGCGACGCGCGGGGGATTACGGGCAAACCGGAAGGCGCCGCCGGGACAAGTTTCATTTTTTGATACGCAACACTGGACAAGCACTCCCGGCGCATCAATCGGTTCCCCTGGCGCCGGAGGCGCGCCGAGCCATCATTCAGGCTCGCGGGGACAATGTCCACGCCGAGCCACGACAATTGCGCCTTTCCGGTTGCAAAAGCATTAACCGGACAACAGTCCTGACGCCAGTTCCCCGGGACGCGCCGGGGCGAGCACGCAACACGCCCTTTAATTGGGACGGAATTACGGCAGCTCCGGGCCCCGCGCAAGCAGGGCGCGGCCACCGGCGGCGCGCGCTCACCCGCGCCGGTTCCAGCCCTCCCCGTCCTTGCGCAAGGCCAGGGCAAGCAGAGCGGCGCCAAACAGCGCCACGACGCGGGGGCCAAACACGAGGCAGGCGACGGTGACGCAGACCATGAAAGCGATCATCGCGAGTTCAAAAAGTTTCATTCCGGCAACATCCATGAGAAGGCAATGAGGCGACATTAGCGCGGCCTTGCTGAACGGCGTCCGAACACTCATGGTTAACGAAATGTCTCCCGGCGACCTTGCCGGTTGACGCGGCGTTCGGCTCGGCCATAGAGAAGCGCGGCGAAACATCGCGCCCCGGCTTCGCCGGACAATCTGGAAGGCGGACAATCTGGAAGGGTGGCCGAGCGGTTTAAGGCACCGGTCTTGAAAACCGGCGTGGGCGCGAGTTCACCGTGGGTTCGAATCCCACCCCTTCCGCCATTATATTCTATTTCCACTTGAAAATCAGACACTTAGCTTAAGTCCTGGACCTGTTCCCACATTCATTCCCACAATTAATAGGCAAATCGTCCGACGGGACTGACACGAAGGT
>CAISEY010000298.1 GCA_903884435.1 uncultured Hyphomicrobiales bacterium | reverse complement strand
GGGCGTCGGCGCCGTCAATCTCTGGCGGTGGACCGGGCGCGCCCTGCGCGTCGCGCGCTGGCGCCCGCCGGAGGGCCCCACGCGCGTTGATGTTTTCGCGGATCGCGTCATGGTGACGCGGGAGGGAAGCCAGACTTCCGGAACCTGGGACACGTTCGGCGCCGCCGGCCTGTCGGACGCGCATGCGTTCCTGATGCGAACGCCGGACGAGGCCATCGTCCTGCCCTTGCGCGTCTTCGTGGACGCCGCCGACATGGCGGCATTTTGTCGCTTCTGCGAGGAGAAAATGGACGAGACCGACGTGGACCGCGGCGCCGGCGAGGCTGTCCCTCCCCCACCGGGACCGCTGTCTGTCACGGTCGCCATGCTGCCTTCCGACACCGTGGCGGTCCGCGACGCCCATTCCGGCGCGCGCTCCCTGCCGCTGCCGCTCGCCGTCGTGCTGACAATGGTCTTCGGCGGGCTTGTCACGGGCGGACTGGCCGCGCTGTGGGCGAAGGCCGGCGGCGCGGATTTCGGTCTCGCGTCGTGGATGGCCTGCGCCTGGCCGGGTGGAATCCTGTTGACGTGGCTCGGCGCCTGGCGCATGGAAGCCGCCCTTGGTCGGGACTGGCCCGCCGACGATCCCCGCCGCCTCGGCCGCGAATACACGATCGATGGTTTCGGCCTGACGTCGCGTGGCGCGGATTTCGAGACGCGGATCGCGTGGCGGGGGATCGAGGACGTGAGGGCGACGGAGAGCTACGTGCTTTTCGTCACCCGCTGGAAGGAAATCCACGCGGCGCCGAGGCGTTGCTTCGCGAGCGGGGAAGCTTTCGAGGCCTTCGCCGCCGCCGCGCGCGCGTGGCGTTCATCACGACAAGAGGCGTTTCATGTCGAGAGCCCATCATAGCGGTGGCGAACCTTCGCAACGCATGTTGCGAGTGGCCGAACTCATCCGCCATTCCATGGCGGACCTGCTGACCCGCGGCGAAATCGTCGATCCGGTGCTGGAGACGCATGTCATCACCGTGCCGAAGGTCCAGATGTCGCCGGACCTCAAGCTCGCGACCGTTTTCGTCATGCCGCTCGGCGGCAAGGACGCGGCGCCCGTGATCGAGGCCCTCGACCGTCACAAGAAGTTCCTGCGCGGCGAGGTGTCCCGCCGGATCAACCTCAAATTCGCCCCGGACATCCGTTTCCGGCTCGACACTTCGTTCGAAAACTCCGCGAAGATCGACGCGCTGCTGAACACCGAGAAGGTCCGGCGCGATCTCGGGTCTTCCGTCGAAAATTGAATCGCGCGTCCGGCGCGCCGGGTCCCGAAAAGGAAAATCAATGAATCAGCGCCGCTCCACGCGCGTCGACGTGAATGGCTGGATCGTGCTCGACAAGCCCGTGGGTATCACCTCGACCCACGCCGTCGCGCGCCTGAAACGCGTGTTCAACGCGAAGAAGGCGGGGCACGCCGGCACGCTTGATCCGCTCGCTTCCGGTCTCCTGCCGGTGGCGTTCGGCGAGGCGACCAAGACCGTGCCTTTCGTCCAGGACGGCGAGAAGGCCTATCGCTTCACCGTGCGCTGGGGCGTCGAGACCGACAGCGACGATTCCGACGGCGCGGTCACGCGCACGAGCGATTTGCGCCCCGACGAGGCGTCGATCCGCGCCGCGTTGCCGGCCTTCACCGGGCAGATCATGCAGACGCCGCCCGCCTATTCCGCCATCAAGATCAACGGCGAGCGCGCCTACGACCTCGCGCGCGACGGCGAGACCGTGGTGCTGGAGCCGCGGCCCGTCACCATCAACGCGCTCGACATCGTCTCCACCTCGCCGGACGAGACCGTGCTCGAGGCGCGTTGCGGCAAGGGCACCTACGTGCGCGCCATCGCGCGCGACCTGGGCCGCGCGCTGGGCTGTTTCGGCCACGTCACCGCCCTGCGCCGCACCCGCGTCGGACCCTTCACGGAAGCGGACGCGGTCCCCCTCGCCGCGCTCGAGGCCGAGGGGGCCGATCCCGCCGAATACATGCAGAGCGTCGAGACGGGTCTCGCGGAAGTGCCCTGCGTCGTCGTCGATCGCAATTCCGCGTCGCGGTTGCGGCGCGGCCAGCCGCTGGTCCTTCGCGGCCGCGACGCGCCCGCCGGCGGCGTCGCCTACGCGGCCTGTGGAGGCGTCCTCGTCGCCTTCGGACCGGTGGAGGGCGGCGAACTCATGCCGACGCGCGTCTTCAACCTTCCTTATTGATCCCGCGCGGCGGGGCTTGCCCGGGCAACGCCTTGTCTGTCACGGTCCGTCGCGCGTCGGGAGCATCAAGCGTGGTTCGAGAATCGCGATTACGTCGATGCGTCGGGGCTGGCGCGCTGGCGCTCGCCCTTTTGCTTTCCGCTTGCGGATCCCGGCCGACGGAGGCCGTTCTGGAGCCTGTCGCGGCGACGGCGGCTGGCGCGAGAAACGTGCGGCTTCTCGTCGCGACCAACCGCAAGAGCGACGGGGTGGACGGAGCCTATGGCGCCACGCGCACCTATCAAATGTCCTATCAGTCCATCGCGATGTCGATACCCCCGGGGCACCTGACGGGCGAGATCGAATGGCCCGAGGGCGCGAACGGCGATCCCGCCAGGACCTTCGTGACGCGGGACAGGACCGGCCTCGACGAAACGGCCTTTCGCGCGGCGGTGCGCCGTCAGGCCGGCAAGTCCGGCGAAGTCCTTGTCTTCATCCACGGGTTCAACACGCTTTATCCCGAAGCCGTATTCCGCATGGCCCAGATCGGGGCGGATTCGAATTTCGATGGCGCCAGCATCCTGTTTTCCTGGCCATCGGAAGGCGACGTCACCGGCTATCTGCGCGACAGGGAAAGCGCCAATTTTTCCCGCGACCAGCTCGAGCGATTCCTGCTGCTGCTCGCCGCGACGCCGGGCGTGCGCAAGATCAACCTGCTGGCGCACAGCATGGGCAACTGGCTCGCCGTCGAAACGCTGCGCCAGGCGAAGATGAAGGGCGACCCCGAATTCGGGGGCAAGCTGGGTCAGGTCATCCTCGCCGCGCCCGACATCGATTCACAGGTGTTCCAGAGCCAGATCGAGGTGATCGGCAAGCGCAATCCGCCGATTGTCGTCTTCGTCTCGCGCAACGACCGGGCTCTCGCCCTGTCGGGGCGCATTTACGGAGGCATTCCGCGCGTCGGCGCGGTCGCGCTCGACGACCCGAAGGTGAAGGCGGGAATCGACCGCGCCGGACTGACGGTGATCGACCTGACGGACGTGAAGAGCGCGGATTCGCTCAATCATGGGGCCTTCGCGCAGTCGCCGCCGATCATCCAGCGCATCGGCAGGCAATTGCAGGGCGCGCTGGGCGGCGAAGACAAGCCCAACCCCGGGGTTTTCGTGCTGGACGCGGCGGGCATGGTGCTCGACACGCCCGGACGCCTTTTGCACGCCGTTTCGGGCCGCTAGCTCCGGGAGCGTCAGGCCGCTTCGTAATCGACCATGCGGCGCTCCAGCATCAGCCGCAGCGGCCTTGGCGTCAGCGTGATCGCGGCGACGAGCAGCACGTTCTTGGCGCGGTTGAAGATGGAAATGTTCGGATAGGTCAGGAACGCCTGGATGCACAGGAGCGAGGTGATGAACCGGCCCTGTTGCGGCAGCTTGAAACGCGCGTAGACCCCGTCCTTGATCAGCAGGTACCAGAGGAGCAGATAGGGGCCCTTCACGTAGCTGCCGGTCCGGTAGGGAATGGCGCGCTCCGCGGCGAGTCGCGCGGCGTTCTTTTCGGCCCAGTACTGGTAGTAGATGTGGTCGCCGAGGTTCTTCACGGTCTTGCGGCCCGAGGACATGGAGATGTTTTCTCCATGCATCCTGTAGCCGCCGAGAGACCCGTCGATATGGGCGATGCGCCCGAAGACCGGGGCGCTGTAGAGCAGATAGGCGTCGACGCCGTCGCCGTTGAGGTTCACGGCGCGGTCGAGCAGGGTTCGCAGATAATTGGCGTCGAAGGCGTTGCCGCTCATCGGCGGCGAGGGAAAATAGCCGTATTGCTCGAGCCGTTCGAGGTGGCCCTCGTCGAGAAACGGCTCCGTCGGATAGACGACGCCGGTCTTTTTCTCGCCCTGGTAGACGTCGAGCCGGTAGTTCAGGCAACTCACGCCGGCCGTCCATCGCGCGACGATTTGCTCGCAGGCGTCCGGATAGATGAAGTCGTCCGCGTCGAGGCTGATGATGATGTCGCCCGTCGCGACGCGGGCGCCCGCCTTCAGCGCTTTCGCCTACCGCTGGTTTTGCTGGAAGATCGTCCTGACCCGCGCGGGATCGTAGCTCGCGAGAATCTCCTTCGAATCGTCGGTCGAGCCGTCGTCGACGACGATGCATTCGACGCCTGGCAGGGTCTGGCCGAGCACGGAATCGATCGAGGAGCGCAGAAACCGCCCGTAATTATAGTTCGTGATGATGACGCTGACCGTGAATGGAACGTTGCTGGCGGGAGTGTTCAAGAGCATGTCTTTCGTGGTCGGCCAGGGCCGTGTCGCGCGATGAATACTGCGGCGGACCGGTTAATAATTTATCGCCTGAAATCCTGGAAATTGGCGCTATTTGGCGACAAATTGAAGTTTCCAGCCTGGAAGTGGCCTGCCGATTGCAAAATGGACGCGGGGGCCCGCCGCCTGTCCCGCAACGGAACAAAACGCCGCGATTCGGGACTGGCGAACCGGCGATTTTGGAACATGCGAGCGGCGCGTCCCGGCCCGACCGCTTCGATGGTGTGAAACGACATGAAGGCGAGCAATTGCTAGAGCGCGTTAACCCGGTCTGCGCCAGATCGCGCGCAAACTGCGCGTGGAGGGTCCGGAGGGCGTGGTGGAATTGTCTCGGGACGGCGCGGCGCCGGAGCAGTGGATCGCGAGGGCTGACGTGGCGCGCAAGCGAAAGATACTTCTCTACACCCACGCCCTCAGCGGCGGCGGCGCCGAGCGCGCCTGGGCGCTTCTGGCGAGCGGTCTCGCCCGCCGCGGCCACGAGGTCATTTTCGCGACGGACTATGATTGTCCCGAAAACGAATCCTATCTCGCGCCGTCCATTCGACGTGAAGTGCTTGGCGGCGGCCATGTCCACTCGGTTCGCGCCCTCGCGCGCCTGATCGACCGCGAGCGGCCAAACGCCTGTCTGTCCGCTCTCTGCGTCTCCAACCTCAAGCTTTGCGCCGCCTCGGCCCTCGCCGGCAGCCTCGATCGCGCGGTGATTTCCTATCATGGCTTCTACGAAAGCGAGCCGCAGTTTCTCAGCCGCGTGTCGTTCCTGCTGACCCCGCTTCTGACCCGGATGACGGCGCGGACCGTCGCTGTCTCGAAGGCGCTCCGCCTCGATCTCGTGCGCCGCTGGCGCGCGGCTCCGCAGCGGACTCGGAAAATCTACAACCCGGTCGCCTGGGGCGACAGCGACGCCCCCGTCACCGGCGAGACGCTGAAAGCGCGCCCGCCGCTGATCCTCGCCAGCGGCCGTCTCGTCGCCTCCAAGAATTTCGATGGCCTGATCCGGGCCTTCGCCACGATCGAGCCGCGCGACGCCCGGCTCGTGATCATTGGCGAGGGGCCCGAGCGCCCCCGCCTCGAGGCGGAGGCCGCGCGCCTCGGCGTCGCCGACCGGGTCGAACTGCCCGGCTACAAGTCCGAACCATGGAAATATTACGATCTGGCGACCTGCCTCGCCGTGTGTTCGCGCAGCGAATCCTTCGGCATGACCGTGGTCGAGGCGCTGGCCCACGGCCTGCCGGTCGTCTCCACCGACTGCGGCGGCCCGCGCGAAATTCTCGGCAAGAGCGGCATCGGGCGGATCGTGCCGCTCGACGACGAATTCGCGCTCGCCGACGCGCTGGGCGCGGCGCTGGCCGATCCCGGATCGCCCGAGCCGCGCATCCGCCGCGCCGAGCGGTTCTCCGTCGCGGTGGCGATCGACTGTTACGAGAAGCTGATCGCCCAGGTCTCGGGCGAGGCGGAAAGCCGTTACAGCCCGCCGCGCATGGTGGCGAACCGGGGGGCGTAGCGAAAATCCCGCATGGTTCGCCCTTGCCATGGCCAGGCCTTTGCCCTTATAAGCCCGCCTCTTGAACCGACCGGCTGTCAGGGCTGCCGTGGCGGTTCTTTTCGCTCATTCCGACGCGAACCGGCCGCGCCCCCAGGGCGCTGTCCGGAAATGTTAACCCGGGGGCCTCGGCCCAGGAGAGCAAAATGCCCAAGTTGAAGACCAAATCGGGCGCCAAAAAGCGCTTCAAGATCACCGGAACCGGCAAGGTGCTTTACGCCCAGAGCGGCAAGCGCCATGGCATGATCAAACGGACCAAAAAGGCGATCCGGAACCTGCGCGGCACCGCTGTCCTGTTCAAGACGGATGGCGACAACATCAAGAAGTACTTCCTGCCGAACGGCTGAAGTCCCGCCCTTTCCACCGCTTCATTGCCAGTTTCAGGAGATCAATCATGGCTCGCGTCAAACGTGGCGTAACCTCGCACGCCAAGCACAAGAAAACCCTCGACGCCGCGAAAGGCTTTTATGGCCGTCGCAAGAACACCATCCGCGCCGCCAAGGCCGCCGTCGACAAGTCGATGCAGTACGCCTACCGCGACCGCAAGAACAAGAAGCGCACGTTCCGCGCGCTCTGGATCCAGCGCCTCAACGCCGCCGTCCGCGAACTGGGCCTGACCTACAGCCGCTTCATCGACGGCCTCACCAAGGCCGGGATCACCCTCGACCGCAAGGTCCTTTCGGACATGGCCATTCACGAGCCGGAGGCCTTCAAGGCCGTCGTCGAGAAGGCCAAAGGCGCGCTGCCCGCGTCCGCCGCCGCGTAAATTCGCGAGGCTTCCGCCATTGAAGGGCCCGTCGTTCACGACGGGCCTTTTTCATTGGCTTGACGGCGCGGGGCGAAGGCCAGGGCCTGTTCGGCGGGGGCGGCTCCGACCGCGGACCGGGCTCCGGCGGCGACGCGTGAACGGGCGGAGCGACGCCCGTTGAGTCCGCGAACCCGGCTTTCTCGACAAGTCGGCGCCCGCGTGGCAAAAGCCGCGCGTTCTCCCTGACCAGCAAAGCGCGCCATGTCCGATCTCGCCCAGCTCGAATCCTCGACCCTTTCCGCCATCGCCGCCGCGTCCGACGAAGCGGCGCTGGAAACGGTGCGCGTGGGCGCGCTTGGCAAGAAGGGCTCGATTTCGGCCTTGCTCGCGACGCTCGGCAAAATGTCGCCCGACGAGCGCAAGACCGCCGGCGCGGCCATCAACGCCCTGAAGGACAAGGTGACGGAAGCGCTCGGCGCCCGTCGCGTTCTCCTGAAGGAATCCGCGCTCGACGCGCGTCTCGCCTCCGAGACGGTGGACGTGACGCTGCCGGCGCGCGCCGCGGCTCTGGACACGGGGCGCGTCCATCCTATTTCGCAGGTCATGGACGAACTCACCGCGATCTTCGCCGACCTCGGCTTCTCCATCGCCGAGGGGCCGGACATCGAGAGCGACGATTACAACTTCACGAAGCTGAATTTTCCGGAGGGCCATCCCGCGCGGGAAATGCACGACACGTTCTTCTTCAATCCCGCGGTGGACGGAACCCGCAAACTGTTGCGCACCCACACGAGCCCCGTGCAGGTGCGCACCATGCTCGGAAAGAAGCCGCCGATCCGCGTGATCTGTCCGGGGCGCACCTATCGCTGCGACAGCGACCAGACGCACACGCCGATGTTCCATCAGGTCGAGGGCCTCGTCATCGACAAGAAGGCGCATCTGGGCCACCTCAAGTGGATTCTCGAGGAAAGCTGCAAGGCGTTTTTCGAGGTGCCTAACGTGAAGATGCGTTTCCGTCCGTCGTTCTTTCCCTTCACCGAACCATCGATGGAGGTGGACATCCAGTGCTCGCGCAAGGGG
>CAISEY010000297.1 GCA_903884435.1 uncultured Hyphomicrobiales bacterium | reverse complement strand
TGTCCATGAGCAGCGTGCGCAGCAGCGCGGCCCGCTGGCGCATGCCGCCGGACAACGAATTCGGGTATCGATGTTCGAACCCGCCGAGGCCGTAGCGCCGCAACAGGGGAAGGGCGCGCTCGCGGGCGCGCGCCAGCGGCGTTCCGCGAATTTCCATGCCCAGCACGACGTTGTCGAGCACCGTGCGCCACGGCAGCAACAGATCCTTTTGCAACATGTAGCCGACCTGGCCGATGGTTCCCGTCGCGTCCTCGCCATCGATGAGGACGCGGCCCGTCGTCGGCGCCTGCAAACCCGCGACGATGTTGAAAATGGTGCTCTTGCCGCAACCCGAAGGGCCGATCAGCGAAACAAAGCGTCCGGCGGCGACGGAAAGATCGACCGGCGCGAGCGCCGTGAATGATTTGCCATCGGTTTCGAAGGTCATCGAAAGACGATCGAGCCGCAGCTTTTCAGAACCTGACATCGCGGGCGCTCCAATGTTGCGTTGCGGTAGGCTTGCGCTGCGTTGCAATGGGCGTGCCAGGCCTGAATCGGTTGGATTCGGCGAAGCGATGGAGAACAGCGAAACTGGATGCCTGTCATTTTTGCTGCTATGCAACATTTTTGACGTTGTGCGCGGTCTCGCGTCGTTCCGCGCGCCGGTCGGGCGCGGCTTGACAGCGCGGGTTTGCTGATCCACCTCCGCCCGCGAAGGAGCAAGTTCATGGCCGCGAAAATCTTCATCGATGGCGAAGCCGGCACGACGGGCCTTCTCATTCGCGACTTGCTGGGCGCGCGCGCGGACATCGAAATCGTCTCGATCGCGCCGGAGCTTCGCAAGGACAACGAAGCCAAGAAGAGTCTGATGGCGGGCGTCGATCTCGTCATACTTTGCCTGCCCGACGACGCGGCGAAGGAAACGGTCGCGCTGGCGGACGCGATGGGGGAAAAGGCGCCGCGCATTCTCGACGCGTCGACCGCGCATCGCGTCGCGCCTGGCTGGGTCTATGGCTTTCCGGAACTCGCGCCGGGACAGGCCGACGCGATCCGCGCCGCGCGCCGCGTCGCCAACCCCGGTTGCTACGCGACCGGCGCGATCGCGCTCCTGCGTCCGCTGGTCGATGCCGGGATTGTCGCGCCGGACTTTCCGGTGACGATCAACGCCGTCTCCGGCTACAGCGGCGGCGGGAAGTCGATGATCGCCGATTACGAAACCCGCCGCGCGCCGGACTTCGAACTTTACGCGCTGGGTCTCGAGCACAAACACATCGCCGAAATTCAGGCCTGGTCGCGGCTCGCGCGCCGCGCCCTGTTCGTTCCGTCGGTCGCTGACTTTCGTCAGGGGATGCTGGTGTCGATCCCCCTGCACCTCGACTTTCTCGCGCGTCGCGCCAGCGGCTCCGGGATCGAGGATGTTATCGCCGCGCGCTATGGCGACGCGGGATTCGTGCGGGTCGTCCGCGCCGCGGCGCTCGCGAACGAAGGCGGCAAGCTCGAGGCGCAGTCCCTAAACGACACGAACATGATGGAGTTGCGCGTCTACGCCAACGAACGGCGCGGCCATGTTCTGCTGGTCGCGAAACTCGACAATCTCGGCAAGGGGGCCTCGCGCGCGGCGGTGCAGAACCTGGGGCTGATGCTGGGCCTGCCGACAGGTTAATCGTTCGATAGTAAAGGTGGATTAGGTTCGGGTGGAACTCAGTCGCCGGACGCCGTCCGGCGCGGCTGTCGCGCGGGGGCGAGGGCCTTCGCGTTCCGCCATCCGGGACGGGCGAGATGCGGGCTCTTAACATACTGGTTGTCGTCTCCGGGACGCTTCTGCCCGGCTTCGCCTATGGTCCCGCCATTCTGGCGGACTGGTTCAACCGGTCGGGATGGGAAGCGGCGTCCGATGTTTCGACCGTGTCCGCCAACTGTGAATCGCTCTCGGTGATCGCGGCGCGTTGTTCTGCCTCCTACCGGGTTCTCGACGATCCCTCGAGGAAGGTTGAAACTCTCTATTACGCGATGTTCGGTCCGTCATGGGACGGCGAGGGCGTCGGCTACCTGCGCCCGCGCGGCGGCGGACGCCTCACGACCACGGTCGCGGTGGCGCATGTCGGCCAGCGCGCCGCGAGCCTGGCCGGCTGGTTGCTTCTCGGCCTGCTGCTGACGCTTCGACAGACCCCGTTCTGGGCGCGGTTGACCCGCGGCAAGACCGGAACGAAGGCTGGCGACGGCGCGGAAGACGAGGAGGCGGAAAATCGCTCGGCGGGAATCGCGAAAGCGCTCGCGACCCGCCGTCTGCTGAGCGTGACGGAAGGGGTCGCTTTGACGGCGAAATCGAACGATCCCGTTCCGGTCGTGATCGTGACGAGAAAGCCGCGCGAGGGCGACGCGGCGACCGCGCCGGAGTCTCTCGCGGAGGCGCCGGCGGAGCGTGTCGCGCGGCCCGCGGCGGCGCGCGCCGCGGGTTTTGGCAGACGTCGCTGACGCCGGATCAGTCGCACTCGACGTGCGTCGCCACCGGCTGCGTCCAGGTCACCGGAACGTTCTCGGTGCGCTGGATCGTCTGGTAGTAAGTCACGGGAACCTGCCGGGTCGTCGTCACGGGCTGACGGTAAACGACCGGAACCTGATGCTGGCGAATGACCGTCTGGTAGGTCACGACGGGGACGCGCTGAGCTGTTTGCACGGTCTGATAACCCATGACCGGAACGTATTGCGTGCGCTGGACCGTCTGGTAGCCCCGCACCGGCACCTGATAGGTGCGGGTCACGGGCTGCCAGCCATGCACCTGCTCGGTCGCGTAATAGGAATATTCCCGCGGCGCCGGCTGGATGATCTGTCCGGTGTAGACCGGCAGCCCATGCCCGCGCCCGTGTCTGTGTCCCCGCGGCGCGGCGGAGGCGATATCGACGGCGGCGAGCGACATCGTCGCGGCGGCCAGTGCGAAGACGGCTTGTTTCGAAATTCGACGCATCATGCAACTCCGTTTCAAAAGGGGTCGCCAGAGCGCGGGCTGTGCCCCTGAACGACCGGCGACGGGACGATTTCGGCGTCCATGCCAGTCCGGTTGCAAGGGGTGGTCCAGAAAATCGCTCCCCGGCGCGGACGCCGGGGAGCGACCGTGATCAGGCGCCTTTTTTCCAGGCGATGACGCGGCTGGCCTGCGAACCGAGACCCTCGATCCCGCAGGCGATCGTGTCGCCGGCCTTCAGGAAGTTCGGCGGCTTGCGGCCGAGCGCGACGCCGGCCGGGGTGCCCGTGGTGATCACGTCGCCGGGATCGAGCGTCATGAATTGCGAACAGTAGGACACGATCTGCTTGATGTTGAAAATCATCTTCGACGTGTTGCCGGTTTGCTGCCGGGCGCCGTTCACGTCGAGCCAGAGATCCAGCTTTTGCGGATCCTTGATTTCGTCCGGCGTCACCAGCCACGGCCCGAGCGGTCCGAACGTCGGGCAGCCCTTGCCCTTGGTCCACTGGCCCG
>CAISEY010000296.1 GCA_903884435.1 uncultured Hyphomicrobiales bacterium | reverse complement strand
CAGTTCATCCTGCAACGTGGCTTTCGTCATCGCGTCGAGCGCGGCGAATGGCTCATCCATCAACAGCACCGATGGCCT
This sequence comes from uncultured Hyphomicrobiales bacterium, assembly GCA_903884435.1. GTDB lineage: Bacteria > Pseudomonadota > Alphaproteobacteria > Rhizobiales > Beijerinckiaceae > Terripilifer. The sequence continues at coordinate 1,558 of CAISEY010000296.1, read as the reverse complement.
GAGCGCGAGCGCGCGCGCGATCTGGACTCTCTGCTGCATTCCGCCGGACAACTGCCATGGAAAGTCCCGCGCGTTAGATTCGAGGCCCACCAGGCGAAGCGCCTCATGCACGCGCGCATCAGCCTCGGCTCGTCCAAACTCCCGTTCGACGCCGAGCGCCACGTTGCGCGCCACGGTGCGCCAGCGCAGCAGCGCGTTCGAATAATCCTGGAAAACAATCGCCACGCCTGCCGACGGCCCGTCTATCGGCGCGCCGCGGAAAAGTGCCTGGCCGGCGCTGGGCCGCGTGAGCCCGCACATAATTCGCAGTAGCGACGTCTTGCCCGTGCCCGACGCCCCGCAGAATGTGAGGATTTCGCCATCCGCCAAAATAAGATCGATGTCGCGGAGAACATCGCGTCGTCCCGCCGCCATCGGAAATGATAGCCCGACTCCGCGCAACTCGAAGGTGGGGGGCGACACGTTGTTATGGCGCCGTGACGATAAGCGACGAGGCTTCGATCGGCCTTTGCAGTTGCTTTAGCTCCGCGAGAACTTTGATCCACACCTCCAAGTCGGCGGCGCGTAGCGCTGGATCAAAACGCGGCAAATCGATCGATTGCAACACCGCGGGCGGAAGTTTCGTGTATTTCGCGAGGATTTCGCGCGACTCGGCGGGGTTTTTCGCGACGAATTCGGCGGCCGCGCGGAGCGCCTTCACCCATTTGGTCGCGACAACCTTATTGTTCTCAATCCAGTTGCGATCGGCGACCCATAACGTGGCGAGAACCGGACTTGCTACCTGCAGCAACTGATTGCCGAGGGATATGTTGCCGGCGGCCAACATTTTTTCCGAGAAAGGCTGGGCGGAAACCGCGACATCGATACGGGCCGCCGCCATTTGATCAGCCATGTTCGGAAATGGCACCTCGACGGCGCGGATCGAATTCGGATCAATGCCTTCTTTCGCCAGCCAATGTAGAAGCGCGACATGGAGAATGGCCCCGACGGTCGGCGTACCCACGGTCTTGCCGGCGATATCCCGGATCGACTTGATTCCGGAATCCTTTCTGGCGATCAATGCGTTGGTGACACTGCCCTCGACCTCAACATGGCCACCAGCGATTGCCGCGATATTAAGCCCCGCCACGGCGGCCTTGATGATATCGACCGACGTCACCATGCCGATATCGAGTTGCTTTCCAAGCGCGCCGGGCACCAGCGATATATTCTGCAGTGGGACGAGGGAGACATCGAGCCCCTCCGCGGCGAAAAAGCCTTTGTCCAGAGCAACCCAGGCGGCGAGGCCGGGCGCGGCGGGAACGTACGCGACGCGCACGGCCGTGGGTTGCTGAGCGATCGCTACCGCAGGCGCGATGAGCGCCGCGAAAAGGGCTAACCACGCAACGTACGGGAGCCGGTTTCTTCCGATCATGTTATCCTCCGCGTTTGGAATTCGTTGAAGAGCGGCTTTGAGCGTCGCGCGGAGATCTGATCGCTACGACAAGTCGCATTTTCATGGCGTCCGCCATTCGATCACATAAGCCCATGCATCGCGATCCATGACCTCGCGCAAGAT
>CAISEY010000295.1 GCA_903884435.1 uncultured Hyphomicrobiales bacterium | reverse complement strand
GTCCACGTGGCCTGGCGTGTCGATGATGTTGATGCGGTGATCGTTCCAGTACGCCGTCGTTGCGGCGGACGTGATCGTGATTCCGCGCTCCTGCTCCTGCGCCATGAAATCCATGGTCGCGGCACCGTCGTGGACTTCGCCAATCTTGTGGCTCTTGCCCGTGTAGTAAAGAATACGCTCCGTCGTCGTCGTCTTGCCCGCGTCGATGTGGGCCATGATTCCGAAGTTACGGTAGTCTTCAAGGGCATATACGCGGGGCATCGATCGATCCTCGTGCGCGCCGGAGCGCGGGCAGTCTTACCAGCGATAGTGCGCGAACGCGCGGTTGGCTTCCGCCATCCTGTGCGTGTCTTCGCGCTTCTTGACGGCGTTGCCACGATTGTTCGCGGCGTCCATCAATTCGGACGAGAGACGATCAACCATCGTCTTGTCGTTACGGTCCCGGGCGGCAGTGATGATCCAGCGGATCGCCAGAGCCTGACGGCGCTCCATACGAACCTCGACTGGCACCTGGTAGGTGGCGCCACCGACGCGACGGGAGCGAACTTCGATCGCCGGAGCGACGTTTTCGAGCGCCTGCTTGAACAAGGGCAGCGGATCCTGCCGCGTCTTGGTCTGGATGGCGTCGAAGGCGCCATAAACAATCGTTTCGGCGGTCGATTTCTTGCCATCGTACATGATCGAATTCATGAACTTCGCGACAACCAGATCGCCAAACTTGGCGTCCGGGGTGAATTCGCGCTTTTCGGCTTTGTGGCGGCGTGACATCGCGATATCTCCTACTTCGGACGCTTCGCGCCGTACTTCGAACGACGCTGCTTGCGATCCTTGACGCCCTGCGTGTCGAGGACGCCGCGAAGGATGTGGTAGCGAACGCCGGGAAGATCCTTGACGCGGCCACCGCGGATCATGACGACCGAGTGCTCCTGCAGGTTATGACCCTCGCCCGGAATGTAGCCGATGACCTCGAAACCATTCGTCAGACGCACCTTGGCGACCTTGCGAAGCGCCGAGTTCGGCTTCTTCGGCGTCGTCGTGTAGACACGGGTGCACACGCCACGCTTCTGCGGACAGGCCTGCATGTGGCGGGCCTTTTCGCGGTAGGTCTTTGGGTGCCGCGGTTTGCGGATCAACTGGCTGATCGTCGGCATTCTGCGTCCTTCACGAGACGGAACGAGGAATATTCGGGTCGAACACGCGAAACGGCGAACCGCTCCGCGAAACTCTGGCGCGCGACGGAATCGCGCATATACAAAACCACGCCACGACCCCGAAACCGGGATTGCGGCGTAAACGTGCAGAGGACCCGGTCGCTTGCGCGTCGGGTCTTGCCTCTGGCCGCGGCAGCCCGAAAGCTGTCCCGGATGTGACTTGAAAGTCGCGGTGAGGCCGAAAGCGTTTAGGTTCCCATGTCCTGGACGAGGCGTCCGGGAGTGCCGAACCTACTGCCTTTCGTAGAGTGTGCGGAACCTATCCGCGGTCCTCCCGCTCGTCAAGCCCTTCGCATCGCAAAAATCGCTGAAATGACTCAGGATTTTTCACCGCCCATCATTTGGGCGGTCTTTCACGCGCGCAATCCGGTGTTTCGGGATACGAGCATTCCTTAACGCATGGTAAAAAGGCCCCGGCGGGTCCGTCGCCGCGAGGCCCGGGTGGAAACCGCCGATTCCCGACGGTTCCGGCGACTCGCCCGAGATTCGCCAGTCCGATGGCGATTCGGCGATGATTTGCATGGCCAGGCAGACAAAAAGGCCGCCCGGAGGCGGCCTTTTCAGATTGACAGACGCGATGGCTATTCCGCCGCCGGGAGCTGGGGCGTCGGCGCCTGCGAGGCCTCCGCCTTCTGGGCGAGGATGAGCGCGTCGCGAGTCGAGGCAATGCGTCGCAGCTTCGTCATGGCGGCGCCCGTGCCCGCCGGGATCAGGCGGCCCACGATGACGTTCTCCTTGAGGCCCTCGAGCGTGTCGACCTTGCCGTTGACGGCAGCCTCCGTGAGCACCCGCGTCGTCTCCTGGAAGGAAGCGGCGGAGATGAACGACCGGGTCTGCAAGCTCGCCTTGGTGATGCCGAGCAGCACGGGCGTTCCGGTCGCCGGCTTGCCGCCATTGGCGGTGGCGCGGACGTTCGCTTCCTCGAGCTCGGCCTTGTCGACCTGCTCGTTGGCGAGGAACTCCGTGTCGCCGGGATCGGTGATGTCGACCTTCTGCAGCATCTGGCGGACAATCACCTCGATGTGCTTGTCGTTGATGTTGACGCCCTGCAACCGGTTGACTTCCTGAATCTAGTTGACGAGATTGGCGGCGAGTTCCTCGACGCCCTTGATGGCCAGAATGTCGTGCGGCGCCGGGTTGCC
>CAISEY010000294.1 GCA_903884435.1 uncultured Hyphomicrobiales bacterium | reverse complement strand
CGGACAAGGCGCCGGCGCCCGGAGCGCGGCTGCGGATCGGCGGGCTCGTCAGGGAAGGTTCGGTCGTGCGCGGCGCGGACCAGACGGTCGCCTTCGTGATCACGGACACGAAGAAGGACGTGAGCGTCAGCTATTCCGGCCAGTTGCCGGACCTCTTCCGGGAAGGCCAGGGCGTCGTCGCCGAGGGCGTTCTGGTCGGCCCCGGTCAATTCCGGGCCGATTCCGTTCTCGCCAAACACGACGAGAAATACATGCCGCGCGACGTCGCGGACGCCCTGAAGAAACAGGGCGTCTGGAACGAAAACGCGCCGAAGCCGGCGACCGGCGACAAGTGAGGGCGCGCGCATGATCGGCGAAGTCACACGTCACGTTGTCGAGGCCGGCCATTACGCGCTGGTGCTCGCCCTCGCCCTCGCGCTCGCCCAGGCGATTTTGCCGCTTTGGGGGCTGCGTCGTGGCGATTCCGCGTTGATGGCGATGGCCGCTCCCGCCGCCATCATGCAATTCGTGATGGTCGGCTTTTCCTTCGCTGCACTGACCTGGGCGCATGTCGTCTCGGATTTCTCGCTCGCCAACGTCGTGCAGAATTCCCATTCGCTGAAGCCTCTGGTTTATAAAATCTCCGGCGTCTGGGGAAACCACGAGGGCTCGATGCTTTTGTGGGTGCTGATCCTCGTCGTGTTCGGCGCGCTCGTCGCCGCCTTTTCCCGCGCCATGCCGGACGACCTGCGCGCCGCGACGCTTTCGGTGCAGGCGTGGATTTCCGCGGCTTTCATCCTGTTCATCTTGTTGACCTCCAATCCCTTCGCGCGGGTCTTTCCCGCGCCGATGGAGGGCCAGGATCTCAACCCGATCCTGCAGGATCCGGGCCTCGCCATCCATCCGCCGATGCTCTATTTCGGCTATGTCGGCTTCTCCATCAACTTCTCCTTCGCGGCGGCGGCGCTGATCTGCGGGCGCATCGACGCGGCCTGGGCGCGCTTCGTGCGGCCCTGGACATTGCTCGCCTGGACGTTCCTGACCCTCGGCATCGCGATGGGCTCCTACTGGGCCTATTACACGCTGGGCTGGGGCGGCTTCTGGTTCTGGGATCCGGTGGAAAACGCGTCCCTGATGCCCTGGCTGGCGGGAACCGCGCTGCTGCATTCGGCGACGGTGATGGAGAAGCGCGACGCTTTGAAGGTCTGGACGATCTTCCTCGCCATTCTCGCGTTTTCGCTCTCGCTGCTGGGCACATTCCTCGTGCGTTCGGGCGTCCTCACCTCGGTACATTCCTTCGCCAGCGATCCCGAGCGCGGCGTCTTCATTCTCGGCATCCTCGTCTTCTTCATCGGCGGGTCGCTGGCCCTGTTCGCCTGGCGCGCGCCGGAACTGAAACCCGGCGGCATTTTCGCCCCCGTGTCGCGCGAGGGCTCCCTCGTCCTCAACAATCTGCTGCTGACCGCGAGTTGCGCGACGGTGTTCGTCGGCACGCTCTATCCGCTGGCGCTGGAGGCGACGACGGGGGAGAAAATCTCGGTCGGCGCGCCGTTTTTCAACCTGACCTTCGGGCCGGTTTTCCTGCCGATCCTGCTGCTGATGCCGGTCGCGCAAATGCTCGCGTGGAAACGCGGCGATCTCCTTGGCGCGGCGCAGCGCCTGACCTTCGCCGCGGCCATCGGTTTCGCCGCGGCGCTGGTTTTTGGCGCGCTGCATGGCGGGCCCGTTCTCTCGATCGTCGGCGTGATGATCGCCTCTTATCTGGTGATCGGCTCGTTCGTCGAAATCAGCGGACGCGTTTTCGCGCGCGGCGTCACCGCTTCGAGCGCCCTGTCGCGCGCGCTGGGCTTGCCGCGCTCGGCCTGGGGAGCGGCCTTCGCCCACGCGGGCGTCGGCGTGACCCTGTTTGGCCTCGCCGCGACCGGCTGGGGCGTCGAGGAAATCCTCGCCATCCGCGCCGGCGACGTGGTGAAGGCGGGCCCCTACGAGATTTCCGTGCAGAGCCTCGAAACGCGTCCCGGCCCGAACTACCGCGCCACCATCGCCCGTTCGGTCGTCCGCTCGGGTGGAAAAGTCATCGCCACGATCGAGCCGGCGCGGCGCTTTTATCCGACCCGCCAGATGACGACGACGGAAGCCGGCATCGTCACCATCGGCCTCGGGCAGCTTTACGTCAGCCTGTCCGGCGAGAACGCCGACGGCTCGCTCGACGGACGCATCTACTGGAAGCCCTATGTGTCGCTGATCTGGATCGGCGCGCTGGTCATGGCGTTCGGCGGGCTTTTGTCGCTGTCGGACCGCCGCGTGCGCATTGGCGTGGCGAAACGGGCGCGGCGTGACGCGCTCGCGCAACCGGCGGAGTAGGGCGATGCTGCGTCTCGCCTCCACCCTGCTCGCGCTGGCGCTTCTCTCCGCCTCCGCCCGCGCCATCGAGCCGGGCGAGGCGCTGAAAGATCCCGCCCTCGAGGCGCGCGCCCGGACGCTGTCGGCGGAACTGCGCTGCCTCGTCTGCCAGAACCAGTCCATCGACGATTCCCAGGCACCGCTCGCGAAGGATTTGCGGCTTCTGGTGCGCGAACGCCTCACCGCCGGCGACAGCGACGCGCAGGTGCTGGACTATCTCACGGCGCGCTATGGCGATTTCGTGCTGCTGAAACCGCCCTTCCGGGCGGGAACCTTGTTGCTGTGGGGGACGCCGCTGCTGGTGTTGCTCGCGGGGCTTGGCGGACTGATCGTCGCGCAACGCCGGCGCGCGTCGGATTCATCGCCGCAGACGCCCCTTTCGTCCGGCGAAAGCGAAGCGCTCGGACGCTTGCTCGACTCCGGCGCGCCGGGCGAGCCCCGCTGACTTCGCCCCTCGAATCGCGTAGCCCTTCGGTTCATTCGCCCCGTGGCGACAAATGGCCGGACGCATGACAAGCAGCAACAGCGGCGGCGAGATCGCCATCGAATGGAGGGCGCCGCGCGTCGCCCTTGTTCTTTGCGCCTCGGTCTGGCTGTTCTACGCGATCCTCGCGGCCTGGCTCACGCTGACGCCGACCGGCAAGGGCCTGACCAACGCCGCGGGCGGCGTGCTCGGCAACGATTTCCTGTTTTTCTATTCAGCCTCGAAAATGCTCCTCGCCGGAGATCCGATCGCCGTCTTCGATCAGGACCGTTTTTTCGCGCTGCAGGAATCGATCGCCGGCCAGCGGCTGCAATTTCCCTGGGCCTATCCCCCGCACTTGTTGCTGCTGGTTGCTCCGCTCGCGCTGGTCCCCTATGTCGGCGCCCTCTACGCCTGGCTCGTGGCGACGACGGCGCCGGTCGTCTGGCTGATCCGCCGGCTTTCGGGAGCGCCGTTTCTCGTGGCGCTGATCCTGCCGCCGCTCGCGCAGAACGCGAGTTCCGGCCAGAACGGCGCGCTGACGGCTTCCCTGGCCGCGGGCGGTCTCGCGGCGATTGCCGCGGGCCGGCCCCTGCTCTCGGGGCTCCTGTTCGGCTGTCTGCTCTACAAGCCGCAGGTCTTCGTTCTCGCGCCGATCTGTCTTCTCGCCTGCCGGGAGCCGCGCGCCTTCGCGGGTTTCGCGATCACGGGCCTTGGCCTGCCGTTGCTCGGGCTGGTCGTTTTTGGACCCGAGATGTGGCGGATGTTCTTTGAACATTTGCCGGACCAGATGTCCTACGTGACGAGCGGCCGCATGCCGCGCGACCGGTTCGCGACGGTCTATGTCGCCCTGCAAAACATTGGAGCCGGCGAGACCTTCGCGAAGGCGGGGCAGGGCGTCTCGACACTCGCGGCCTGGGCGCTGGTTTACTGGTGCTGGCGGCGCACGCGCGACGTTCTGGCCCGAGCCTTCGCCTTTTGCGTCGCCATGCCGCTCTCGTCCCCCTACATGTTCGAATACGATCTCGCCCTCTGGTCCCTGCCGGCGGCCATGCTGGCCACGCGCGTGTGGAACGGCGAAAGCCGCCTTCGCGAATGGATCCCTCTCCTGATCCTCGCCTTCTTGCCGCCGCTGATCTGGATGGGCAGTCTGGCGAAGACGAATTTCGGCGTCGTGGCGATTCTGGCGCTCGCGCCCTTCGTGATCGCGCGGGTGAGGGCGGCGCGGGACTGAGGCGCGCGGAGGTTACCAAACTTTCATCCCGCCTCCACGCGCCCGCAAACCCGCCTCCCCCATATTCCCTTCCGACAGCGGCGCAACGAGCGCGCCGGACATTCTGTCGAGGAGAGAGAACAGCCATGTTGAACCCGTCCCCCCGCAAGACCCCGCGCGGCCTGTTGCTCGGCGCCACGGCGGCGCTCGTCATCGGCGGCGCGTCCTTTCATTCCGCCTTCGCGCCTTCTCCCGCTCTCGCGCTCTCGCAGAGCCAGACGGTCAATCCCGCGTCCTTCGCCGATGTCGTCGAACGCGTCCGCGGCGCCGTCGTTTCCGTTAAAGTGAAGGTTGCCGAGCCGCGCCTCGTCTCGAACAACGACGATGGAATGCCCGGCGTCGAACCCGGCGATCCCCTGGAGCGGTTTTTCCGTCAATTCGGCCAGGGCCAGAACGGCGCGCCCGGAGCCCCCGGACAGCGACAGCGCGGGCCCCGCACGGGCCAGGCCCAGGGCTCCGGCTTCATCATTTCCGGCGACGGCTATGTGGTGACGAACAACCACGTCGTCGAGAACGCGACGGACGTTTCCCTCACGCTCGACGACGGCCGCACGGTGGCCGCCAGCATCGTGGGAACCGACAAGAAGACCGACCTCGCCCTGCTCAAAATCAAGGATGGCGGCACCTGGCCGCATGTCGATTTCGCCGGCGCGAGCCCGCGGGTCGGCGAATGGGTCGTCGCCATCGGCAATCCCTTCGGACTCGGCGGCACCGTGACGGCGGGCATCGTTTCGGCGCGCGGCCGCGACATCGGCTCTGGTCCCTATGACGACTTTCTGCAAATCGACGCGCCGGTGAATCGCGGCAATTCGGGCGGCCCGACCTTCAACGGCGCCGGCGAGGTCGTTGGCGTCAACACCGCGATCTATTCCCCGTCGGGCGGCAGCGTGGGCATCGGCTTCGCCATCCCGGCGGAGGTCGCCAGGACGGTCGTCGCCTCGCTCAGGGAGAATGGCTCGGTCAGCCGCGGCTGGATGGGCGTGCAGATTCAACCGGTGACGCCGGAGATCGCCGAGTCCCTCGCGCTGAAATCGCAAAAGGGAGCGCTTGTCGCGGAAGCCCAGGCGAACACGCCGGCGGCGGCGGCGGGGCTTCGTTCCGGCGACGTGATCGTCGCGGTGAACGGCGACCGCGTCGATGGGCCGCGCGATCTCTCGCGCCGCATCGCCGGTCTTGGCCCGGAGAAAAAAGTCGAGATCGCCTATCTGCGCGACGGCGTCGAGAAGACCGTGACGGTTCGCCTCGGAACCCTGCCGGCGGAGCAGCGCGCCAGCAACGATCGTGAGCGCCCGACGCAACCCGAGCGCGGCGCGCTCACCGGCTTCGGCCTGACGCTCGCTCCCGCGGGCGGCGGCAAGGAAGGCGTGGTGATCGCCGACATCGACCCGGAAGGCGCCGCGGCGCAAAAGGGTCTGCGCAAGGGCGACGTTATCCTCGACGCGGCCGGCAAGGCCGTGTCGCGTCCCTCGGACGTGCGGGCCGCCATCGACGCGGCGAAAAAAGATGGCCGCAAGAGCGTCCTGCTCCGGGTCAGGTCCGCCGAGGGCGTGCGTTACGTCGCGCTCGCGACGACGGCCTCCGCGGGCTGATCCGTCCATCGTCGGGCCGTCCCGTCCCCCGGGGATAGCCCGGACGTGGCGCGGCGGGCCGGGAGAAATCCCGGCCTGCCGTTTTCGCGCGGAAGGCGTTATATGACACCCATGCGGATTTTGATCATCGAGGACGACCGGGAGGCGGCGGCCTATCTCGTCAAGGCGTTTCGAGAGGCCGGACACGCTTGCGACCACGCGGCGGACGGGCTCGAGGGCTACGGCCTCGCCAGCGAGGGCCAATACGACGTGCTCGTCGTCGATCGCATGTTGCCGAAACTCGACGGCCTTTCACTGATCGGCGGGTTGCGCGAACAGAAGATCGAAACTCCCGTCATCATTCTGTCGGCGCTCGGCCAGGTCGACGACCGCGTCAAGGGCCTGCGCGCCGGCGGCGACGACTATCTCGCCAAGCCCTATGCGTTTTCCGAGCTTCTCGCGCGCGTCGAGGTGCTGGCGCGGCGCAAGCGCGGCGCGAACGCCGAGCCCACGGTTTACCGCGTCGGCGACCTCGAACTCGATCGTCTCGCTCACACGCTGACGCGCGCGGGGAAGGACATTCCGTTGCAACCGCGCGAGTTTCGCCTGCTTGAATATTTGATGAAGAACGCCGGTCGCGTCGTCACGCGCACGATGCTGCTGGAAAACGTCTGGGACTATCATTTCGATCCGCAGACCAACGTCATCGACGTGCACGTGTCCCGGCTGCGCGGCAAGATCGACAAGGGCAGCGCGGCGCCGCTGCTGCACACCATCCGCGGCGCTGGATACATGATCCGTGACGGCTCTCGGTAAGCTTCTCCGCACCACGGCCTTCAAGTTGTCGCTGGCCTATCTCGTCATGTTCGCGATCGGCGCCGGCTTCGTGCTCGGCAGCGTCGGGCTGAACGTGCGCAATCTCATCGACCAGCAAACCGCGCAAACCATCGACGCGGAAATCACCGGCCTCGCCGAACAATACGGACAGGGCGGAATTCGCCGCCTCGTCGACGCCGTGGAGCGTCGCGCCAGCCGTCCTGGCGCGTCCCTCTATCTCGTCACCACCTTCGCGGGCGAAAGGGTCGCCGGCAATGTCGCGCAATTGCCAACGGGCGTTCTCGACACGCCGGGCGCGATCGAGACGGCTTACGCGCACGTTGGCGAACAGACCGCCGGCAGCCGCGCTCTCGCGCGCATTTTCTTGTTGCCAGGCGGGTTTCGCCTGCTCGTCGGACGCGACCTGGCCGAGCGTGAAACACTGGCGCGCGTGCTGGTCCGCGCCCTCGTCACCTCGCTCGTCGCGCTGACGTTGCTCGCGACGATCGGAGGCCTCTTCGTCGCGCGCCGCGTGTTGCGCCGCGTCGACGCCATGACGGCTTCCGCGCAAAGCATCATGGGCGGGGATCTCGCGCGCCGTCTGCCGCTCGCGGGCAGCAACGACGAACTCGACCGGCTCGCCGGCAACCTGAACGCGATGCTCGACCGCATCGACGATCTCATGGCCGGAATGCGGGAGGTTTCGGACAACATCGCGCACGACCTGCGCACGCCGCTGACGCGACTGCGCAACGGCGCCGAGGAGGCCTTGCGATCCAGCGCCTCGCCCGACGAGACGCGCGCCGCCCTCGAGAAAATCATCGAGGAATCCGACGGCCTCATCCGCGTGTTCAACGCCTTGCTGATGATCGCGCGCGCCGAGGCGGGGACCGAACGCCAGGGCATGGAGGACTTCGACGCGGCGCTCGTCGCCCGGGATGTCGCGGAATTGTACGAGCCGCTCGCGGAGGAGCAGGGGGTGTCGCTCGTCCTCGACGTTCCCGAGGGATTGCGCGTGACCGGAAATCGCGAACTCGTGGGTCAGGCGCTCGCGAATCTCGTCGACAACGCGCTGAAATACGGCGAGCCCGTCGGGGGCACCGGCGCGCCAGCCGCGGAGGTGCGCGTCGCGGCGCGCCGCGCCGGCGACGCCATCGACATCGAAGTCTCGGACCGCGGGCCAGGAATTGCGCTGGCGGATCGCGCGCGCGTGCTCGAGCGGTTCGTGCGTCTCGAGGGCGCCCGTTCGCGCCCGGGTTCGGGACTTGGACTTTCGCTCGCGGCCGCCGTCGCGCGGCTCCACCGGGGCGTTTTGCGTCTGGAGGACAACGCGCCCGGATTGCGCGTGATCATGGCGCTCGACGCGCGGCCTGGACCAGACTTCAAAATCATCGAATGAAGACGGGGAGCTATGAATGAACACGAACCGCGATGGAGCGCGGAAAGACGGGCCTCTCGCGGGCGCGTTGACGCGGGCGCCAAAATTGTCGAGTCCGCGTCTCGCGCGTGAGCGCGTGGCCGAACTCGCGGACGAGCCTGGCGCGGGAGACGCCGGTCTCGACGAGTTGCTCTGCGACCGGGCCGTGCGCGCGTTGCTGGAAGGCGTGGCGGATCATTCGGCCTATCTCTGGAGCCTCGCGCGGCGCGACGTTCCCCGCCTCGCGCGCATGATGCGAACGCCGCCCGCGGATTATTTCGAAGAGTCTCTCGCGCGGCTTCGCGAACGGGCGCGGGCCGCCGTCGATGAACAGTCAATCATGCGCGCGCTGCGCGAGGCCAAGCACGACGCGGCGCTCCACGTCGCGCTCGCCGATCTCGGCGGCGCGTGGGGCGTGGTCGAGGTCACGCGCGCGCTGACGCGTTTCGCGGACGACGCCGTGTCCAGCGCGCTCGAGTGGTTGCTGAGGCGCGAGGCGCTCGCCGGACGTCTCGCGCCGCCCGATGTCGAGAAGCCGCGCGATGGCTGCGGGATGGTCGTCCTCGCGCTCGGCAAGCATGGCGCGGGCGAACTCAACTATTCCAGCGACATCGATCTCGTCGTGCTCTACGACGCGGGCTCGGCCGCGCTGCCCGCGGACGCCGAGCCCGGGCCCCTCTTCGTTCGCGTCGCCAGGGCCCTCACGCGACTTCTGCACGAACGCACGGAGGATGGCTACGTCCTGCGCGTCGATCTGCGCTTGCGGCCCGATCCTGGATCGACGGCGATCGCGATCTCCACGCAAGCCGCGACCCACTATTACGAAACGCTTGGCCAGAACTGGGAGCGCGCGGCGATGATCAAGGCTCGCCCGGTCGCGGGCGACATCGCGCTCGGCGCGGAGTTTCTGGCGGGTCTGGCGCCTTTCATCTGGCGCAAGTACTTCGACTACGCCGCGATCGCCGACATTCACGCGATGAAGCGGCAGATTCACGCGGTGCGCGGCCACGCGGAGGTCGCCGTCGCGGGCCACGACGTGAAGCTGGGCCGCGGCGGCATCCGCGAGGTCGAGTTTTTCGTGCAAACGCAGCAACTCATATTCGGCGGCAAGCGCGTCGCGTTGCGCGGCGCCCGCACGCTCGAAATGCTCGTGGAGCTCCATCGGGACGGATGGGTGACGGAAGCCGCCGTGCGCGATCTCACCGCGGCCTATCTTTATCTTCGCGAGATCGAGCATCGCCTCCAGATGGTGTCGGACGAGCAGACGCAGCGCCTCCCGGCGGACCCGGACGCCCTGAAAAGGTTCGCGCGCTTTTGCGGGTTTGGCGGCGTCGCGTCTTTTTCAAAACGACTGACGCGTCATCTGCGCGAGGTCGAGCAACATTACGCGAGGCTATTCGAGGCGGCGCCCGGCCTCGATTCGTCCCACGGGAGTCTCGTGTTCACGGGAACCCACGACGATCCGGAAACGCTCGTCACCCTGACGAGGATGGGCTTCGCCGATCCGGCCGGCGCGGCGGAAACCGTGCGAGGCTGGCATTTTGGCCGCCGGGCGGCGGTGCAGAGCTCGCGCGCGCGCGAGGTTCTGACCGAACTCGTGCCCGGCCTGCTCGAAGCCTTCGGCGGGAGCGGCGATCCCGACGCGGCGCTGGTGGCCTTCGACGCGATGCTCACGCGAATGCCAGCGGCGATCGAACTCCTGTCGATCCTGCGCTCCAACAAGAGTCTTCGCGAGCTTTTCGGCGATATCCTCGGCGGCGCGCCGCGGCTCGCCGATGTCGTCGTTTCGCGTCCGCACGTGCTCGACGCGGCCATCGATCCCGCGCTCAACCATCCGGGGCGCGACGACGGGGAATATTCGGCGCGCGCCGCGCGCGTCGTCGCGGCGTCGAGGTCGACGGAGGAATTCCTCGACGCGGCGCGGGACATGGCGCACGAGGAACGATTTCTCGTCGGCGTGCGCATGCTCACCGGAGTCATCGATCCGGCGCGGGCGGGGCGCGCGTTTTCCGCGCTTGGAAGCGCCATTGTTTCGGCCACGCTCGAACACGTGTCCCGCGCGTTCGAGGCGGAGCATGGACGCGTGGAGTCAGGGCGCTGCGTCGTCCTCGGCATGGGCAAGCTTGGCTCGCGCGAAATGACGGCGGCGTCCGATCTCGATCTCATCCTGATTTACGACTTCGACGCCGAAAATCCGGAGTCGAGCGGCGTCAGGCGTCTGCACGCCACGCAATATTACGCGCGCATGACGCAAAGACTCGTCTCCGCGCTCACCGTCGCGACATCGCGCGGAACGCTCTACGAGGTCGACATGCGCCTGCGACCGTCCGGCAACAAGGGGCCCGTCGCGACGCAATTTCGTGGCTTCGTCGATTATCAACGGAACGAGGCGGAGACCTGGGAGCACATGGCGCTCACGCGCGCGCGCGTCGTGTGCGGCGACGCCTCGCTCGCCCTCGAAGTCGAGGGCGCCATTCACGCCGTTCTGACGAAGCCGCGCGATCCGGCGGCGCTTCGGGACGACGTTTTCGGCATGCGCCGGCTCATCGCCGCGGAGAAGGGCGAAAGCGATCCCTGGGACCTGAAACTGGCCGCCGGCGGGCTCGTCGACATTGAGTTCATCGCGCAATATTTCGCGCTTCTGCGCGGGCGCGAGGCGCCGGAGATCGCCGGGGCCGGCACGCGCGCGACCATCGCGCGCGCGGCGCGGCGCGGGTTTCTTCCGGAGAGCGACGGACAGACGCTTCGCGAGGCCCATCGTCTTCTCGAGGTCGTCACGCAAATGCAGCGACTGACGATCGAGGGTCGCTTCGATCCCGACAAGGTCGCGCGCGGCGTGCTGCGTCGCGTCGCGACGGTGGCGGGCGCCCCGGATTTTCGCGCGCTCGCCGGCAATCTCGTGGAAACGCGCGCCGCGACGCGCGCCATCTTCGACCGGCTGCTCGGACGCGGCGATCAGCCGGTCGCGCGCAGGGGAAAGGAGCGTGGCGGCTGAAGGCCCGCCGCCGCCTCCACGGGGATTTGCGCGCGCATGATCGTGCCCGCGCCGACCGTCGAGCGAATGCGCAGGGAGCCGCCATGAAGGTCCAGGATTGAATTCGCGATGGCGAGGCCAAGCCCGGAGCCCTTCATTCCATCCTCGAGCGGCGAACCCGGCTGCTCGAATGGCGTGACCACGCGGGCGAGGGCGTCCCGCGGAATGCCGGCGCCGGAATCCTCGACATAGATGTTGAGCGCCGAGGCCTGCCGCCGCGTGCGCAGCGACACGCGACCGCCCTCGGGGGTGAACTTCACCGCGTTGTGGAGCAGGCCGTTGATCACCTTCTGGATCCGGTCCCGATCGACGCGAATGGTCTCGCGCGAGCGCACGTCGATGGCCACCACGACGTTCTTCTGGTCCGCGAAGGTCCTGATGCTCTCGACCGCGTCCTCGACGAGCGAGTCGATTTCGACGTCCGAAAACACGAGCTGCATGCGTCCGGATTCGATCTGCGACATGTCGAGGACGTCGGAAATGAACCTGTGAAGGTTTTCGCCGCTCTTGCGGATGTGCGCGCTGTAGTCGAGGTAGCGGGCGTTGCCCAGCGGGCCGAAGGTTTCCCGCTCCATCATCTCCGAAAATCCGATGATCGCGTTGAGGGGCGTGCGCAGCTCGTGGCTCATGTTGGCGAGGAATTCCGACTTCGCGTGATTGGCGCTCTCCGCGTGAATTTTTTGCTCGGAATAACGCTCCGCGAGTTCGGAGAGTTCCGCCGCCTGCGTTTCGAGGGCCCGCCGCGAACGTCTCAATTCCTCGACGCTTGCCTTCAGCTGGCGTTCCGATTCGACGAGTTGTTCCTCGTGCTTCTTCAGCGCGGTGATGTCCGTGCCGACGGACACGTAGCCGCCGTCGTTGGTGCGGCGTTCGTTGATTTGCAGCCAGCGGCCGTCCGCGAGCCGAGCCTCGGTCGTCACCGAGAGCGCCCCCGGCCTTTCGCCGAGCGTGCATCTCGATTGCACGACGGGGGGATTTCCGCGCGCCATCAATTCCGGATAGGACACGCCCGCGACGACCGAGGACGCCTCGAGATTGTGAAGCCGCTGGAACTTCGAATTGCACATCACGAGCCGGTTTCCGGCGTCCCACAGGACAAACGCCTCGGAAATCGTCTCGATCGCGTCGCGCAGCCTTGAATCGGAGGTGGCGCTCTTTTCCGCGAGCAATTTCTGCTCCGTGACATCGACGGCGATTCCCACCAGATGAGCGTTCTTGTCTCCGGGCCTGCGGATCAGTTCGGCGCGCGCGCGAAGCCACGTCCAGCCTCCGGCTCCGTCGCGGGCCCGGAATTCATGATCGATGCTGTTGCTTTCCGACGAGGCCAGCATTTCGGCCATGGTCGCCAGATCGCCATCGTCCGGGTGGATCAGCGCGTCGACGTCGCCACACGACAGGAAGTCCCCCGCGGGTTCTCGCCCGAGAATTTCGTACATCGAGTTCGACCAGTGGATTCGTCCCCGCGCGATGTCCCAGTCCCACAGGCCGCAGCGTCCGCGGCTCAGCGCCGTGTCGATGCGCTCTCGCATGCGCGCGGTGGTCGCCATCGTCTCCTGCGTCAAGGTCAGTTGCCATACGCAGGCCGCGCCGACGAGAGCCAGAACGAGCATTCCGCAAACCAGCAGCAGCGCGTCGCGCAGCGTCGACGACCGCCATTGGGCGAGCGCGGCCGGCACGGATTGCGTGAGCGCGATCTGTCCGCTGGCGACGCGAAGGTTCCTCACGATCGCGAAAGCGTCGTCGCCTCCCGCGAGCGTCAGGCGCATCACGCCCGCCCGTTCCGCGAACGTGGTGATCGCCTGGATTTCTCCAAGCCAGTCTTGCAGCGTTTTGACGCCCGCCGGCGCGGGCGGCGCCGAATTCAGAACCGCGCCGTCGCGGTTCGCGACGAGCAAACGCCGTCCGCCGGACAGCGCGCGCGGCGGGATCGCGTAGTCGAGCGCGTCCGGAGACGCGCCTTCGCGCGCGCCCCGCGCCGCCAGATCGATGGCCGCCGCGATCGCAGCCGCCGCGAGTTCGAGATCATCCGACGCGGAGGCGATGACGGCGTCTCGCCGGTCAAGGGCGTTGAATGTCGCGACCACGCCCACGCTGGCGATGAAGACGGCGATCATCGCGGCGATGGCGCGTCTCAGCAAGACCGCCCGCGCCGCGAGGCCGCCGGATGATATCCGCGCGCGAATTCGCGCGATGACGCGCAACGCGCCGGGACGAATCGGCGCGTTGGCCAGATCGGCATGAGCCATGCCGGGCCTCCTCGAAAGAGATTGATCCGAAGCCAATGTGCCGCATCGCTTCGAATCAGACCCATCTGAATCCCGGCCCGACTCTTTGTCCAGATGTTAACGAATCGTTTCCGGACATTTTTTCCGTTTTCGAAGCCGCTCGCTCCGGCGCTTGAGTCCAAAGCGCGAACGTCGCGCCGGTCAGGCGAGCGAACGGTCGGCGATGTCTCGCACGTCGGACGAAAGGCCCTGGCGGGAGGCGACTTTCCGCAGCGCGGCTTCCGCGAGCGCGCGCCGTCCGGGCTCCATGGCGCGCCATGTGCGAAAGGCCGCGAGCAGCCGCGCCGCGACTTGCGGATTCCTGCCGTCGAGATCCAGCGCTATGTCCGCGAGGAACGCGTAGCCGGAACCGTCGGCGGCGTGGAATTGGGTCGGATTGGCGGTGAAGGCGCCGACGAGCGAACGCAGGCGGTTGGGATTTGTCATCGAGAACAGCGGATGCTCCATGAGCGCCCGCACGCGCGCCAGCGTTCCCGGTTCGGGGATGGAAGCCTGGATCGCGAACCACTTGTCCATGACGAGCGCGTCGCTCTCGAAGTCGCGATAGAATTTTCCGAGCGCGGTCTCGCGGGCCTCGCCCGGCGTTTGCGCGATGACCGCGAGCGCGCCCATGCGATCGGTCATGTTGTCGGCGGCTTCGAATTGCGTCAGGGCGAGCGCCGTCCCGGCGTCTCCGTCGCCCGCGGCGCGGAGGTCGAGCAACGCGTTGCGCAGGGCGCGAAGGCCGGCGCTCTTCGCGTCCGGACTGAAGGTCGCGCCAGCCGGGGCGAACGATCGCCAGGCGCCTTCGACGCGGTTCCCGAGCCGGATCGAAATCGCGCGCCGCAACGCGCGACGCGCGGCGAAGATCGCGTCCGGATCGACGTTCTCGCCGATGTCGCGGGCGATATCCGCCTCCGAGGGAAGCGAAATGGCCTGCGCCGCGAAGGCCGGATCCGTCGCCGCGTCCGCGATGATCGCGCCAAGCGCGTCGGCGAAGGCGTCGCTCGTGACCGGAGCGCCGCCGGTGCGGATCGAGGCCGCCGAACGGATCAGCAGCCGGGTCGCGAATTCCTGCGCGGCCTGCCAGCGGTTGAACATGTCGCTGTCGTGAGCGAGCAGCGTCAGCAGTTCCTCTTCCGTGAAATCGAGGCGCAGCCGCGCGGGCGCGGAGAAGCCCCGCAAAACGGAGGGTGTCGGGCGCGTCGCGACGTTTCTGAACACGACGCGGCGCGAGGCCGTCGTCAATTCGAACACGCCGCGCCGTGTTTCTTCGGCGCGCGCGCCGCCCGGCGAGTCCGGCCCCGCGCAATCAAGCGCGATGTCCTCGCCGTTGGCGCCGATCAGACCAAGCGCGACGGGGATGACGAGAGGCTTCTTCTCGTTTTGTCCGGGCGTTGGAGGACAATGCTGCTCGAAGTCCATCGTGAACGTGCGCCGGTCCGCGTCAAACGCGCAGGCGACGCGCAATTCCGGCGTGCCGGCCTGGTTGTACCAGAGCATGAACGGTTCGAGATCGCGGCCGGAGGCTTCCGCGAAACAGGAAATGAAGTCCTCGACGATGGCCGCGGTTCCATCATAGCGCTCGAAATACAGGTTCATGCCCCGGCGGAACGCGTCCGCTCCGATCAGCGTTTTCAGCGCGCGAATGACCTCGGCGCCTTTTTCGTAGATCGTAGGCGTGTAGAAATTGTTGATTTCGAGATAGGTTGATGGCCTCACGTTGTGGGCGAGCGGCCCCGCGTCCTCGGGAAACTGCGACGCGCGCAGGGCGCGCACGTCGGCGATGCGCTTCACCGGGCGCGAGCGCTGGTCGGAGGTGAATTCCTGATCGCGGAAGACCGTCAGTCCCTCCTTCAGGCACAACTGAAACCAGTCGCGGCAGGTAATGCGGTTCCCCGTCCAGTTGTGGAAATATTCATGGGCGATGACCGCCTCGATTCCCGCGAAATCCACGTCCGTCGCGGTTTGCGGCGAGGCCAGCACGTATTTGTCGTTGAAGACGTTGAGCCCCTTGTTCTCCATGGCGCCCATGTTGAAGTCGGACACGGCGACGACGTTGAATACGTCGAGGTCGTAGGCGCGGCCGAAGGCGGTCTCGTCCCACCTCATGGAACGGATCACGGCATCGAGGGCGTAGTCGGCGCGGGCCTCCTTGCCGGGTTCGACATAGACCGCGCAGGTGACGGCGCGTCCCTCCTGGGTGGTGAAGTTGGTCTCGACCTTGCCGAGCCGGCCGCCCACCAGCGCGAACAGGTACGCGGGCTTCGGATGCGGGTCGTGCCAGATCGCGAAGTGCCGATCGGCCCCGGCGGGGCCGGATTCGATCAGGTTGCCGTTGCCGAGCAGCACCGGCGCCTCGGTCCGGTCCGCCTCGATGCGGGTGGTGTAGATTGCCATCACGTCGGGGCGGTCGAGGAAATAGGTGATCCGGCG
>CAISEY010000293.1 GCA_903884435.1 uncultured Hyphomicrobiales bacterium | reverse complement strand
GTGCGCTGGCCCAAGCAGTTCGACGTGATCGTGACCGACAATCTCTTCGGCGACATGCTCAGCGACGTGGCGGCCATGCTGACGGGCTCTCTGGGCATGTTGCCCTCCGCCTCGCTCGGCGAGACCAACCCGAAGACCGGCAAGCGCAAGGCGCTCTACGAGCCCGTGCACGGCTCGGCGCCGGATATCGCGGGCAAGGGAATCGCCAACCCGATCGCCATGATCGGTTCGTTCGGAATGGCGCTGCGCTATTCTTTTGGCCTCGGAAAGGCCGCCGACATGATCGAGAAGGCGATTTCCGCCGTGCTCGACGCCGGCCTGCGCACCGCCGACATCAAGGGCGACGCGAAATCCACCGTTTCGACGGTGGAAATGGGCGAGGCGATCCTCGGCGAGCTGAAAAAGCTCGCCTGAGGCGCGGGGCGCGTATCAGAAGGTGAACAGCGGCCTGCCGCCCGGCAGGTCGAACCGGCCCGGCAGCGTCTCGCCGCCGTAGCGGCCGCGGTTCATGTAATAGTCCGGCGTGCGGTTGAAATAATGCCCGGCCTGGACGTAACCGGACTGGCTGCCGACCGGCACGACCTTCCCGGCGTCGAGGAAACTGCGCTTTTTCACGGTGAGCGGACGCGAATGCGCGCGGCGCGTTTGCGCCTCGGCGATGGTGGAGGCGGCGAACAGGGCCGCGAGGCTTGCCGCCGTGGCGAGAAGGAACGGCCGTGTCATGCGCATTGTTTTTCCCCTGATGGCAAATCGCTGAAGCGACATTAGTCCCGATCCGGTCAACAGCCCAGTTGAATTTTCGACCCTCAGCGCGACGCAACCTTGCGGGCGGCCGTCGTGGCGCGCAACGGCGGCAACTGGGCGCCCTGGTCGAGCCACGTCGACCTGGCGCCCGGTCCGCGCGGCGCGGAACAAACCTTGCCGCGCCCCTGTTCGGCGTCGAGGAAGAATTTCGCCAGCGCGTGGTCCTCGCCCGCCGAAATCAGATCGATCCGGTCGAGCGCGCAGGCCAGCGTCGGCCTGTCGAGGGGCTTGCCGCCGCCACAGGCGAAACCCGTGATCTTCAGTCCGGGACTGGCCACGTCGAGCCGGAAACCGAGGCAAGAGGCTTCGATCGTCCCTTGGGCGAGGACGATGTCGGCGACCTCGAATTCGCCAAACCGCGACGCGAGGCCGCCGGGAAGCGCGGTTTTCACCACGGCCAGCCCCGCCTTTGACGCATGCCGGGCCAGATCGACGAAAAGCGTGGACGCGGGCGGAATTTCCTCGCCCGGGCGATAGAGCGACACGCGCAAGCTGGGCCCCTGCGCGATGTCGGCGGCTCCGTAGGACAAAAAGTCCTGGCGTCCGCCGCCGTCGCGCCGGCTGCGCGATTCGTAAAGCCGCGCGTCCTTGCCGAATTCCGTCGTCTGCGCGGCGTAAATCTGGATGGGCCTGACATGCTCGATCCATTCGTCGCGCGCGGTCGCGGCTGGCGCCGGGGCGCGCGGACCGAAATCGCGCAGGCCGAGCACGAGCAGCGTGCCCATCCCGACGAGTCCCAGCGCAGCGGCGAAACTCGCGACGCCGCGCACGAGACGGTCGCGCAACGCGCGCAGCCAGCCGCGCGCGCTCGACCGATCCGGGGAAGCCGCCCCGGCCGCGGACGCAAACAAACTCATTCCGCATCCCTCCGCCCGTTAATACGGGCTTGCTCGGATGCTGGATATTCATCGACTTCCGTGTGCTGGCGGTTACTGCGTCCTGGCAACCTGTGAAGAGCGTCAAATTTGAATTAATCGCGCGAAAATACATTAATACTAACGCGAGGTTTATCGTCTTGCCGCGACGAGTCGCCCGGTGTTATCGCTCGCGCCATTCCCGCGCGACGCCGCGATTCGCTCGAGCCCCACGGCGCTTCATGTTCAAACGGCTGTATCACTGGACGCTTTCGCTCGCCGAAAGCCCGCACGCCGCCTGGGCGCTGGCGATGGTCGCCTTCGCGGAAAGCTCGTTCTTTCCGTTGCCGCCGGACATCATTCTGATCCCCATGGCGCTGGCGAAGCCCGGAAAGGCGCTGTTTTACGCGGGCGTCTGCACCGTCGCCTCCGTGCTCGGGGGGATGCTGGGTTACGCCATCGGCGCGCTGCTCTACGACACCGTCGGCAAGTGGCTGATCGGACTCTACGGCTACGGCGACAAGCTGGAGGCCTTGCGCGCCTTCTACGCCGAATGGGGCTGGGCCTTCATTCTGGTCAAGGGCCTGACGCCGATACCCTTCAAGCTCGTCACCATTGTCAGCGGACTGCTGGGATACAGTTTCCCCCTCTTCGTGCTTCTGTCGTGCGTCACGCGCGGCGCGCGGTTTTTCCTCGTCGCCGGCGTGCTCAACCGGTGGGGCGAGCCGATCAGGGCCGCGCTCGAGAAACATTTCGCCATATTCATGGCTTTAATCCTCGCCTGCGTCGTCGGCGGTTTCGCGCTCGCGGCGAAAATGTTCTGACCGCGCCGGGAGGCGCTTGCCGATGGTTGGCCTCTTCACGCGTTTCCTCGCGGCCCTCACCCCGCTCCGCGCCGCGCTTCTGCTGCTCGCCGCGGCCTTCGCGACGATCGCCGGCGCCTGGGTTTTCGAATGGGCGGGCTATCTGCCCTGCGAGCTCTGCCTCAAGCAGCGCTGGGCCTATTACGCCGGCGTGCCGCTCGCGGCGATCACGGCGATCCTCGCCGGTTCCGGCGCGCGGGGCGCGGCGGCGGCGTGTTTCGCGCTTCTGGCGCTCGTCTTCGCGGGCAGCGCCATCTTCGGCGCCTACCATTCCGGCGTCGAATGGGGCTTCTGGGAAGGCCCGAAAGACTGCACGGGGACGCTCGCCCGCGCGCCCTCGATGAACGACTTCCTGCAGCAATTGAACACGGTGAAGGTCGTGCGTTGCGACGCCGTGGCGATCCGGATCATCGGCCTGTCGCTGGCGGGCTGGAACGCGGTGATCTCCGCCGGCCTCGTCGCGCTCGCCTCGCTTGGCGCCAGCCGCGCCCTCGCGAAAGGCTGACGTGCGCCCGCGCGCGCTCGCCGCTCTCTGGCTATGCGCGACCGCCGCGGGCCTCGTGCTTGTTTACGCGGGCTGGAGCATTCGCTCGCCCGTGCTGATGGACTGGCGCCCCTGGCCCGTCGTCGCCCTTTGCGCTCTGGCTCTCGCGCTCGCCGCCGCCGCCTGGCGCGCCGCGCGCGGCGCCGGACGCGCCCTTCGCTTGCTGGCCGCGGCGCCTGGACTTCTGGCTCTCGCCGCGGGCCTGTGGCGCGAGGGCGGCGCGCGCTGGCTCGAACATTCGGTCATGGCGGCGCCATCCGCCGAACTCCGGGCCGTCGCGCGCCACCTGATCGTCGGCTTCGATTCCTTCGCGAACCTCGATCCTCTTGTCGTCCGCGCCGGCGTCGCCGGGATTTTCGTCGCCCGACACAACGTCAGGAACCTCGACGCGGAGGCGCTGGCCCGCGAGATCGGGCGCCTCCAGGGCTTGCGCCGCGCCGCCGGACTGCCGCCGCTCCGGGTGGCGACGGAGCAGGAGGGCGGCCCGGCCAGCGCTCTCTCGCCGCCCCTGCCGCCGCCGGCCGCGCTGTCGACGCTCTCCCACGCGGGCGAGCTCGTCATCAACGCCACGCAAAACACCGCGCGCGATCTCGCCTGCGCCGGAATCAACGTGAATTTCGCCCCCGTCGTCGACGTGAGCCGCCGCGCGAACGGACCCGGCGACCCCGCGACGCAAATCTCCCGCCGCGCCATATCGTCCGACGAGCGCGTCGTCGCCGGGACGGCGCGCGATTATTGCCGCGTGCTGGCGGACAGCGGGGTGCAATGCACGCTGAAACATTTTCCCGGCGTCGGCGCCGTGAAGGGCGACACGCGCCTCGACAAGGCCAGCCTGCCCGAATTGCTGGACATGGACCTCTATCCGTTCCGTGAAATCACCAGCGAGGACGAGCCCTGGATCATGCTCGGCCATGTCTCCATCGACGCGCTCGAAGACGGCTTGCCCGCCTCCGCCTCGCCCCGGCTGATCGGCGTCCTGCGCGACGACTGGGGCTTCAGCGGCGTGCTCGTGACCGACGATGTTTCGATGGCGGCCTACGCGCTCGACTTCGAACGAAACATCGTCGCGACGATGTCCGGCGGCGCGGACCTCGTGTTCGTGTCCCGCGACCCGGACTTGATCTACGAGACCCTCGACATCCTGCTGCGCGAAAGGCGGAACAATCCGGTTTTCGCCGAAGCCCTGTCGAAAAGCGACGCCCGGCTGGCGCGCGCTCCGCCGGGCGAGCCGGCGTGCCGGCGGCTCGCCGCGCGCTGATAAGGTCAGGCCGCTTCCCCGGTCCGGTTCAGCGATTGCGCCACGAGCATGATCAGCGCCTGCACGCTGCCGCGCAAATCATCGACCTCGCCGGACGGGGACGCGGGCGCTTCCGCGATCGCGACGGGCTCGCGCGAAGCGAGGGTTTCGACGCGCGCCCGCAAGTGCGCGATGTCCGCGTTGATCCTGGCGATTTGCCGCGTGTCCGGCAGGGCCGCCGTCGCGGCCTGAACCTTCGGCAATTCCACGGTCATGTCGCGGATGGCGACGCTGAGCTTCAGCATTTCCGCCTTCATGTGCGCGAGATCGGCGGAGAAGGCCGGCGCGTCCGCGTAGGCCTTGCCGGTGATTTCCCGCATGGCCTCGCCGAGCCCGTGCAGTTCGTGCTTGAGCCCGGCCACGTCGGCGGCGACCTCGATCGCCCGCGCCGCCGGATTTTCGCCGCCTTCCGCGGGCGCGGAGAATTCGTCGAAGGCAGCGCGCAAGCCCGCGAGATCCCGCGAAAGGGACTCGTGCACCTCGGCGATTTCCACGCGCAGGGCGGAGACGTCCGGATTGCCTCCGGACTCCGCCGAAGCCGCGAGACGAACCGGCCGGTGCTCCACCGTCGCCCGCAAACTGGCGATGTCCGCCTTGATCCTGGCGAGTTGCGCGGGGTCCGGAACCGCGGAGGCGATGGCCTGAACCCTCGGCATTTCCTGCGTCAGGTCGCGCAGGGCGATCCCGAGCTTCAGCATCTCCGCCTTCATGTGCGCGAGATCGGCGGAGAAGGTCGGCGCCTCCGAATAGGCCTTGCCGGTCATCTGGCGCATGGCCTCGCCAAGGCCCGCCATTTCCCGCTTGAGACCGTCCACGTCGGCGGCGATATCCCCGGTCTCGTCTGGCGTCCGGTCGATGCTGTCCACCCGCGCCGCGAGGTCGTCGTGGGCCGCGCGCAACCGCGCGATGTCGGCCTTCATCGTCGCCAGTTGCGCGATCTCCCCGGCGGAGGCGGTCGCGCCCGCAGCCCGGAGCCTGGGCGCGTCCCGGGAGAGGTCGCGCAAGGTCGCGCCGAGCGCGAGCATTTCCGCCTTCATGCGCTCGACGTCGGCGGAGAGATCCGGCGCGTCCGCGCCGGCCTTCGCGCCGATTCGCCGCACGGCCTCGCCAAGTTCGCCCACGTCCCGCTTGAGGCTGGCCACCTCGGCCGCGATTTCCCTCGCGTGGCCCGCGGCTCCCTCGCCGGTTTCCGTCGCGGAGACGAGTTCCTCGAACCCGGCGCGAAGCTCGGCCAGACCGCGCGACAGCGAATCGTGCACGCCGGCGATTTCCCCGCGCAACGTCGAGATTTCCGGCGAGGCGCCGGCGGCGGGCGCCGCCGCGAGAACGGGCCGGTGCTCCATCGCGGCGCGCAATTGCGCGATGTCCGCCTTGATTCGCGCGAGTTGCATGGTTTCGCGAGCGGCGGCCTCCGCGGGCGGCGGCGCCTTCGCGGCGGCGGCCTGCGTCTTTGGCAATTCCTGGGACATTTCACGCATGGAGACGCTGAGCTTCAGCATCTCGGCCTTCATGTGCGCGAGATCGGCGGAGAAATTCGGCGCCTCGGCGTAAGCCTTGTTCGTGATTTCCCGCATGGCTTCGCCAAGCGAGGCCATTTCTCCCTTCAGGCCCGCGACGTCGGAGGCGATTTCCCGCGCGCGCGCGCCGGGATTTTCGCCGAGATCGGCGGTGATCGCCGCGAGGTCGTCGAGTTCGGCGCGCACGTCGGCGAACTCCCTCGCGATTTCCTCGCGCAGGCCGGAGAGATCGGCGGGAGCCGGCGCCGCGGACGACGGACCCGCCGCCGCGGACAGCGGCGGACCCGCGTTCACGGCGGCGCGCAACTGCGCGATCTCGGTCTTCATTTTCGCGATTTGCCGCGAGTCTTCCGCCATGGCGGGCGCCGCCTCGACGAGGGTTTTGACCTTCGGCATTTCCTGCGACATCTCGCGCATGGCGACGCTGAGCTTCAGCATCTCGGCCTTCATGTGCGCGAGATCGGCGGAGAAAACAGGCGCGTCCGCGTAGGCCTTGCCGGTGATCTGGCGCATCGTCTCGCCGAGCGAGACCATTTCCTGCTTGAGACCGGCGACATCGGAGGCGATGTCCGCCGCGCTGGCGGCGGGCGCGGCCGGCGCCAGCGCGGATTGCGCGGTCAACTGGTCGATGAGGCCGCGCAAATCGTCGAGGCCCCTCGAAAGGGAATCGAGACGGTGCTCGACCAGCGGCCCCGATTGCGCGGGAGGCGTGAAGGCCGGGATCGAATCCGGCGCGACGGACCCGCGGCGTTCGCCGCCGGCGGCGGGAACGCCCGAACCCTTCAATTCCGAATAACCGCGCTCCAGCCGCGCGACGCGCTCCAGCAGCGTCTGCATGACCAGCGGATCGTCGAGCCGCGACTTGAGAAAGGCGACGCCGAGAAAAAGCCCGTCCTAGCGGCGGATTTTGGCGATCTTCGTCTCGGAACGGGAGGGGATGAAAAGATCGAAATCCTCGGGGCATTCGAATTCCGAGGGAAGCTGGACGCGGCAACCCGTCGCGCTGATGTCGATGATCGTGCATTCCATCGGCGGGCGCCCGTCGAGGAAGCGCATTTCAGCGCGCATCTGGCAATTCTGGCGCGCCGCGGCGCGCTTGCCGACCCAATCGTTGTTACGCATACGCCAGGCTCCGCCCCGGCGAGACGGGCCGGGAGCCCCGACACTAGAAGGGGGAAGTTTCATTTGCGTTTACCCGGCCAGCCGCCACGGGTCTTGCCTTCCCGCGGCTTTTTGGAAACAAGTCGCGATCCGCGCCAACGGGAGACCTGGGACATGCCGAGCCTCAAATCGCTGATGCGCCTCGCCCTCGGGGCGGCGCTCGCCGCCGCCGGCCCCGCCGCCGCGCAGGGATTCGTTCCCAACCGGCCCGTCCGCATGATTATTCCGGTGCCCGTCGGCAGCGCGCCGGACCTTCTGTCGCGCGTCATCGGCCAGGGCTTCCAGGCGAAATGGGGCCAGCCCGCCATCGTGGACCCGAAGCCCGGCGGCGCGCAGAACATCGCGGCCGAGCAATTGTCCCGCGCCGAGCCGGACGGCTACACGCTGATGACGGCGCCGCCGCCGTCCCTCTCGATCAACGAACACCTGTTTCCGAAACTCGCCTTCGACCCGTCGGCTTTCGTGCCCGTCACGATTCTGGTCGAGGTGCCGAACGTGCTGGTCGTCCGCATGGGCCTCGAGGCGAAAAGCCTCGCGGAGATCGCCGCGCTGGCGAAGGCGAAACCCGGATCGCTCAACTACGGCACGCCCGGCGTCGGCTCCACCAGCCATCTGACGAGCGAGGCCTTCAACTTCCGCGCCGGCGTCAAAACCACCCATGTTCCCTACAAGGGCACCGTGGAAGTGCTCAACGACATGCTCGGCGAGCGCATCGACTTCGCCTTCCTGAACCTGCTCGACGTGATCAATCACGTCGAGGCGGGCAAGTTGCGCGCCCTCGCGGTCGGCGGGCAGGCCGGCTCTCCCTCGCTCCCCGGCGTGCAAACCCTGGATTCGCTCTTCCCCGGCTTCATCTCGACCACCTGGTTCGGCACGGTCGCCCCGCCGAAGACGCCGGAACCCGTCGTCAACGCGATCCGGGACGCCATCAAGGAGGCCTTCGAGACGCCGGAGGCCAGACGCCTGCTCGGCAACCTCAAGGGCGCGACGCCCGTGCTGAACACGCCCGCGCAGGCGAAGATCTACATCCGCGCCGACAGCGAGACGTGGAAGGACGTGATCGTGAAGAACGGGATCAAGGCGGAATAGGCCGGCCCGGTCGGGGTCGTTCGGAGAGCGCGTGAAAAAGGCGGGACTTACGCGCTGACGCGCGCCGGCGCGGCGCCCGCTTTCGCGATCATCGTGAAAGACCGCGGTTTCGCGCGGCCCGTCTATCCCCGCGCCGCCGGCTGAAATCCGTCCGGACAGCCCGAAAAGCGGTCAAAATTCGAGCCGTTTGCACACCATTTTGCCTTGCGAAAAAATCTTGTGCATCGCACAATTTTCCACATTCGGGGCTCGCGGATCGGCGCTTCGGACGCCAGCGCCCGGCTCCCATGGGGGAAGATGATGACGATGCACGAGAGGTTCGATCCCCGACTGTCCGGCCTGATTCATCCCGACGGCGAGCCCCTTCGCCTGAACAAGCAGAAATTCGTCGCGATCGACCGGCGGCGCGACGCGGAGTACCGGGCGACCTATCGCCCGCAGGCTCTCTACAGCCGCGCCGACAATGGCTTTCACGCCAACAACGAGGCCTTCCTCCTGCACGAGGTGGCGACCAACCTGCCGATCTATCGGCAGGACACGGGCCCCACCGATTTCCATCTGCATCTGCCGCCCGGCGGCTTTCAGCTCGTGCTCGTCACGTCCGGCGTCTTCACCTTCGATTACGATGGCCGAATCTTTTACGTCGGCCCCGGCGCGGTCATGCTGCAAAGCGCCATCGTGCACCGCCAACTTTTTTACACCTGGTCGGGCATGTCCACGGAAGAAAATCTGGCGACGCCGCAGTCGATCGTGCCGGATTCGCTGACCATGGGCTATTCGGGCAAGTTTCTCGAGGCCTTCGTGACCGACCCGACGACGTTCCCGAACCCGACCGTCGTCGGCAACGGCCATATCGTCGAATCCGAGACATCGCGGACGGCCTGCGCGCACCCGCTGCACGACCGGCCGGCCGGAGCCTGTTTCTGGTTCCAGGATCCGTTGTCGCTCGCCGCGCTTTACAGGCCGCTGCCGGCGGGGAGCGCGATCAAATCCGACGCGACCGTCTATCTTCGTGACCTCGAAATCGAGAGTCCGAGCGGCCGTCTCGTCACCGGCCATGTCATCGCGACGGACCCGCGCGGGCAATCCTTGCTGCCAAAGAGTTCGTCGGGCCCGGGCGACACGGGCGCCTTCGCGAAAAGCCAGGTCGCCATGTATCGCGTCATCCGCGGGTCCGCCGAATTCACGGACCACGAGGGAAAAATCCACGAACTCGGGACCGGCGACACGATCACGGGCGGAAAGGACTCGCTCGAACTCGTCGGGATCGGCGAAAACACCCAGATCCTCCGCCTCGGCCTCATGAACGGCATGGAGGCCCTGCGCAAATGGACGCCGGCGCAACGCGACGAAGTGGACGGCCTCGCCGGCCAGATCGTCACGCGGCGGGAACTGCGTCCGTTGCGGACGGAGGGAGAGCCGGTGGGGTATCTTTATGGATAGGGACGGATCGGGGCGTTGTCGCCCTCACTCCCCCATCAATCTCGCCCGCGCCCGCACCTTTTCCGTCTCGCTCTTCAACTGGCCGCAGGCCGCCAGAATGTCGCGGCCGCGCGGCGTGCGCACGGGGCTGGCGTATCCAGCGCGATTGACGACCTCGGCGAATTTCTCGATGCGGTCCCAATCGGAGCACTGATAGGGCGCGCC